>JADLEU010000245.1 GCA_020845955.1 Anaerolineales bacterium
CCGAGCGCGGCTTGCGTCTGATGGCAGCCGCACTTTGGTGCCGCAACAAAGAGTTTCCCGGCTTCGTGCTGCAGCCGGCTGCATAATCTTCGTGCTTGGCGAAGTTGTTAAAGAGCAATTCTATAGAGAGTCAAGGGTAAACATATGCGTGATCCACACGTTGTCCCCCTACAGTACCAGTTGCAGACGGTCGAAGCCGACTCATTTAACCAACCTGCCCTATCGAGGAAAATACTGCCGCCGATCGTCTGTGCTGTGTTTGGCCAATGGCCTCGAAGCATTTGAACCCAAGCTTCACTTCTGGTCCATAGAAGCTGTCCGTACTGTTGCTGATCCTTTTTTGCTCCATGGGACTCGACACCGCATGAAGGGGCGGCGGGATATAGCTAAACTACTCCGAGGGCCTGGCAATGAAGCCGCAACTTGGACTTGGCCAAGTCTTCCTCCCATGGCAGGCCAAATGATCCGAGGCCACCGCGTCAGAAGCACCCATAGTTTGCCGGCCATTGAGAAACGCACTGGTTCCGCGAACACATTGAAATCGCGGCGCAGCAGCTCGTCAAGTACCGCCTGGTAGTAGATCCCCTCTAACCCAGCTACAAACTGACCTGTCCAAGAGAGCAGGTTCAACAGCGGCCTAGCTCAGGCATATGGCCGGACAGGCTTGCCCACCTTGAGTACACAACTATTATGACGCCGTCCTCGAGGCCACGGTGGCGATGGTCGGAGCGGCGATCACTACGCTGCAAAATCAAATTGCTGGCGTGACTGTGCAACTAGCATAGTTGCAGGCCCGGTTGAACAAGACAACGCCCCCTTTGACTATCCCCAGCGAGAATCATCAAAAGTGCTTGCTTACGGAACAATTGTTCCTATAATGTAGGCGTAGACGCAATCGCTACCCAGCTTGTTTTGTCCGGCATACACGCGATTGGGTTAGTCAATCGGCTCCGTGGACAAATCACTCGAAGCAAAGCTCGGCCAGCAGGACATGATTGATCTGCAGAACGCTCGCGAGCTGGTCAAGAGCAAGCAAGGTGAGGGTATCGCAAAAAGTGGATCGGCCATAGCTGCTGGCATCCCAGTGGTCAGCGTGAAGGCAAGGGGACTGGTGCACGATATATGTCGGGACTAGTAAACTGAGCTCAATTACCCATGGCAATCTACAAATGGAGATAACATGCCTACGATACGTGCCGTGTTCCCAATAACTATGCAATTCAGCGTCGAGGTGACGCGAGACTTCGACCTAAACGGTGAATACCAGATCGCAGAAGCTTTGTATCGGCAGATCATCGCAATGGACGACAGCGATGCAATTGATTTCTTGATTGAAGCGATCACCACAGTTGGGGAAGGCAAACCAACCATTCCCAGGACCGATGTTGAGCAACAATAGCGCATGGTTGGCTACACTAGAACGAACAATGGATGTTGGCCAGTACCAGGGAGGCGGGTCAGAAAATGGATGAGTTTCATGAACTCGTGACATTCGTAACAGAGAACTACCCCTCGTACTCCTATGTGATCAAGCCAGACCAAGAGATCGCGGTTGACGGCCTCATTTTTCGACCTAGGCCCGCAGGAGGTTTCTACTTCCTAAACGAAAATGGTGAGCAGGAAGTGACGTATAGTGAAGCGATTGACGCGCTACGCAATGATATCGAAGAGTCAGCGTGAAATCGAGGCAATCCTTGGCAATCGCGGCAGATTTGCTAGCGCCTTTGGCATCTCTCGGACTCGCCACCTAGGACCAAGTGACTGTAGCCACCTTTCTACGGAAACCTTCCAGCCGCGCTGCGTTTTACTTGCATACACGCATATCACGTCCCGTGACAAAGGGAAAGCAGACAACTGTGGCTGCCTTGTCTATTACAATATTCTGGCAGATGGGAAAATCAACTTGGCGTGCAGGGCCTAACAGAAAACACCCCACCGTAGGGGGGACGGCAGGGTGTACCCGGATTGCTCCAGGTGAGTGAATTCTATGCAAGGCCAGAGCGCTGTCAACTTTGTCGGCGAGCATTGGGCCACACGATCTGTGGCCATCCCATTAGCATCACCCACAGCTTTCGGACCATCGAGAAGCGCACCGTCTCCCCAAAAACGTTGTATTCACGTCGCTCCAGCTCATCGAGCACGGCCCGGTAATAGATTCCCCCTGCCCCGGCCACATACCGCCCTGTCTGCGATAACAAGCTCAGTCCTGACCAGGATGAGGCATAGAGCTGACGCGTGATGCCTGCCAAGTGACCCATAAGCGCGCGAAACCGCTCGTCGTAAACCCTGGCCTCGATGTCGCTGTACTTCAGGCCAACGGCCGCTAGCTCATCTCCGGGCAAGTAAATCCGACCGGCACTCAGATCATCACCTACATCGCGCAGAATGTTTGTCAATTGCAGGGCAGTGCAAAGCTCAACTGCCTGCGGCGCCGCATCATCAAACGTCACGCCCGGTGCCAGGTGGAGAAGCTTCAATGATAGAAGCCCCACCGTCCCAGCCACGTGATAGCAGTAGTCTTTCAGTTCATCCAACGTCGCGTATCGGCGCGGTGTCGCGTCCATTTCGATGCCATCGAGCAGGTCATTGACGTGGCGCGGCTCAATGGCGTACCGCTCGCGGACATCAGCCCATGCTGCCAGAACTGGGTCGGCCTGCTCATAGGATGGCCGCAGTGCCATTTGGCGCCACGCCTGAAACTCATCCAAGGACAACTTGTCCTGGTCTACCATGTTGTCGGCCTGCCGAAAGAAGGCGAAGGCGACGCGCATGGCGACGCGGCGATCGGGTGGGAGAAACATAGAAACGGAGTGGAACATCCCCTCCTGCTGGCGGATGTATCGTTCGGCCGCCGCGTACGCCTCGCGCAGCGGCATCGATCTTGCTGCCGCCGTCGCGTCTGACGTCGGCTTCATTGGGTACTCAGCCTTTGCAGCTTGTGCAGTAACTCGAAGTAGCCCGGGGATTGAGCAACCAATTGATCCAGCCGCCTGGCGAGCTGCTGGGCTACCTGGCTAGAAGATGCCTTCAATGCCTTTCGCCGATCCAGGATCGCAATGGCAAGTCGGTAATTAGCATAGTCGGGCGTATTCCAGGCCTCAGCAGGCGGCACCTGGATCGGAGGGGCCTTCAACAAGGCTGCCGTCAGGCGCTCGATACGGCGCAAACGGCCCAGGGTAAGCAAATCCCGCACTCGCGCCATCTGCCGTGCCAAGGACACCAGCAACGCCGGCGGAAGTAGCGACGCTATGTAAGCCAGAATCATCAGGCCTATTAGGACATTGACGTAAGAAAATGAGTATGTGCGTGGCAGGACTTCAATCAGCACCAGCGGACCAATGGTAACCCTAGACCCCAACCATACAGCCAAGATAACCTGCGTCGCGAGGATGCACAGCAGGCGTAGCCGAATAGGTAGTGCGCGCTCATTCTTGACTCTGTGAGAGAGAGCCGGGACTGCGATGGTGGCTACGATTGCAAACGCATAGCCTTGCGCCAACGTGGTTACCAGCATCTCACCATTTGCCGTTGGGGAGCGGGTGACGGTCATCTCCGGAAGGAACAACCACCATACGGCCAGTATGGCGATAGACACAACCGGGGCCAGCCACAGCAGCCAGCTTCGGGGACGAAGCGAGGCATCCAGGCTGAGACAGCTCAACGCCCATACCACGGCCGCGGCAATTGCAAATAGATACTCCGCGACCAAGCTGATAGCCACCAGGCCGGTACTGCCCTCCACCCAGTCTTCAACAACGGGTGTGCTGAAGGTTGCGGCCAAGGTAAAAAACACCAGCGTGGCAAAGGTGTATAGCGCGTGCGCTGAGTGAAGCTGCACTCGCGGGAGCCGCCACAGGATCATGGCCCAGCCGACCAGAGCAGCGACGTCATTCATCGAATTGAACCGTCGCTACTTGGCTTCATCCATTCCCAGCCCCTGCATAAACTGGCGCATCTCAAGTCCGTCGCCGGCGTGGCTGAGCGCGGCGATTCCCGCCTGCCGGTAAACGCGCTGCTGGATGAGGTTTGACAGGGTCTCGGCCTCAAGCTCCTGTTCGTCTACGGCGCTTTGCTGGAGAGCGGCGCGAAGGGTGACTTCTGCTTCCGGCAAGTGGGCGTGGGCACCCAAAAGGTGCTGGAGATCTTTGCCGGCATGAATGGTTCGATGGCCGAGCAGGAGGTGGCACAGCTCATGGAGGAGAATATGGACTGTGTGGACGTGCAGCGGCTCGTTCTCATAGAAGATGTAGTCAGCGGAGTCATCCTCTATCCAGGCTCCAAACAACTCTGTCGGCAAACGCCACGGCACGAGGTGGATGGCCCGGCCCCGGCGCTTTTCGACCCAGGCAACGAACGCTACGATCTCGAAACGCGAGAAGTCGAAGTCCCACTCGTCCAATTCCTCGCTGAGGAATCTGTGAAGTGTTCCACCGCCCACCGTCGCCTCCTTACCACACCTCGACCATTAGACTGTAGCCCGGTGGCAGGCAAGCTGCCGCGTACGTGATTAGCGCGAACAACCTCTGATTGCAGTGCGACCCAGATAGCTACTCCTTGGGCAGTTTGGGTGGTGGCAACCCTTCGGCCTTGCGTACAAAGTCAAGCATGTTGCGCACCGCCGCCAGACCTTCTTCTGACATACCGTTAGCCCGCAGCTTGATCTCGTCCACTGCCTGCGCTGGCGCGAATTGGGCCAGGTAAGCTTCACAGCCAGCCCGTGTGTCGAAATCGAAGTAGCTCAGGCCCACGCCAAAGTATTTGACCAGGGCGCGAAGGATTTTGAGCCCCGGATTGATATTCTCGCCCCTATGGATCTTGCGAATGTTGGTGGCATTCTCGCCAGTGGCTTCCGCGATCGCACGGTAGGCGGCAGAAATGCCACGAGATTCACCGTACTCAAAGAGGATTTGAAGTTTCTCAGAAAGGGTCAAAGCGCGTGCCATAGTTGCCTCTATACGCCACAACGAGAAAGTTGGAAGTGCGCTTACTATAGCACTTTACGCACAGACTATCCAGGTCGTATGTAGGTTCTTCTAAAGTTTGGCACTGTGCCTCTAAAGTTTGGCACTGACGGCCGGTGCTCTTGACGTAAGGGTGTCCGAATAGTTTGGCACTGGCCTAATCCGGCGGTGGTGTGGCTAAATTTTGGCACTGGCCTAACCGGAAACAACCCCCGGCGGAGCGGGGAGCTAAGCGAGCAGGGACTGGAGGGAAACGCCCCAGGTTTTCGCGAGGTACTCCAGCTCGGAGACGGTCAGTTCCGCCTGGCCCAACTCGACGCGGGTGTAGGTGACCCGCGTGCAGCCCAACACCTGGGCCGCCTGCGCCTGCGAAAGGCCCTTCGTCTCCCGCACGGCGCGGATGCGCCGGCCGATCTCGACCCGGCGCCGGGCCACATAGCGCTTCACATCCGGGGCCACCATCGTCAGTTCGCCTCTTGACTCTTGTATAATATTTTATACAATCGCCTAAGATCACTTCATAGCTGCAGGCTGATTCTAACACGGGCGCTCTGGAGCAAGCATGGCGGTCCGGCGGCTCACCCGGCGCAAGCACGGCCTCAACGGCCTGTTCCCGTCACTCAAGGCCGGGCGCATGGTCTGGTACGAGTCGTTCCTCGAGCGCGACTTCATCCACCTGCTCGAGTTCGATCCAACCGTCGTCACCTTCGCCGAACAGCCCTTCACCCTGGAATACGTCCACCAGGGCCAAACCCGCCGCTATACGCCGGACTTCCACGTGCAACTCGCGTCCCAGCGCCAGGTCCTGGTGGAGTGCAAACCCAGCGCCTTCCTCGAGCACCAGGACAACCCGCTCAAGTTTGCCGCGGCGCGGGCCTGGTGCGCCGAGCACGGTTGGTCCTTCCGCGTCGCGACCGAGGTGGATATTCGCCAAGAACCCCGGCTGGCCAACGTCAAACTGCTGGCCCGCTATGCCCGCCTGAACGTCGCCCCCCAGATCCAAAGCCGGGTCTTCGCGGCACTGGCCGCCAGCCCCGACCTGAGCCTAGGTGAACTCAGCCGCTGGCTGGAGCCGGCGAACCCAGTCGCGGCGCTGCCGGACCTGCTGCACCTGGCCGCGCGGCACGCCATTGCCCTGGCGCTGGATGAGGCGCCCCTCTCGCCGGCGACGCAGGTGACGCTGCCCGCGCCGCTGCTAGTCGAAGGCCCCTGACCGATGGGCGCCCACTACTTTAGCCCGGGCACGCGCCTGGCCTGGGCGGACGTGGTCTACGAGGTCCTGCGGGCCTTCCCCGGCGAAGGTCAGGTTAATCTCGAGAACAGCCAAACGGGCGCGGCGGTGCAGGTCGAACTGAGCCAGCTGCACGACGCCTTCTTCACCGGTCAGTTGCAATTTCTGCCGCCGGCCCGCGGCGCCGCCGAACGCCAGGCAATATTCGACCTGGCCGATTTTCCGGAGGGCCAGGCCGCCGTGGCGCGCTACCGCCATGACGTCATCCGGCCGCTGCTGGCGCTCCCGCCCCAGGCGCGAACGCGCGCGGCCATCGAGAATCGCATGCATGAAGTTCAGGTGGCCCAGACCGCGCGGGCCGTGGGTGTGCCGATGGCGCCCCTGAGCCGCCGCTCGATCTTTCGTTGGATGGCGCTGTTCGCCCAGCATCACGGTGACCTGCGCGCCCTGGTGCCCGGCTACGCCCGCTGCGGCGGGGCCGGGCGTTCGCGGCTACCGGTCACCCTGGACGCCATCGTCCGCCAGGTCATTGACCAACTATACAAGACGCGCGAGACGGTCACGGTCAAGGACCTGCACTACGAGATCGCGGCCCGGGTGGACGAGGAGAACCGCCGGCGCCCCGCCACCGACCAACTAGCGCCCCCTTCTCGCCAGGCGATCAACGATCGACTGGATGCGCTCGATCTGCGGGAGTGGCTGGAAGCCAAGACCGGCAAGCGCGCGGCCAGCCGTGCCCTGCGCCAGTCCGGTCAGAAGGCCCGCCCCAGCCGGCCGTATGAGATCGTGGAACTGGACACCACCCGGGCGGACTATATCGTGGTGGACGACGCGGACGACCTGCCGCTGGGCCGGCCCACGCTCACCTACGGCCTGGACCTGGCCACCGGCTACCCGGCTGGTTTTCACCTGGGCTTCGAGCCGCCCAGCTATCTGAGCACGATGGAGTGCCTCTACCACCTCATTCGCAAGAAGGATGAGGTACGCCCGCAGTATGGCACGACGCACGACTGGCCGGCCTACGGTGTGCCGGCCCAGATCGTGGTGGACAACGGCCCGGAGTTCGCCAACCAGCACCTGGAAGACGCTTGCCTGTGCCTGGGCTGCCAGGTGGTCTATGCCCCGGTGCGCACGCCCGAATTCAAGGCGGGGATTGAGCGCTACTTCGGCTCGCTCAACACCGGCCTGCTGCACACCCTGCCGGGGACGACCTTCTCGAACCCTGGCGCACGCGGCGACTATGCCAGCGCCGGCCTGGCCTGTTTGTCTCTGAAAGAATTGATGCGGGCGATCCATCTCTTCACCGTGGACGTCTATGCCCACGAGGCGCACAAGGACGGCCGGGGCCTGACCTTCATCCCTGCCCGCCGCTGGGCCGCGGCGATGGCGACCGGCTTTCTGCCGCCGCTGCCGGGCAGCGCCGAGGACCTGCGCTTACTGCTGGGGCGGGTGGCCACGCGCACACTGCAGCCCTATGGGATCGAGTTCGAGAACTTGCGCTACAACTGCGCCGCGCTCGGGCCGCTGCGCCAACAGTTGAAAGGGGCACCGGTCAAGCTCAAGTATCACCCCGGCGACCTGAGCCGGGTCTACGTGCGTGATCCGTTCGCGCCGCTGGGCGCCGCGCAGTATCTCGAAGTGCCGGCCTGCGACCCGGACGGCTATACCCAACAGCTCTCGCTGTGGAAGCACCGGGTGATCTTGCGCTACGCCCGCGCCCAGCAGGCCAAGCCCGACCTGGCCGCCCTGGGGCGCGCCAAGCGCGAGATCCGGGCGCTGATCCAGGCGGCCAAGGGCCGCAAGAACCAGCGCGGGCGCAAGGCCATGGCGCGCTTTGAAGGCGTGCCGCCCAGCCTGGCCGGGTGCCCCGTTCCTGAACCGGACGCCGGTCCACCGGCGCCCGCGCTGGCGGCACCCACCGATGAATTGCTTTCACTGGCCGAACTGCTGGCTGGGGGCCAAGCAGCCGATGCTAACGCCGCTGATGATGGGGCCTGGGGCATGGGCTGGGGATGAGCACGTCCGGCACGGCCCTGATCCGCTACCCGCGCCTGAAGGAATTGCACCAGGCGATCCAGTTGTGCGCGGTGCTGTCTGAGGCCGCCGGCGAGCCGCAGTGCATGGCGCTGATGGGCGTGACCGGCGCCGGCAAGTCCACTGTGGCCCGCACCTATGCCCAGGCCTTTCCCCGCACCGAGACCAATCACGGGGCGCGTATCCCGGTGGTCTACCTGGAAACCCCTTCGCCGGCCACCATCAAGAGCGTGGCGGCGACCGCGCTGCGCCAGTTGGGGGACCCGCGCGCCGCCAGCGGCACCCTGTGGTCGATGGACGCCCGCCTGGTCCACTACCTGCGCGAATGCCAGGTGCGCCTGGTGATCATGGACGACTTCCACCACCTGTTCGATGAGGAGTCACAGCGCGCCCTGGGCACGGTCTCCAACTGGCTCAAGGTGCTGATCAAGGAATCGAACGTGCCGTTCCTGGTCGTGGGGCTGGAAGACAAGATCCGCCTGATCCTGGGCGCCAACCCGCAGCTGGCCCGGTTGTTCGCCCTGCGCGAGACGCTGGAGCCGCTGGCCTGGGACCCAGGCCGGGTCGAGACCCTGGCCGCCTTCGCCAAGTTTGTGCAGTATGCCGAGCAGGCGGTGGGGCTGCCGCTGTCTGAGGAACTGCCGCGCGCCGAGTGGCTGCACCGGCTGCACACCGCCACCGGCGGCGTGGTGGGGCACATTCTTAATCTGCTGCGCCAGGCCCGGGCCGTGGCCCAGGCCGCGGAGCCAAACGCCACGCACCTGACCCTGGCCGTGCTCTCCCTGGTGTTCCGGCAGCGCCTGCAGGAGCCGCTGCGCCCGCAGGCCGATCCCTTCCAGCCCGGCCCTGTGCCATCGGCGCCGCCCGCCGCGCCGGCACGGGCTGCTGAGCGGAAGCGGGACACCGGGCGCCAACCCCTGACCGAAGTCTTGAGCACGCGGTGACGCTCGGCGCGACGGACGGCCTGCCGCTGGTGGTGCGCCGCCCGCTCGGGCTGGGCGAGTCGCTGTATTCCTACTTTGTTCGCCTGGCGAGCCTCAACCAGTATCCGCTGGGCGGGTTGTTGGGCCTGGCCCTGCCTTACGAAACCGCGTTGGGCCGCCGGCTGGACAACGCCTTCTATCCTAAACAGCCGCAAACGTACCAGCGCCTGTCCACCCTGACCCGGCTCAGCCCGGCCGCGCTGTATCGCGCCACGCCCCATCGTTACGCCAGCTTGTTGGCCCTGTCTCGCCCGCAGGTGACGACGATCGCCATCCCCGGTTTGGGCGACGTGCCGGCCCTGACCGAGGACCGGCCCTACATGCTGCGCAGTGACCGGCAGGCCCAGTTCTGTGCCCAATGCCTGCGCGAGGCCGCCGGCCACCGGGTGTGCTGGACGCCGGTGCTGGCGCTGGTCTGTTTGCGCCACCGCTGCTTGCTGGTTAGCCGTTGCCCGGGCTGCGGGGAAGCGGTGAACATCGCGTCCGTGGCCGAGGCCCGCTGCCGGGGATGCCACATCGCACTGGCACAGGCGCCCGTACATTCGGTGCGCGACGGCTTCGGCCTGTTTGCCCAGCGCACGCTCCTGGCCTGGCTGGAGGGCCGGCCGGCGCCGGCGAATGGCTGGGCGGCCTCCCTGCCCGCGCAGCCGCCGGCGGCGCTCTACTACCTGGCGACGCGGCTGCTGACGGCGATCCTGGACCAGATCAATCCCCACGTGACCTGGAAAACGAAGCGCCTGTGCCACGCCGTGGCGCCGGCCCAGTTGTTGGCGTTGTGGACGCGAGCCTTTCGCGCGTTGGTGGGCTGGCCGGAGGGCTTCTACCAGTTCTGCGAGGCGCGCACGCTGGAAGCGCTGCTGCGGGATTGTGGGCCGGCCGTGGCCGAGGTGAGCGGCTCCTTCCAGTTGCCCGGGCCCTTGTTTCTGGCCCCGAACCTGGCCTTCGCGCGGACGGCCGCAGCCGAGGGCCAGCCGGATGTGCGCTGGCGCCAACCCGACCGAGTCCAGGCGGCCGAGCGCACGCGGGTCCAGTTGCGGCCCCTGCGGCAATTTCGATATCTGACCATTCCCGCAGCGGCGCGGGCGTTGGGGGTGCCCCAGGTGGTGGTGGAGCGCTTGGTGGTGCTGGGGCGGTTGGCCGGCGACGTAACCCAGGGCGAGGTGCGACGCGCCGATGTCCTGCGATTGTGCCAGCGTTGGGGACGCACCATGACGGTGGCGGAAGCGAGTACCCTGACCGGCCTGGCACGCGATCTGCTGCAGGGGTTGGTGACGCGCGGGGTGCTGCAGACCATCTCGACCGGGCGCAAGACGAGCGCCACGCGGCTGGCGCGCGGCTCAGTGTGTGACTTCCTGCTGGGGATGGCGACGCGGTTACGCCCCAGGCGCCAGTGGGTGGCGCTGGACGAGCGCGTGGATGAGCCCACGCTCGACCTGGACGCGAGCGTGGCGCTGGCGGCCCAGCACGGGTTGAGCGCCGCAGATCTATTGACGTTACTTTGGAAGGGCCGCCTGCGGGCCTGCCCGCAGGTGGGCTCACTCGATCTGGCAGCCATCCGCTTCCCGGCGGCGCACTTGAAAACCGTGCTCCAGCGGCGGCGGCGAACACGCCGGGGCGCCGCATCGTCCCCGCGTTAGGCCAGTGCCCGACTTTCCCCACACGGGCCATGCTGCGGCCAGTGCCAGACTTTAGCGGCGCGCGAATCTGGCCGCGTTAGGCCAGTGCCAATCTTTCGCCACACCCCATAGGCCAGTGCCAAACATTGGCAACACCAGTGCCAAACTTTAGCGACAAAAGGCCGTCTATGGCGGATTCCAGTGCCAAACTATAGAAGAACCTACATCGTATGTGTAGGTTCTTCTAAAGTTTGGCACTGGGCAACTGGGAGTTGAAATCGGCGGCAGGCTCGATGGTGAGCTTTCGCCAAGTGCCAGACTTTGGCGACAACTGAATCGTGCGCCGCTAGCCCAATGCCAAATTTTCGCCACACGCCATAGGCCAGTGCCAAGGGTTGGCAACACCACGCTAGTGCCAAACTATAGAGACAAAGGCCGGTTACAACGCAACGCGCCCGTCCCAGCGCCAAACCTTAGAAAAACGTACACGGCTAACTTAGGCTTGACGAGGGACGGGACTGCCACGATTGGCGGGCGACAATGGGCCCTGGAGTCGATCAGGCATCCACAAGCCAAGCTGAAGGCTAACCTACCCTCATAGTTCAAGTGACAAAGGTACAACTCTGAAACTGAGGGCACAAGATTTCTAGACCTGACCAGAGGCTCGAGTAGTGCTTGGGACAACCTTGTGGGGCTGACTGCTACAGACGTGCCAGAGGCACTCAGAAATAGGCACTATTTCGGCCCAGGGCGTTGTACGGCCGTTACCGACGCGCGAGTGCCTGATGTTCACGTCTGATCCGTCACGCAGCATCACTCAATCCCTGTCAGAGACGGTTGTGTGACGCAATGCGCCGCCCGCAATCGCGTGACACTCTATTTTTGCGCCAAATACGGGCCATCTATGGCTGAAAACCGGATCACAGATGGGCCGAATTTTGCGCGAAATATGGGCTATTGACGAACGGCCATTTGGCGCCTGAATCAAGGTATCGTCGCTTGCCTTCAGGAGGTGCCCGATGGCCCGCATACCGATCACGCTGAGTCGAACCGGCAGCTTGCAGCATGTGCCGCTGGCGGTGTTGGGATACGCGCTGCGCCGCGCCGAGGTGTTGGATCCACTCTTGGGACTGGAGTTGCCCATCAAGGCGCGGGACCACACGCCCGGCGACAAGTTGGTGGAAGCCTTGGTGTTGATCCTGGCGGGTGGACGTGCGACGTACCAGGCAGACCGGTTGTTGCGCCCCAACCGCGTTTTGGCCCGCGCCTGGGGCCAGGCGCAGTTCGCCGAGCAGTCCACGCTGGCCCGCACACTCGATGGGCTGACCGCCAGCGGCACGGACCAAGTGCGTGGCGCGTTTGAGGCCATCACGGCGGCCCGCTCGCATGCCTGCCACCATGACTTTCGCAGCGGGCCATTGTGGCTGGATGGCGATCTGACCGGCCTGCCCGCCTCCAAGCGCGCCGTTGGCAGTGAGAAGGGATACTTCTGGGGTAAAAAAACCGCACCGGGCGGCAAGTGGCGCGGGTCACCTGTAGCCAATACGGGGAGACGCTCGGCTCGTGGTTGCACGTCGGTTCGGCCCAAAGTGTGCATGCGTTTGAGCCGATGGTGCGCGCGACCGAGCAGTTGTTGCCCTTGAAGCCGCATCAACGCGCGCGCACCGGTTGGCGGCTGGACGGCGGTTTTGGGACGGATGCCAATCTCAATTGGCTGTTGCCGCGCTTCGGCCAATTGGTGATCAAAGGCTACAACGCCACGCGCGCGGCCGCCAGCGCCCGTCGGCGTGAGGCGGGTGACTGGCAGGAGATTGGTCCTGAGCGTTGGGTGGCCTTGGAGCCGGACGGGGTGCGCTACGGGCGGCGGACGCAAAGTTTGGTGCTGCACTGGTTGGGCGAAAAACGCACCGACCATTATGCGCTGCTGGTGCATACCTTGTTGGACTGGCCGATGGCGAAGGTGGTGCAGTTCTATGATGCGCGGGCTCAGCAGGAAGTCCAAATCCGCCAGGACAAGACCGGCTTGCAGCTCACCCGGCGTCGCAAGCGCGCCTGGCACGCGCAGGAAGCCTGGGTCATTCTCAATGACCTGGCCCACAACCTGCTGGCCTGGACGCACGATTGGATGTGGCACGGCTCACGCTTCGAAGGCTATGGCTGCTTGCGCCTGGTGCAGGACGTGCTGAATCTGTCGGGTCATTTTGTCTTCAAGGGTGACAAACTGCAAAAGGCAGCTTTATGCCGCTCCGACCCCTTAGCGCCCGAAGTAGCCGAATGCCTGGAGCGCTTGTTGACAGAACTTCACTAATAGCCCGTTCTTCGCGCAAAATTCCGGCCATCTATGATTCGCAGATAGGCCGAATTTTGCGCAAAATCATAGTGACACACCCGAAACAACCGGTTTTCGCGCATATTGCTTTTTGGGCACGAACAGCCAATCTATCATTCCAGAGTTGCACGCAATTGACAATGAAACTTCGCGCTAGGCCAGGTCGATCCGAGCGCCGATAATGGGTACCGACTCTGAATCCAGCGTCCCAGGTCAAATTCGCTGCGGCCCAGGTCTCATGGGCAATTCTGAGTGCGTTGGCGACGGACTTGCACCAAGGATACATGGCACTATAATCCACTCATACACCATTAGAGGAAAAATCCTTTGCGCTGTTCAACTTAGGGTGCTTCCAGTCAAAAAGCTCATTCCTTGACGTAGTCTGGCTTGGAAACTCCAGTTACTTCAGTGACAAATGGCTAATAACCGCGAGAAATCCCTACTCGATGAAATCACGTGGCACCGCAGTGTACTGGCCTTAGGTGTGTTAGTCACCCTTCTTGCCGCATACGCTGCGGTGTGGTACTGGCTGCCTGATGACAACACATTCCTAGGGTTAGCTCGCCAGTTCACGCTAGACGTTATAGGCAACCTCTTTCCGACTTTCTTGCTTTTTTTGGGCGCGTACCTGCTCTTTAGGCGCTCTGACACTGTGAGATCTCAGCATCAACTAGATGAAATTGCCGAGTTAGTTAGTATCAGAGTCATTGAAAAGACAAAGGCTATGGAATCTGAACTCCACGAGAAAGAAACAGGCCCCGACTCAGTAATGGGCAGTGATGAGCCTAGAGCGATCGTCACGAGCGATCGTAAGGTAACGTAAGCCCGCTATCAAGGAGTCCCCATGTCTCGTGCGCAAAATTCCAAGAAGACTCCCAGAGCAACCGCCCCGAAGACAAGTACGAAACCGTCGGCGAAAGGCAAGCCACGGAAGCAGTCGAGCAAGAACGCGGGCTCTAGGGAGAAAGCCAAGCCGGCCAAGGGCCTTAGCCCGAAGTCATCTACGCCCAATACAGCGAAGGCCAAACGAGGAGACACTGAATTGCCTAATATAGTGGCACGCATAGTCACAAAGAAAGTCAAAGTCTCGAAGAAGGCACGAATCCCAAAGAATCCGGCTAGAGAGGTTGCAGTCATTCTCCCTCCGGCGAATTCTCCAACAAGAAACCTTGTTTCTGAAGGAAAGGTGGATGTAAGTCCAGATGCCGTATGGATCATACGCGCTGGTCGGGCACAAGAATTATTCGAAAGTCTGGCGCAGATCGTTGATATCGATGATCGTTCTAGGCGCCAACACTAAGATTCAATATCGTCCCAACTCAATAACTAGCAAGGTCGCCTCTTGAGTTGGCGCCTGGGGGATAACTTATGGCCTCGACCAAACTTTTACCTCTGAGAATAAAGGCCTGGTTGCAGGGAAAGAATATCGCAGTTCGCGAAGAGAGCCCAAATCACTGGCAGGCTTTTGCACAGCACGAACATCTCGCAGCATATCAGATTGACATCCATAGCCGAGACGGCTTTGTGACGCATGGAGCGCAACTGCTCTCAAATATCACGGGGCCAAATAAGCAAAAACTGTACGAGTTTGCCCTGGATCTCAATGCCCAGATAAATGGGGCCCAAATCGCTAGAAGCGATGAGAAGATAGTTCTAATCAGAAATTCATTCCGCGAAGATGTAAACGAACAGACTATCCAGCGCGACCTGGCAATTTTCAATGAAACGCACGAGTACGTGTTCATGGAATTGCTGAAGAAAGCTAAGGATCTGGGCCTAAAGATAAAGGCTCCAAATTAGCGAAATACTGATACCTGACTCAGCCAAACAATACCGCGCACAGTAATGCTCCGGCAACAGTCTTTTGTCTTCCAGGGTTCTACGTGTCAACAATATGTGGAGAATCGCCCAAGGAATTCTGCGCACATAATCGCCCCAGAGTCAGTAGATCCCTGCGCCTGCAAAATTCCTTCCAACCGTCTTTCCAGAGCAGACCACGTGCGCTCTAGGAAGCATTGTGTGTCCAAGAATCGGCAACCTCTCTTCGCGAGAATCGATACTGTGATCCGCTAAGGCTGAAGTCATATTCAAGGCCAGTTGGTCCATGTCTGTTCTTTTCAATCGAAATCCGTACACTCCTCCGGCCATTTTCATGGATATGCACCTTCCAATTTAGTATGATCGCCACGTCGGGCTCGTACTGGACTGTCGTCGGCCCCCACAGATCTTCGAAACGCACGTGCTGCCGGCGTAGTGCGACCTCGTCGGCTGCAGCTACGGCCATCACCGGCACTCCGAGCTTCATCGCAATACTCTTTAGCCCGCGCATGACCAAGTCAATCCTTTGAAGGTCCGTTAATTCAGCACCCCCTACCCTGGGCGCAAGTGGTACTCGCTGGGCGTAGTCCACAATCAGCATCACGCGCGCAAAGCCCAGTTGCTGAGCCATGCGCACATATTCGTGCAGCACTGGCAGCGTCGTCTCCAGGCCATCGCCAGGCACGAGCCACAGCCGCCAGAGGTATTCGCGGAGGCGATACCAGGCCCGATCCACACCCGGCACGTTGGCCAGTAGCCAGTCCAGGTCCAGCCGCTGGCGCGCCGCAGGCTCCGGATTGGCGTCGTAGTATGCCAGCACGGCCTTTTCGATGGCGGCTCGCGTTACCCCCTGGGGAACTGGGCTGTCGGGATCGTCCACCGACTCGAGGCATAGCAGACGGTGCAACAGGGTCTCCGGTCCGTGCTCGTAACACACGACGATAGGCAGCACGTCGCCGGCGGCGGCCAGGTTGCGCGCCACTTGCAGCATGAAGATGGTCTTGCCCACATTCTGCATACCACCCACCAGGCACAAGTCCTCGGCGCGCAGGCCGCCGCCCAGGCACTCGTCGAGTTGTGGAAAGCCTAACGGCGCCGGGCGGTAGTTCTCCAGGTTGCCTGAGCGAAGGCGCTGGTTGAAGGCCCGCACCGTCTCCCACAGGTTTTGGGGCCGGAAGGCTTCGGTGTTCGGCAAACGGATGTTGGATGGGATTTCCGGCATCAGATCCACCCCGGCCAGACGAGCCAGATGTACAGGACAGCGCCCAGGCTAAATGCAAACGTGATAGGCCGGCCGCGTTTTTGGTATGCAGCAGCGACCTCCGCCCGGTCGGGCCAGGCGCCTCGACTCGCCGTGACGAACAGAGCGGCGAGGCGACGCAGTCCCGCTCGCCCATCCCACACGATCAAGGCCAAGAGGGAGCCGAGCAGCACGGCGATCATCATCGCGTAGACGAACCGAGCATCAGGAAACAGCGCAACCAGTGCAATCAGCAACTTGGTGTCGCCACCGCCAAACGCCCGTATCCACCACAGCGCCAGGCAAATCGCCGAAGTAAGCGTCGCGAGACCCACCTGCTCCCAACTCACCTGGCTCAGAGCAAGCCGCGCCACGAGCACCAGCCACCCAGCGATCACGGCCGGTCGCATCACAGCATTCGGTATGCGTTTGTTGCGCAGGTCGTAGGCGGCCAGCGACACCAGCAGGACCGATAGGGCCAGCCGCGTGCCACAACTGAACATGTCTGGAGTCATCGGGGTCAATCCTCACTTGGCGTCCCGGTCTGGAGGTCGGATGATCAGACCGCTATTTGCCACCGTCTCTATCACGTCTTGTCCTTCGGTCTGCCTCAGCTTGCGCCTCAGGCGGTATGCCACATTCAGCAATCCCCTGGTGTCTTCGCCCACAATCGTGGGCTGAACCATCCCCCATCCAACTTCCATCAATTCCACGTAAGTGACGAGCTGCCCAGGCGTGCGCAGCAAGCGCTCCAGGATGCGGCGCTCAACATCGCCGAAGGTGTAGCGCCGGCCACGCTGTAGCGCCTGCGCTCGCGCCAGGTCGATCACCAGGTCACCGTAATAGAATAGCTTCCGCATTCGTTCCGGCGCCAGATTGCCGGCTACCGTCCGCCGCAGGTGGGCGCGCACCCGCGCGATAAGCTGCTCGCGGGATATCGGCTTAGCAAGGTAGTTGTCTGCGCCAAGATTCAGCCCGCGCACCACACGGGCATCACCGGTCTGGCCGGTTAGGATGACGATGCGCACTGGGCTGCGGGCGCGCAGCGCCGCCAGCACCTCGAAGCCATCCATATCGCCCATGAGCAACAGGTCCAGGATCACCAGCTCGGGTGCAAACTCGGTAAAGGCCGCCAGCGCTTCGGGGCCACTGCGCGCGGCTCGAGTACGATAGCCGGCCTCATCCAACACCTGCCGGTAGAATACGAGAAGGGCCGACTCATCCTCAACGATCAGAATGCGCTGACCGGACAGCGGCCTCTCAGCCATGGGCCTCGTCCGCCAGGGCGCTGCGTACTGCCTCTATCAGGCGAGCCCGAGCCACCGGTTTGCGTAGAATGGCCCAGGCCGCCCGTCGCCGCGCTTCCATCTCGTCCGCGCTGTTCAAGCTGGCCGCGAACAGGATCACGCGCAGGAGTCTGCCACCGCACCGTGCGCGTAGTTCATCCCAGACCTGCCAGCCGTCGAGTGGGCCTGGCAGCGTCAGATCCAGGAGCACCACGCCCGGCCAACCGTCCTCTGCAAGATCGAGTGCCAGGGCACCACTTTCAGCCAGGCGAAACGGCAAGCCTTCGCGTTCCAGCAGCCGGCGCACGAATTCGCCTAGCGCGAATTCGTCTTCTACGATGAGTGCGTATGTCATGGCTCAACCTGCCTTTCGACCACTGGCATGGTGAGCACAAAGGCGTTTCCAAACTGGCCAGAACAGTTACCGCCCGACGCCAGATACAGGTCGCCCCCCATCTGTCGGGCGACCGCGCGGGCGACGAATAATCCCAACCCAATGCCGAGCCTGGGCCGGCCCAATGCCGGAGGCAACCTAGCAAAAGGCTCAAACATGGCCTCGCTGTATTCGGTGGGGATTCGCAGACCATCATCCTCCACGACAAATACCACCTGCCGCGCCCCGGGCTCATGGTGGGCACACACCGTAAGCCCACCCAGATCGCCGCGATCAGGCCGGCAGCGCTCAGCGTTGCGCAGCAGCGTGAACACAATGTGTAACAAGTGCTCCCGGTCAGCATGCACCGTGGGAAGGTCTTCGGCATACTCAATGGCCACCAAACAATCCGGTAGACGCGCTTCGAACGTACAGGCGGCCTCGTGCAGAAATGCCCCGACCTCCACCACTGTCGGAAAGAGCATAAGCGGCCCCTGCGCCAATTCGTGGCGCAAGGCAAGATCATCCACGACGCCGGCCAGGTAGGCGGCCTCGCGCTTGATGAAGCTGATGTAGTGCTCGGCCAGCGCCGGCGGCAGGCCCGGCTCCAGCAGTTCGGCGAAGCCCTGGAGAGATTGCAGCGGAGTCCGCAACGCATGTGCGGCGGTCCGCACAAACAGGGCATGCTGTTCTCGCAGCTGGGCAAGATCTAGCGGCGGCGTAATGTCGGTCATTAGTCCACCATCTCGAGCACCTGGAGCACCGACGCAAGAATGGAGGACCCAGGCAGACCCTCCAACGCCTGCTCCAGAACAGCGACCGAAGCCCGCATCTGAGTTGCCAAGGCTGCGTCATTTGCCACGTCCTGGCGCAATCGCTGGAAGGCGTCGCGATGCGCTTCGGCCCAGCCCAGGAGCCCAGCATCCAGCAGGGGCAGAACCTCCCAGCCGGGTTGGCCCCAGCAGTGTTCCCGGTAGGCGCAGGCCCGGCAGCTCTCATATCCCGTTACCGCGCGAGGGATCACCACGTGATGTTGCATCCCGCGCGCGATCGCCGCCGCCAACGCCAGAAGATGGCCTGTGTTTGTTTCTCGAAACGCGAAGGCCTGGCCGGTGGGCCAATGCCGGAATTTGACGTGGTCGACGCGCTGCCACGATAGGCCAGCGGACTCGGACTGGCTGGACGAGGGCTGCGCCAGCGCAGCCGCGATCACGCGCAAGTCACGGCCAGCAAGCCCCGCCCGCACCCAGGGCGCGGGCTCGAAGTCATGAACTTCCACGATCACAGCGCCGTCTTCAGACTCCGCCCGGACCATCAGATCCGCCTGGCCAATAAGTCGCATGCCGTTGTCCAGATCTGCCTCGAACGGGGTCACCCAGCCCAGCACGACAGCTGGCGCGGGCAAGTCGGGTGCATTTCGCTCAGCCATGGCCATACAATCCGCAAAGGCATCACCCAAAGCGCTGCCTGGCCGATTGCTCTCGTCGGGCGCGATCAGGCCATGCGTTCGGGCAAACTCGTCCAGCGAGCGGACCAGGTTTGTCAAGCCGGCCGAATGCATCCGCATTCGGTATTCGTTGGTCATCTCGGGCACAGCGTAGCGGCCACCATCGGGCCGCTGCACGCGGCCGGTCGAAAACAGGTCGAGAATCTTCGCCCGGCCCGCAGCATACTGCGCCAGTTCACGCGCCAGAGCTGGTTCCCCCCACCCCTCACACCAATCATGCCAGACCAGGTTCACAGCTGTCGCGAGGCTGTCGGCGTGGCCCTGGTAGTAAAACTCCAACCCGGTGCGGATCGCCGTCGGAAGGAGCGAGGCAATCGTCCGTGGCCGGGGCACACCGGCTCGGCGTTCCCAGAACCACTCCAATGGGCAGCGGGCATACGTCCTCAGGTCGTCCAAGCGAATGTCCATTCTTTGCCGTTCCGTCATGTCGCCGGTTGAGAAACAGCCAAGCGGCCTTCTGCCAACGCCGCGCCAGACAGCTCAGGTCTACCTGCCACAGCGGGTAGGGCAAAGTAGAAGCACGTCTCCAGGCCGGGATCGCTCGTGGCCCAGATCTCCCCACCCATTGCCTCGACCAATCGCCGGCTCGACCATAGGCCCAGGCCGTGCCCCTTGACCTTGCCCGTGCTGTCGGTGGAAAACCCAAACTCGAACAATTGGGGCATCGCTTCATCCGAAATTCCGATGCCATTGTCGCCAACCTCGAACAGAACACGGTCGCCTTCGGCCCAAACTCGGAGCCAGATGTGCAAATCAGACCGCTGGGCGTTGTGGTTGACTGAGTTCGCGATCAAGTTGTCGAGAATGCGTAACACGGCCAGGCGCTCCCCCCACACGGCTGGTATATTCGGCGCGACTTCCAACTTGAAGATCACTGCGCGTTCGCGACGCCGGCGGGCGAGCATAGCAGCTGCGAGTTGCGTAAGTTCCTCGACCGGAAGCCGTTCCAACTCCAGCTTGCGATTGGGATCACCAACCTCCTCGACGAGTGGCTGGCTCAAACTCAATTGCTCCATGGCCTGCTTGACAAGATCCGCCGCTTCGCCATCCCACTCATCGCTGGCCGTCGCCAAATCCAGGAGTGAGTGAGCAGCGGTCAGTTTGTTGGACAGATCGTGCGCCGCCGTCCGAGTCATCCGATCGTAGTGGTTCAGGCTGGCGCTCAACGCTTGAATATCGGCTGCTCGGGCTTCCAATTCGGCATATTCGCCCATCACCAGCTCGGCATACCGCTGAATTGCTTGAACTACCGGCAATTGGCGCTCGGCCGCTCGAGCTGACGTCCACCCCAACACCAGAAGGGCGTGCTTTCCAAGGTGAGTCGCCACTACCCCACCATCGCTGCCTGCCGCCAGCGCCTGCCAACGGGCTGCCAGTTGCATGCCGGTCAAAAGTACAGGTTTGGACGAGCTGCCGAGCAGGCGAGTTAGGGCATCCTCAGCGGGAAGAGCGGCAAGCCAATCCAGCCGCTCCACATTCACGGCATGCGCCAGTTCATAAACTGACCGTTCCGCACGGGCCAGGTGCAGTGTGCCGCTGTAAGCACCAAGCGCTTGGACACTGCACTCAAGGATGATGCCAAGCGATTGATCACGGTCGCGGCGCTGCACCGTTGCCGCCATAACTTCACCAATGGCATCGTTCCAGGATTTGTCGCGCCTTAGCATCCACTGGCCTGCCCGCCAAACCCCCCACAGGACGCAGGTCGCGAAGAGTCCCGCCACCAACACTATTCCGCCGCTTTCCGTCCCGGTCACTGCTCCTCCATGCCCGCTACAGTTGGCTCGCCAGCGACTGACGGGGCTGGACCGAGTGCCGCCCATAGACTGGCGCAAGACTTTCTCCGGGGTAGCCCTTCGGCGGCTGCGGCTCGTATCCCAGCGCCTTCATCAACACCAGGAAGGTTTTCTCGCCGCCATCGCGGATACTCAGTTCGTTGAGGTCCTTCACGCCGTCAGGAAGTTCGGCCAGTGATCCCCGCCCAATCAACTCATGCCACCTTACCGCCGCCTCCAGGCCCGCACCGCCATCGTTGTGAGGCACGATCACCAGTGGCCGCTTTAGCCGGGCCAGGAGCGCCGCATGTTCGGACTTCATCCGCGTGCCGATGTTGGCCAGGGCATCGAAACCCCACTGCCGCGCCGTAATTGCATCTGGCGGGCTTTCCACCAGCAGCACCGGCCGGTCGCTCTCTCGCCGGTCGAGGCGGGCATAGCCATAGAGCGGTTTGGACATCTCCTTCAAGCTCAGGTACTTGGGCGCCTTCGCGCTCAGATCAGGAGCGAAGGCTCGCCCAATCAAGTGGAGCACCCGCCCGTTGCGGTCGCGTTCGACGAACACCACTCGGCCGGCCATGAACTCGCGGTGGCGTCGCTCGGCATCCAGTAAGTTGATCTCAGCTGCCGCGCTGATCCTCAGTCCACAGGCCAGCAGCGCCGGCACGAGCAGGTCACCAGTGGCATAGCCCACGGCTTCATGTCCAATGGTCGCATCACTGAAACCGCGGCGCTGCAAGTATTCGTAAGGTGTACCCGGTCCCTGGCCCATAGCCAGGAGTGTGGTGTGATAGAGCCGGGCCGCAGTGTGAAGCAGCATCTGGACGCGAGGCCCCAACTCTACTGGCCGCCAGGATTGCGGAGCGTGCCAGGCCGGCGGCAACGGCTGGCGCAGCGGCGGCAGGTGGTTGCCGTCCAGGTCGGCTAGAACATCCTTGAACATCGCCTTATCGCGGCTGTTCCAGGCGCGGCCAAATCGGGCGTGGCCAACCAGGTCAATCACGTCACCGCCCAAGCCGCACGAGGCGGCGTAGCAGGTCCAGGTCTGCGTCGGCAGATGAACGGCGAAGCTGGGATGCCGGTCGTCATGGAAAGGGCAGCGGCCGACCAAGTTACTGCCACTGTGGCGCAGATCTGGGATGTACCGCGCAGCCGCCTCTTGCAGCGAATGGCGGGCTTTGATCTCCTCAACGCTAGCGCACGAGCCTGAATCCATGGCTTCTTTACCCTTCAAACGCGCCCACAAACTCGCTCATATACACGGTGCGCCAGGCCGGTTTCACCGGGTCTAGCCGGCCATGCTCATCCCCCAGCAGGTCGGCACGGGCCAGGCGCACATCCAGCTGCGTCTGGTATTGCTCGTTCAACCCGCGTAATCGCCGTCGGAGGGCTTGCAAGCGCCCCTCCCCACCTCGTTCCACCAGTATGAGGAGACGCGGCAGGTTTCCAGCCAATCCATCCCAGGTGCCGCCCAGCCGGTAATAGCGGGCCAACTTGTCGGCCAGCGCCTGGCCATGCGCGGTATCGCGGTCCACCTCGAGCCAAAACGCTAACTCGCAGCGACTCCCACTATTCGCCGCGACCGACACAACCCCAGTCGCGTCCGGCACGACCGCCCGAAGTTGCTTTCGGCGTAAGGCTTGCCCAGGCATATCCCGCTCTGGCAACTCGAACAGGCATTGCACGTGATCCCACCGCCGCAGCGACAGTCGAGGCGGGCCATGACGACAAAGGCCAACCAGAAAATCTAGAACCAGACTTGTGTGAGCACGCACGGTGTCGAACCAGCCAACCGCGTACTCCGGGCCGGTCGCCGTTCGCCGCAGCGGCCAACCCCGCAGCCGAGCGTATTCGACCGGCGGCAGTCGTACCTGAGCGGCCAACAGGCATAGGCCGAGCCAGGTGAGTACATAGCCGCTGCCCGATGGGGCCACCTCTATCAGGTGATGCACCATCAACTCCTCAATGCCATCCCGCACGTGCCGCTCCGAAAAGGCCATCACTACTGCAAGATCTTCCATTGTGATCAGGGGGTATTGGCCGATACGATCCAGCAGTTCGCGAGACTTCAGGCTGATAGCCTGATGGATATCAACCAATCGCCGAAGCTCGCGCCGGGTGAGGCGGGCGCTGTGAGAGGCCGTCGATGGCTTTGAGATAGGAACCGGTTTCTTAGCCGCGACCTCATCCGGCGCGGCGTGCGCCCACCAACCTGCGTCCGGTGCTCCCGGTCGGCGGCTGGGTCGGGCACAGGGCACAACCTCGCCCCACAGCACCGTCGTCTGGCAGCGTTCGTTCCACCAACAGTCACGGCCAAGGTCGTCGAATGTGGTTATCCGCAAGGGTCCTGGCCAGTCGCCGCTATGCACAGTCTCGCGCCACTGCTGCACAATCTGGGTCAGTCGCTGTTGATCGCTGGTGAGCATGACGACCACAGGGAAGTAGGTGGAATCGTCCCGCCCGAACTCCGGCCGCCGCCGCCAGGCATGAGCGCTGCGGAACTGCTGGAAGAACCAATCCAGATCGAGGTTCCCTGGGTCAACCAGAACAGCGACGTTGCGATAGTTGCCGGGTGTCAGCCTTAGACAGACGAGGGCATCGAGGTGGAGCGACCGGTAGGCCTGGCCGACAAAATCTCGCCGGCCGGGGCTGAGTTGACGCTCGGACCGCAAAGCCTGGGCTGGCAGGTCGTAAGGCGACAACGCCCAGACGATCCCAGGCGCTCCATGCCATTGGTTCAACAGGGCGCGAGCGTAGTCCAGCTTTAGGGCGGCTAAGAGCGTGCGTTGTTGGCCAGGCTCAGAATACGCCATGCCTTCGCGGTCGGCGCCCCCCGGCGTGAGCCCGTACCGTGCCGGCGCGCGCCCCAGCCCGCGGACCATGGCAGGCGCGACGAGGCGATAGCGTATTGCCAGCCTGACGGCTGCTTCGAATTCACCCTGGCGCAGGCCACTTTCAGATCGGAGCAAATCGGCTCTGGCCCATGGGTGTGCGCCGACCGCCTTCAACAACATGACCAGCCTCTCCCGATCCTCAATTCTCTGCCGTCGGATCATTTGCGCCTCGCCCCGGTTGCTTCTTTCGCCCGATGCCATCGGCTATGTTTCCAAACCCAGCCTCATCTGGGGCCGCAGTCGGCCCCCAAGCGCCCAAGTTCGGCAGACGCGCTTTCGGCCGAGGTGCTGCCGGCTGAGTCGCACGCGTTGTCTCGGAATCAGCGGCCGCGCCGGCCCCA
The DNA here is from genome assembly GCA_020845955.1 of Anaerolineales bacterium. Lineage (GTDB taxonomy): Bacteria > Chloroflexota > Anaerolineae > Anaerolineales > UBA6663 > JADLEU01. The sequence continues at coordinate 24,389 of JADLEU010000245.1, forward strand.
ACTTCGGCCGAATGGCGAATAAAGTCCGGCGAGTTGGGTGGTTTCGCCTTTTGTTGATTTGCCTCAGTGGGTGGTGCAGGCTCACGCTGAGTGCCAGCCGGCGCCGGCTGTGCCGTCCCGTGTTCATCGAACAACATGGAGCTGGAGCGTCGCGCCAGCCGGTCAGCCTCGTCGCCGGCTACCGTATAGAGACTACGCTGCGCCAGAACCTGACTGGCTACCGTGGGATTAGGAGTAAGCGGGCTAGCCACGTTGAGCAAGAAAACCGGCATAGGGTGTCCACCGTGGGAGACAGTTTTGACGTAAGCATGATAGGGCGGCAGGTTGACCAAGCTCTCAGCCCGCAGACGCTCGATATCCAACTCGCGCTCGACCAGGTAGCGGGCATCATCGCCGTTGACCTGGAAAACGACCTTGGTCGCCACGCCGGCAAAGATGCTGCCAGCCAGGGTGGCTGTTTCTTCTACGCGGCGGAGGTTATCCAGCGCCTGCGTGCCGAGCACAAAATTGCCGCCGTTCTTCTGTAGCTCCCCTAGCAGCGCGCCAAAGTCGGTTCCCGTCATCGTCTGAAACTCATCAGCCACCACCGACACGGGCACACGGTGCTCTCGAGGCATCGTCGTTTGGCGCATGATGACCCCCCGCATCACGTTCAGGAACAAAGAACCGATGAAGCCGGCCATATCAGCGCCCAGGATGCCGGCGTTCGTGTTGACCACAATGATCTTGCGACTGCGAATAGCTTGGAAGAGTTGCAGGGTAGAGCGTGGCTGACCAATCAGGCGGCGTATGGCAGCCTTCCGTTCAAACGCATGGCTCTTTGATAAAACCGGCGAGATGACTTGTTCACGCTGCGAGCCGCTCATTTGGGCATATTCGCCCAGGAAATACTGAATGATGTCCGGTCGATCGGCGCCTTTGACTTCTTGCGTCAAAAATCGGTCGCGCAATTCCGGCTCGCAGGTTAGTAGCGGCGCCAGTGACAGCAGCGTGTACTGCCGCTCGGGTGGCCGGCGCAGGTTGGCGTGGGCCAACGCTCGCAAGCCGAAGCCCAGCGGGATCAGCATGCGTGGCCCCCAGTTCTTCAGCCACAGCGCCTGGCCCACGTCTACAAAGTTCTCGGCCAGGCTGTCCGGATCAAAGCCCTCGCCGACATCCAGCAGATTCAGGCCGACAGAACGCGTTTCGTCGGACAGGTCGATGTAGACCACATCGCTCGCGCGCTCAGGCGGTACAAGCCCAATCGAACGTCGCGCCAAATCGCCATGTGGATCCACAATCAGCACCGACCGGGCCGGATCGCGCATCCACTGAGCGGCGATATGCTCCATCAACGTGCTCTTGCCATGTTGCGTTTTGCCGATGATGAAGATGTTGCGCCGCAAGGCCTCGGGCGAAAGCGACACTGAGATCGCCTGACCACCCTTATCCGAAAGACCCACCGGCGCGCCGGCTGCGTGTGTGACATCTGAAGGCAGGGGTTGCAACTGTTCGTAGGGCTGCCGTCTCACCAACTCCAATGACTCGCCGACGGGCATGTGCCACAAACCAGCGAGTTCTTTGACGCTCAGCACAGCGGGCCGAATGCCAGCAACTGGCCCTAAGTCGCTGGGCTGGACGCCAGTCGGCAGGGCGACGGACTGCCAGCGATTGCCGGAGGTTGTGTTGAAAAGCTGGTAAACGGCCAGAAGTTGATCGAGCAAGGCCTGGGCGCGGTTCATGGTGGCTGCACTGGCAAACAACCGCACTTCCACCTCAAGGGCCTGATCTCGCAGCTTGGCAGCCGCCTCTTCTTCCAACACTCTGGCCCATTGGTTGTCATTGAGACTGAACAACCAGCCGGCCAGCAGTCCCAACATTGCCCCAACTGGTAGGGCTACCAACCACCGGGTCCACCCACCCACCAGCGCCCAAAGCACTACCACCCCCATGCAAAACAAGAGGATTGAGGCCCCAGTCACAGCGGTGATGTTCCGCGTTGGCGCCGGGATGTCCGCTCCGTAACCGCGCCGCTTGAGAGCCGTCAGTTGGCGCAAATGCGGGTCGGCCCACCCCGGCCGGGCGGCGCCGCGGACAATAATCTGTGACAGCAGGCACTCGCCTGGCTGTAGACCATCGAATGCGCCCAGAACCGCATCCAGCGGCTCACCACCTTCAAACTCCCGCCAGGTCTTTATGGGCAGAAACTCGGGGCCAACCGTATGAAGCTGAGTGGCCACGTGTACCGTTCCAGGCAACTGCATCTGGCCCTCGGGGTCCAGCTCTGCTGGGAGCGGGCGCACCTCTACCTGCCGGTACACTGAATAGAGTTGCGATGCTACCCGCTGTACGGCCGCTGCCGTGCCTCGCAGCAACAGCACCCTTTGCCGATGCAATCCCGCGATCTCCAATGCAACCGCGCCCGGCAACTGCCCGAACGTACCTGCCAATTGCTCCATTGCTGTGGCATCCCGAAGGTTTTCAGGAGGCGGCAGAACTAATGAGGCCGCTGTTGCCTGCCCGTCGGAAGGCGCCGTCGCACGATCAGCAACGATATTCAGTCGCCGCATGGCCATTCAATCACCTCATCCGAGCTGAAGTGCGACATCGGGTTAAGCCATGTCCCAAACGCGTCATCGTCCCCGTTGAAGTGCTTGATGCCATAGTGCACATGCGGGCCGGTCGAGTTCCCTGTATTACCACTGGCGGCCACGACCTGCCCGGCCTGAACAGTGTCACCGACTTGAACCGTGATTGATTCGTTGTGGGCGAACCAAGTCTGATAATCCCCGTTCTCAACCACCACTAACCCACCCCAGGCTCCGTTGTCACCAGCCCACACGACCTTGCCGGACATCGTGGCGTAGACAGGAGTACCAGCATTGACAGGGAAGTCCACGCCGACATGGGTGGTGTAGTTCGGGTCCTGAAACCCGCAGCCCAGTAGCGGCTTGTCATGCGTGTTGCTCCAATGTCGAATTGGGCCACGGAGCGGCACTCCCCAGGGCGCCTGTGCATCCGTGCTTCGATATCCGTCGCGCCCCACTCGGCTGGCTCCCGCCCCTACCCCGCTAGTCCCGGTAGCCCCATCCGTGTCCTGCGGAATATCCAACTGCCACTGCGCCAACTCACTGTTCCCAAATGGCAGTTGTGGAATGGCGTTGGCAACCATCAGGTTTGGCACAGCGATGAAGAAACAGAAGCTGCACATCCATCCCGCCAATCCCAGGGCCAGCAGCGGCTTGAGCGCACGCACATCGGCCTACCAGACGGCCACTGCCCGCCGGCCGGAGGCGATGGCCACGGCCTGTTGCTGCTCGCGATTTGTGGCCAGCCGTGCCAACCGCAGCGGGTTCACCGCCACGTACAGCGGCAGGTGAACATCGGTGCCGAAGAGCAGCAACCCTTCCCCCTTACGGGCGCGCAGGAGGTCGGCCTGTTCGGCCGGCGAAAGGCCAAACAACTCGCCCAGGCGGCGGACGGCGCTGTCAGACTCCTGCCCAAACAGCATCTTGATTCGGGCGATCTCGGCGATGACACGAGCCTCGGGGCTCGAGACCAGGCGTTGAGTGTCTTGGGTAGCCAGGTGCAGGGCGGCGTTGTACTTGCGGAAGCTGCGTGCCATTCGTTCGAGCCGCTCGGCCGCGCCGGGCTGCTCTAACAAGTACCAGGCCTCGTCAATGAACAGATGAATGGGCTGGGAAGCGCCGGCAGCCACGACCTCGTTCCAGACCAGCCGCAGCACCTGCCAGGCGAAGACCGGCGCGAGGGTACGTTCCACGTTCTCACGCAGTGAGCGCATGCCGAAAACCATCAATTGGGCCGAACCGGAGTTGACCGAGGTCGGCTGATTGAACAGATCGGCATAGAGGCCGCAGGCATACTGAAGAAGCACCTGCGCCAGCCCCTGGCTGTGGGGATTTGCATGGGCCGAGAGCGTATCCACCAGAGCCGCCAGGGTGGGTGCCGGGCGCGAAGCGCCCCAACTGGACTGATCACTCGCGTGAAAGCCCCACTTTTCCATCGTGGCCTGATAGCATTCGACGAGGGCGTTGAAGCCGGGGGCGCCGAGGCGTTCACCCAGGATGGCTTCGACAAACGCGGCCAGCGACTCCGCGGCGCTGCTCCACGGATTCTCCGAGGCCAGGTTGATGTCCATGATGTTGATGGCATGGCCGCCGCTGAGGGCGGCGGCGTAGCCGAGAACCCGGGCCAACTCGCCGGACTCAGCTGATCCGCCTTCAAGCAGGTTAGCGACCAGGCTGTTGAGCAGCGGTGCCGGCTTCGACCAAATCGCCGGCTGGTCAGGCGTGATCCCAGCCTGGGCGCAGATAGTCTGGTAGGCGCGGGTCAGCGCCAATACCTGGCCTTCATTCAGTGGCCCGGCCGAAAGCGCCTCGAATTGCTCGCCCAGCGCGACCAGTCCTTCTCGGTATCCGTCTGCTGTTGCCGGAAGGTCGAGACGCGCCGGCCCACCCTGCTTGCCCAATTCCACATACGGTGCATGGAAGTCAATGGCCAGGCGCAGATACTCTCGTTCCGGGTCAATCACAAAGACCCGATGTCCAAGCGCCAGCACCGTCTCGATGGTCTGCTTGAGATAGACCGATTTGCCGCCGCCGGGCGCGCCGATGACGAGTTCAGAGGCATTGCTCTGACCGCCCTCAAAAGGATTGAGCGCGACAAACAGGCCATTCCCGCGATGCAGCCCGAAGTGCCAACCTTCAGGGTCGAGATATTCGCGGCGGACAAATGGAAAGAACGAACCGAGCGACTCCGCCGACATGTTGCGCGGCTTGAGCTTGTAAGCCGGTCGCGCCAGCGGGCGAGTGGATTGAAGCACGCTCAGGTGCCGCCGTGTCGCCGGGTAGAAGCGGATGTCCTTCACTTTGAGTGTGGTCTCAAACTCTCGGCACTTCTTGTCCAGTGCGTCCAGGTCATTCGCCCAGACCAGCACATACCAGTGCAGGAAGTAAGGCGCCTGCAGCGCAATCTCGAGCTCCGCGCGTGCCGACTCCACGGACTGGATGGCGGCCTGCCGGCCCCAGTTGGTAACGGCGCCGCGCCGTGCATCCACAAGTGTCGAAGCCTTGAGCTCGGTTTCGGTCTCCTTGAACAGTTGTCGAATTTGAACTGGGTCGGCGGCAGTGAGATAGAGCGCGTGCGTGGTGTCAATCGGCAAAGCCACCACGGAGGCCAGATCCACCGGCGCGCGCAGGTCGAAGTCATAGAGCAGGTAGCCGCGCGCGACCACATCACCCACGCGCAGGTAGTGCTCGTGTTCCTCAATGAGCGCCGGGGCCAAGATGTCGGCCAGCTTCTCAGGCTCGCGAACAGCCGCCTCCAGGTCGGCTGTCGTTGGGCACTGGTTTATATGCGGTCGTGGCTGCCAGACAGGTGCGTTTCTATCGCCCGACAGGGCTGTCGCTGGGCTTCGCGGCGTACCCAGAATGCTTGGTAGGTGATGGTAGTGCCCCCACAACGCCTGGCACAGGCTGGCTGGAGACAACGGCTGCAGCTGCAATCCGATGTCGGACAGGGCCGTGGACACGATCTGGACGTACTCCTGAAGTTGCTCCAGCGCCGCCGTCACGACCTGCTCACTCAGTACCTTATCCCGGCTCTTGCCCGAAATCGCTTCTGGAAACGGGTTGTGTGCGATGACGACGAAGTAACGCTGCTGCATGGGCGACAACTGTTCGTGGGCAGCAGTTAGGAACGCGGCCATCTCCTCTGCGGAGGCTAGCATGCGCCGGCGGCGCGCCTTCGTTACGGTCTCATTGGTCGACTCCGCGCGGCGTTGCCAGTCAACGGCGGCCGTGTGCCACCGTTTCAAGTAGCCTTCCAGGTCCTGCGGTTGCGTAACGATAACAAGCTGGATTGCCAGGGGCGCCCGCAGACGTCGCAGCGCGGCGGCAAACAGGCCCCAGAATTGCTGGCGTGCCGCCGGATCACCCCGCTCCAGGTCAACCGGTTCCACCTCCACGCCGCGCACGAAAGTGCCATTGTCCAGAACCACGGCCTCAGCCGCGAAGGCCATCACGTCAACCAGCGCCTCGGTTGGCCCAACGTGACCAGGGCCCGGGAAAGCTTGAGGCGTTGCCGCTGAGGCCGCCTTTGCCGTACGGCCATTTGGGTGCTTCCAGCCAGTCAGACGAGTGCGCAATCCCATTGTCATAGACCTATAGAGCGTGCCAGATAAGCATCAGCTGATGCGCCCCGCCCTGTACCAGCCAGAGGGTTAGTCCGGTCAAGATTGATACGCCGAGCGCATTGGCTGTGATCCACAATAGGGCTGGATGCCAAGTGAGTTCCGCGGCCGGCGAGGCGTTGCGCGGCCGGGCGGCGGGTTTGGCCTCAGCCGCCGGCCAGGTCGCCCGCCCCTGATCGCGATCGCGAATGGCGCGGTGCATGAGGTACCGGGTGCGCCGGTGGAAGACCAACACATCCAGCAAGCGCCCCTCCAGAGTCTGCCCCTGGCTTTGCCAGAACGCCCAGATCAAGCCGACCGTGGCACAGGCCAGCACCAGGACAACCCGCAGCCAGATAGGCCACGTCGTCAGGCCTACCAGGCAGCCAAGCGCAAGCCCAGCCGCCGAGGCGAGGATGGCGAGCTGGCGAAAAGCGAGGCCGAGAAATCGGCGCTCAGTAACGTCAATGCGTGTCGGAGGTCGCATCGGTTAGTTTCTCCTTGGGGTTGAGGGGCCAGGTGCCTCACCGGCGCCAATGTCCTGACTGTGCGTGAAAGCTTCGCGCGCCGTACTGGCGATATGGGTGGCGAGGTGAAAACTGTGCCGTGAAGCCAGAGATTCAAGGTTGCTGACCAGGGTCTCGGGGTCTGTCTTGGAGTTTGGATCGAGCATTGCTTCAAACAGGTCTCGCTGAGCGGCCATGCCACCCGGCTGACCTTGCTGCCGCCAGGCCCCGTAGCTCTCGTTCGCGAGACGGAACATGTCCCCTAACCGCGCAGCTCGTCCAGTGTTGACAAACGACTGATGCAGACCGCCAGCCATAAGCTCGGTGTTGTCTCGGCCAGGGTCAAACAGCTCATTGGGCAAGTGACTCAGGTCACGGTTCGACCAACGCAATGCCCCATTCAAGGATGCAGCGCTGGTTCCATCCGACGACGACGGCCCCCCTGCCCCCACCGCCGCTTGACCACTTTCCGAGCTGAGTTCGCCAGCCAACTCGCCGGCCTGTAAACCGAGTCCCAGACTCTGGAGAATTGGATTGCGAGTGCCGTGGGCCAGGGCCCGGCCAAAGACACTGGCGAGGCGTGACCGCCGACTCTGGGCATCGCCCGACTGCACGCCAGGCGCAGAACCATTCGTCGCACCACTCTCTGTAGCAGCATCTGTGGGGGTGTCCGGCGGCTCGTGCCGTGACGTCGCGCTGGTCCCCTCGAACCCAGGCACACCCGATGCTGGCGCTTGCTCGGCGGACTGTTCGGTCTGATTGGCAGACGTGCCTCCCGGCAAGCGGCCCAGCATCTGCATCATGCGTCCGCCAATCCCCCCCAGGCCGGAACTGATACTGGAACCAGACGTTTGCTCAGATAGTCCAGCTGAAGACATTGGCGTCCCCCCCACGCCTGTACTCGGGGATGACGCCATAGCGGCAGCACTCGCGCCGCCTGCCGATCCGCCCGCGAGCGGCGTTCCGCCGCCAGCACCGGCCGCACCCGCTTGGCCCAACCCGCCAGCTCCAGCTGCGGCGCCAGCCGCCAGCCCGCCGGCGGCGAATCCAACTGCCACGGCCGCGAGGTTCGCTACACCCGTGGCGGCATCCAGAGCTTGCCGATGCACCTCAGCCAGCGCGCCAAACACCGATTCACCTACCTTGAAGTTGATGGCAATCAGAACACTAATGACGCCGGCCGTGACGAATACACCGGTCACGAATGTGCCAATGTCACCGCTGCCCTCGGCTGATAGAAGGTTGTAGAACAAGGAGACCGCGGCCTTCAGCAGCAGCGCGTCTACGATTGGGATCAGAAAGGTGACCACCACCGACTTGAGCCACAATGCCTGGAGCCATCGCAGCGGGGGCAGGCCTCCCAAGATCAGGACCACAGGCGCGAGGGTCGTAAGCAGATAGGCCAGCGCCGTGTAGGCGGCCAGCGCCAACCCCAGACCCAGCAGAATGCTGGAGGCCAAGAACAATGCGAAGAAGGCCAGGTACATCACGATGGGCGAGGTCAGCAGGTTGCCAGTCAGCGCCAAGAGTGCCGTGACGTTGAAGAACGCGCCAGCCAGCGTCGCCCCAGTTACGCGCGTGCCGAAGTCCGCCGCGAGCAGGCTGCCGGCTGTGGCGACACTCAGGCGATGGGCCAGCCCGAGGAGATAGTAGGAACTACCCGCCGCCCCAGCCGAGATCAGCCAGCCGAGCAGTGCCTCCTTGAGATCGGCCAGGCCAAGGGTCGAGGTCGCACCGAACCGCAACGCGCTGACAGCTGTGAGCATCAGGGTCACTGGAAGGAGCAGCAGTCCAGCGGCCAGAGTAACACGCCAATGTGGCAGGATGAGGTTCTGAAACAGCGGCGTCGGAGCGCCAGCCGCCACATCTGGCGCGAGCCCATACGGCCCGACCACAAGGGCATCGAGCGCGCCAGTAAATCGCTGCCCCGCCTCGCGGTAGGACTGCAACAGGATCTTGTTGCTCATTTGCACCACCGCATCCATCATCGTTTGGAACGGGAACCGGATGATGTGAAAGATGTTCTCTACGATCGGCGGTGGCGGCTCGGTGGTTGCCGTAGCCGCCGGCGTCAAACTCGGGCTAGGCGTGCTCACCTGAGGTGGCACGAAGAGCGTGCTAGCCGGCGTGGGCTGCTGGGCTGCCGTTGTCGCCGCCCTGGCCGGGGTCGGGCTGGACAGCAAGGCTAGCGCACACCCGGCCAGGGCGGCAATGGCGATCAACACGCCCATGGCCCGCGTCCGTCGCAAGCCTGACACGCTAGAACTGCGGGATCGGAATGGAAGTGTCCACATAGCCCTTCACCGCGTCGAATACGATACCGACGAACGTGGTAGACATGACCGCGAGCATGAAGATAAAGACGGCGGCGATGATATTGAGCCAGGCTTGGCTCACGCCCATGGGGCTGCCCACGAGGTTGGCGATCTGGGCCGTCCAGAAGCCGCGCGCGACGCTAACGGAAAAGACGGCCACGCTCGAAAATACAAAGAACTGAATGAAGAGTTTGGCGACATTGGTCACCAAGTCCACGAGCGGCTGAACCGCTGAACCGCTCGTCGGCGGATCGTCTTGTTGAGGCGAGCTGGCGTGCGCTGGTCCTGCTAAGACCGCCGCCAAGAGAACTGCCAGGAGCGCAATTGGGAGCCATCTAAACCTTTTTCGCGAAGTCGTCTGCCTCTTATTCATGCAGTCACTCCAATCTTCAGACTAGGGCAATCACCATTCCAGCCAGGCGCACGGCGAGCAAGGTGAGCACGCCGGTCAAAAGAACCAACAAAACACGTGTCGTCATTGCCTGCAGAACCCGAGGCTGGCCCGTCACCAAACCAAACTGCGCGCCAAGCACTCCCGTGGCGAACCCCACAGCCATGCTCGCCCCAATGGACAGGATCACCGCCCGAACCACGATCTCCGCGAGGCCGCGCCAAAGGGTCACCGCGCCCGCTGCGTCCTGCATTTCTGCAGTCATCCACTGGCTCACTGCCTGCCCTAGCGCTGACGCACTCGTCACGACGGCCAAGCAGACGACAATCGGGATCGAGCGTTCGTAAAGGTCCACCATGACGCCGGCCCGCCCAGCAATGGCGCCAAGGTGCGCCTGGGCCATGTTCATTAGCAGCGCGCCGGTGAAGTAAATGGCGCCCAGCCCACCGGCCCACTGCATCACTTCGGCCAAGACCACCACGAGCGCACCGTTTCTTGCCAGATCCATCGCTTGGTCCTACTCCACCCCGCGCCAATCCGACTTGTAGGGTTGGAGCGGCTGACTGAATTGGTAGTAGATGGTGAAGACGCGGGGGTGCCAGGTTCCTCCACCCCAGAAGAACCATTGCTCGCTGCCGCTGTAGCCCGTTTGACAGGTGGCGTCGTTGGAAAAGCCCAGGCCGCCCGGGTTATCCTGCGGCACGGCGAAGGTGGCCAGGCTCTGGCTGCGCGCCGCATTCCCCTGCCGATAGGCCTGGTCGGATCGCACAGCTTGAGCCGCCGCCGTGGCGCAGTCGTTCGTAGCAGTGATCAGGGCGAGGTGAATGTATAGGAGCCGTCCGATTACCAGCATGCCCACAATCATCATGACCAGCAGCGGCAGGATCAGGACGAGCTCTACTGAGGCTTGCCCTTTTTCACCGATGCGCCGTCGATCCTGAAGTGTGTTTATTGACATCGCGCCTCCTGGCCTAGTCACAACCGTCAGCCGGCTTTCCGGCCCAAAAGCGCCAATCTCGGCCCTGCGCGCCCGCCCACATCCGGGCCGACAAGTCCCCCAACAGCGGCAATCGAAACCCACCAGCAGTATTGAGCCGAGCGTAAACGGCTCTCTCGCAGCCCGGCGCACCCCGGCTGAGCTGCACCGCGCCCGCGGCACCGGCAGCCGGCCGAACGATCCCCATGATCGACTGGACACGCGCATAGCCGCTGCCCACGCCAGCTTCGGTCCCGGCGATTCGTGCGCCGGTAGGCACGGCGGTGCCGGCCAACAGCAGGCTGAACAGCCAGAGGGCCAGCGCGAAGAGCACCATGATGGCCAGGAAGAAGGTCGGGAGCACGATGGCGAACTCCGCAGACGACAATCCTTTCTCAAACGTGCGCAGATTGTGTTTACCCACGGCGATATTCTCCTGGCGGCAGCCAGGCTCTGGAGCCTGGCTGCCGCCCACCACATACGTCCTAGCCGGCCGCATCCAGCGCCGCCCCGGCCCGATTGAACAGCTCCACGATCTTGGGGCCCAGGACCCGGATGCCGGCGACGATGAAGACGAGCAAGACCACGAATAGGATGGCGTACTCGGTGGCCGAGAGTCCATCGTCGTCCTCCCACAGGGCTTTCAGTTGCGCTTTGGCTTCAGTTAGCATTGTTTTTCTCCTTGAACGGCACAGGCAGGCATTTGATGGCGTGTTTCCGGTCTATTTCACTGCATGACACCTCCTGCTATCCACTGTTCCAGCCGACTGCCCCAGTCTAGGTTTGCCCATCGTCAACGACTCCTCAAAGAGTCCTCGACCTTTGCTAGAACGTCCCAACGAAACCGAGGACGGCCGCGCCCAGCACGACGACTAACAGTGCGGGCACGATCACGCCAGAAGTTAGGGCAACTACCTTCAACTCTGCCTTTTGGGAGACTTCCTCGATCCGGTTGTTGAGCCGGTCGCGCATGGTGCGGGCCAGCGCGCGCAATTGATCCACGATAGGCTGCCGTTTCTCCAGGTTGATCTGCACAGCCTGTAGGAATTCATCCAATTCGGGCACATTCTCTGGCAGGGTGCGGCGCAGTTCCGCCAGTAGCGTGGCAACATCGTGGCGTTGCGCGGACAGGCCAGCCGCGATGTCGCGCAGTAGCGCAGTGAACAGCCCACCGCCGCCGCCAGAAAGCCAGGCAAAATTCTCCCCGGCCACTCGATGCAGGGCGGACTCCAGCGCTTCACCCGTCCGCATCACCAGCGCCACACGGTCGAGCGACCAAGCCATTTCTCGGTACAGGGCCTCCCGACGCTCGCGGATCGTGGATTGAAGCTCAAGGTCTGGCAGAAACAGCCCCCAGGTACCCAGCGCGGCCGCGATGATGGTGAGGCCCGGCGCAGAAAAACCCAGCAATAACCCGCTTACGGCGCCCGCTACGAAGAAGGTCACGGCCGTGGCGATCTTGGACCCGTAGTAATCACCCACCGAGCCATACCGCCAGCCGGAGCGCCTCAGTCGGTCTTCGAGGCGGGCGGCATCCCGCTGCCCGAGTAAGCGCCGGCCCAATTGGCTGACAGGTCGCGCCCACCGCCGCTGCGCAACACGCGGCAGGGCTGTCACTTCCTCCAACGGATCATCAATAGGCCCATCGCCGGCCGAAAGGGGCGTCGACGGATACTTGTTTGCCAACCCGCGGACGCCATACATGAAGAGCCAGATACCGAACGCCGTCAGGAGTCCAAAGAAGCCGAAGTAAGGCCAAAGGTCAGGCATGGGCATCTCTTCCTTCCGGCGCAAACGGGGATTGAGGTGGAACGGTCAGCCCAGCTAGCGATGTAGGGGCATGCCGGGACGGTGTGGTGGGAGCATTGCTGGCCGGCCCCGTGGGCGTCATCGGGGGTCGGGCCGTCGGCTTGAGCCCGCCAGAGAAGTCGGTCTCTCGGCGCAGCGCTTGGCTGAAAGACCGATGTGCCAGGATGAACGCGACTGTAGCCATGCCCCACCCCACCAGCAGGAGCACCTGGCCGAGACCCGTGCTGTAGATCGCCGTGAATTCTGGGGACATGAGCCGCAGGACCAAAACTGCGACGAATGGGGCCGCGCATACAATCCACAGCTCCCGGATCGGGCCTTTCATCTTGGTGCGCGCTCGGCGGATGGTCCGCACCCGTTCTTCCAGCGACTCCTGGATCAATGGGAGCGCTTCAATGAGCGGCGTGCGGCGCGTCTGTTGAAGTAGCAGCAGTTCCAGAATATTATTGAGGAGCTGGCTGCCGCGCCGCAGGCTGACCACCTTGAATACCTGCTCGGCCGGCGCGTGGGCACCCAGTTGCGCGGCGATATAGGCCCAGTCATCTCGGCACAGCAGCGGTCCGAACCGCGCCACGTGCTCCGCGGCGACCGGTAGGCTGTTGCCCAGCCGTGCCCCGGCAACCAGGCGCGCCAAGACTTGGGGCAACTCCTCTTCATACGTTTCCAATACCTGATCGGCCTTCTGTGCCAGGTAGATCCAATAGCCCAGGCCTCCCAGCACCAGGCCCAGCACGCCAGCCAGCCACGCACCCGAGACAAGATAGGCAGCCAAACCTGCCAGCATGGCCAGCATCACGAGCATGGGTAGAAATGCGGCTACCGAGAGGTTGATCCGGGCCAGGTCGAGCCGCCGCTGAAGGCTCACATGCCAGGAGATCTCCTCCGTGCCAGCGCCAAACAGCTTCTCGGTTTCAGACAGGTTGATGGGCCGTTGGGTCAGAAGAGCAACTGTCAGCGCGAACACTCCGGCCGCCACCAGTGCCGCTAACAGCACGTTCAGGGGGTTGATCAAGCTCATCCCAACTCTCCTCTCTCCGCCGCCGCGTCAAGAATGGCGCCGTAGCTATAGCCTGCGCCGCGCAACATGGCCTCGTGCGTGGCATGCAGGTGATGGCCGGTGCAGCGCAGCCGCCGCGCCTCTACCGCATAGGTGAAGAGCGAAGTTCGGACGGGAATGGCACCCTCCACACCGCCCGTGAATTCGGCAATCTCCTCGACGTAGCGACGGCCCGACTCGGTATTGCGCAGCATGATCCCCAGATCAAAGGCTTTGGCGATCCACAGCGCCACAGCCGCATCCGACACTTCGGTTTGAAAACGCGCCTCCTGCAACATCATGCGGATCCGGTTCGGCACGTCTTCCAAGGAATCGGCATGGATTGAGGTCAAGCCGTTGCGGTGGCCGGTCCACATTGACTTGAGCAGATCGAAGACCTCCGCGCCGCGGGCCTCGCCCACCGTAAGCGCGTCGGGGCGCTGGCGCAGGGCTGCCCGCACCAGGGCATCCTGTTGAATTGGAGCGAGGCCTTCCACGCTCTCGGCTCGAGTCGTGAAGTAGACGCAGTTCTGCACCGCGCCGCCTTCGGACAACGTGGTCCGCAGGCGCAGTTCACGCGTATCCTCGATGACGATCACGCGCCGCTCAGTCGGAATCAGCCGCCCCAGCGCGCCCAGGACCGTGGTCTTTCCAACGCCCGTGGCCCCAACCACCAGAATGTTCAGGCCGGCCACGACGGCCATATGGAGGAATGAGGCGACCAGCGCCGAGAAGAGCCCCTGACCTTGGTCTTGTGCGTAGTAGTTGGGCAGCCGCCGCGCCGGCGGCAAGATGCGGTCTTGACCGCCATTCGCGATCAGGTCTTCGATGCTCAGGCCATGGTTGCGATGCAGCCGAATAGTGGCCACCGGCCAGGGTTCAGCCACCGGTTCGGTGACGATGCTAATGCGATGCCCGCTGCGCAGGGTGGCATCCACGATTGGCGTAAGCGGCCCGGCCTGGCGATTGGTGTGGACAATGGCTCGATTCAGCGTGAGGAGCAGGGTTTGCGAGTCCGGATAGGTCGAGTCGCTGCGCTCCCAGTAGCCGTGCCGGCGATACCATATATCGCTGGGGCCATTGATGGCGATGTCTTCCACATCCGGCAGCCGCAGCAGGTTCTCAATCGGCCCCATGCCCAATACGTCGTTGAGCAGCGCCTCGACCACGGCTTCAACCGGCTGAGCAAATGCGGGCTTGCCGCCGGCCGACAGCGCCCGATCGGCCTCAGCCGAGACGAGTTCGTGCGCGCATTGCGATAGCCAGGCCACCGCGTCTGGCTGGGTTTTAGCCAGTTCGACGGCCGTGAACTGGGCGAGTGCCCGGTTCCGTAGCTCGCTGGCAACACGGTCATAGGCCGGCGTGGCGGCCAGGCTATCGCCCGCAATAGCCGTCCCCTTGCTCGCCAGCGGGTTATACAGTTCGGTCGTGAGCGTCCACGGGGCCTGGCTCATCGCGCATTTCCTCGGCGCCCAAACGAAAACCGCCCTTTGTGGCCGTTCTGGCCGGAACGCGCCTTGATGATGGCCCCCATTGGCGGGAAGATCTCTTCCGTGATGGCCAGCAGGCCGTTAAGCGTGGCTTCTGTCTCCGGCTTGTTCTTGCCCATATGCTGGAGCACGAACGGTCGTCCTTCGTTGATGGCAGCAATCACCGCGCGGCTGTGATCCTCAGGTACAGTGGCGAAGATCGGCATGCCCATGAAGTCAGCCGCATCCTTGAGGTCAATTCTGTCCGCCGGATCGAAACGGTTGATGACCAGCTTGAACTTATCGGGCCGCAGGTCGGCTTCCGATACCAGGGCCTGAAGCGTTGAGCGGTTGTGAAACAGGCTGGTGCGATCCGAGGTACAGATGAAAATGACCACGTCAGCCGCGTTCAATACGCCGAAGTGCGGGCCCATCTGAGTGCTGGAGCCAAGGTCTACGATGACGAAGTCGTAGAGCTCGCGTGCCAGGCGCAGAAGGTCGCCCATGAAGTGCTGACCTTGCTGCCCGTGCAGCTCTGGTGTGCTGGCTTGCTGGATCTTGGTAATGCCAAAGAGCACATCCAGCCGGCTCTCCACGACGCGCGTGCGGGAATCCAGATGCCGATCCGCCCCCACTACCCGACGGCGCAGCATCTTGCCAGTCAACTGGGCCTCGCTGGCATAGTCACTCGCGAGGTGCAGCAGGGTATTCTGATCTGGTTGCATGTTCAAATGCAGCGCGGCGCGGCCACAGTTCATGTCCGCATCAACCAGCAGCACTTTCTTGCCAGCCACCTGTGAGAGCAGGCAAGCAACGTTGACAGCCAACGTAGTCTTGCCATCACCGCCTTTGGTGGACCAAAAGGCAATCACGCCGGTGCGATAGGCATAGCCGGTGGTTCCAACCGCCTCCACGACCTGGCGCGGCACGCCGGCAGCCGCGACCGGGGCATTCCATTGCTCACGCGCCTGATCGAACAACGTTCGTGCCTGCCGGTCGAATTGCCCAACGATGGCAGGGGTGACAGGCGTGGTGTAGAAAGCGGTAGCGCCACCAGCTGTCATTTCCGCGCCCCAATTGCCTGTCGGCGGCACAAGGCCCACGACCGCAATCGGAAACTCCGGCCAGTTCGCCAGCTGCGAGACGACTTCCGGTGAGTAGCCACGGACTTCGGGTGACAGCAGCACCAACTGTGGCCGGTAAGCCCGTATGTCTTCGATCAGATCCGCGGCATCGCGCGTGGTTGCCAGAATGGATAGCTGGTGATCAGGAGCCGCGCCCAGGGACAAGAACGGTTGAAAGATGTTGGGCGGCGCGGCGATGACGACACCCAAGGCCGTGGCCTCGGCAACCTCTTCGGTTCCGCGTTTCAGCAGGTTTTTGAGCATGTCAGCCTCGTGATTAGGGTGTTGGCGTCGGGGTCGGGAACGGGAAAGCGGTTGCCAGCAAACTGGTGGGCTGGGCGGCCTGGGTGGCCGCGTTACGCGTCGCTTCGACGGCGAATGCGCCCGGCCCATAGACATCTGCCGGCAGACCAGCCGACAGCGCGGCTTCGCGTTCCATGCGAACGAGGGCGACGAGGTCGTTCCACGTCATGCCAAGTGACGGGGTGTTCGCTTCCACAGAATGGTCCGCGATTTGGGCAGAGAGTAGCGCGACGCGGACCGTGCCGTTGTCAATTGCGAACTCCAGCAACTCCTGCGCCTCACGCGGGATGGCGACCACAAGCGCGATGACCTTACCCTTGACCAAGACGATCTGGGCCTCGGCACCCGGCGCGCTCTGCACGGCGGAGGTGCGCTCCTCCCGAATGACCGCCATCACTTGAGCGCTGCGCACAACCGTCTTCGCTACCGGCAGCACCAGGAGTGGCTCGGGCGTAGGAGTCGGGCTTACGGTGGCCGCGACTTGCAGTTCGGGAATCGTCTGGTTTGGTGCGCCAAATCCGGAGGAAAATGGCTCTTCGGTTGGCGCTGTGGACAGCATACCGCCAAAGGCCGTGGTCGACCCCACGCCAAAGTTGAGATCCACGTAATCGCCCTCCACGATGGCATCCGGAGCGGTACCAACACTGACCGGCACGACCATCGCGATTAGGTTGGGATCTGACAGGGCCAGCGCCAGCCGATTGGCCGAGGCCGGGTTGCCGGAGACGCTGATGGCGGCCTTGTGCACCGGTTGAAAGGCATGGATCGGTTCGACCACGACACCACCCACATACTGAGTCACCTCGCCTTCCTGCACCAAGCCGGCAATGACCTTGGCGTCCATGTGAACGCTGTCAATGGCGATCATATCGCCCGTCAAGGTCGTCCCAGCCGGGATGTCAACTACGGCGACCGCGACAGGAACGGGCGCTGGATTCACCAGTTGACCAACGAACAGCACACTCAGGAATCCCCCAACCATCAGGATGATAGCCAACACAATGACCGCTGAATTTCGTCTCGTCATGCCACACTCCTCCTGAAAGAAACGTGCCGGTACTGATTACCCCAACTGAGCTAGAAGCTCGGAAGCTTCTCCAATCAAATGCCACAGAATGCGCCGAAGGGCCGGTGTATGCGGCGCGGTGGCCGCCATCTCCGGAACGTCCGACAACTCACGGATGGCCATGACGCCGGCCTGGATTTGCACAAGAGCCGGTCCGATCTGGCCCGAGCGCGACAGTGCCTCGGCCTGCGCGACCGCCGTTGGACCAGAGAGTCGGTCTGGGTCGGCCGCGAGGAGCGCAGCGGCGCTTCTGGCCACTGCCGGCGACACCGGTGGCAAAGCCGGCAGAGCCACATTGCGACTTGCGACATGTGCCAAGAGGCGGGCCTGCTGCTCCGAGCTGAGACCTGCGACGGCAACGGCCTTCACGTAATCATCCGGGAGCGTCGTCATCATCGCAGCACCGTCTGAGCTTCGATGACAGGCACAGGGATGTAGCCTTGAGCTGCATTGCAGTAGATTCCCGTAGCGTTCGCAGGGCTCTGGCGGTTGTCCCACGCCCGATAGCTGATATAGGTAGGCGCAACGCGAACTTCGACCTGGCGGTGACCGGCATACACGTAGTCGTGGTCAGCGCTCACCGTGAACTCGTCCCATTCCGCCAGGAGGTATAGATCCCAGCGCGTCTGCAGGGCCAGCTTGAAGGCCGGAAGCGTGTTGGTTCCATTCAGAGCTGGCCCCAAGAATGAGATGTTTGGCAGACTTCCGGGAAGCGGGTAACTGGATCGCACGTAGGTTGTCCTGGCCCAGTCAGCAAGACCGCCGTTCAGAACGTCGTAAAAACCGGCCGTTGTCCACGTCAACTCAGTGGCCGCAGTCCCCATTCTGAACACGAGGCGGGCACGGACATTGTTGACACTTGGATAGGGATAGGTGTCGCCAGTCAGCAGGGCGCGCGTGTCGAATGCCGGCTGGCCGAGGCTATCTGTCACTGCAGCGCCGTAGCGTTCGTGCAGGAACAGCCCTTCCGTAGCCCAAGCGCTGGACGCAGGCAGGCGGTAACTGCCGGGCTCACCAAAGGCGATGCCAGAAAGCTGCGCGGGCGGGATGATATGCGTCACCCGATACTCCACGGGCATATTGACCAAAGCGCGAGGGAACGGGCGACGGCTGACGTTCAGGCACCCAACCGAGCCGCCCAGTTGCAAAGGTTCGCCGCCCGCCCGCAATGGCAAGGCACACTCGACCGACCCCCTCAAGGGGAGATTCGGTCCCGCCGGCCAGGCCATACAATTACTCGGCGACGGGATTGAGTCCAGCGTCTCGCAGACCGAGCCATCGCCCGTCACATCAATCTTGCCCGCGGGACACTCCCGCCTGATCAGCACGCATCGCGTCATGAATGGGTCCCAAAATTCGCCGGGCAGACAATCCGGGGTGGGAGTGGCAGTCGGACCTGCCTGTGCGTTGACCGGCTGCACCCCAGAGGACCAGGCAAGCAGTCCCAGCCACAACAGCGCGACGATCCCAAGTCCAACACGGGCCTGACCCAACCTTCCGCTCTGACCAGCCAAAAGCAGTCGTTTGCTCACTGCCCCTCCTCCGTAATCCCATACTTAAGCTCGGCCCTGGCTGACAGGTCTAGCTGCACCTGGTTGACACCGAAGATGCGCATGAAGATCGTAGGTGAGGTGACGGTGCCATAGACGAACACCTGTGTGCCGGCAACGCTAATACCCGTTACGGCGACATGACCCCGGCCATTCTCCTGGGCGTACCGCGTCGCCGCGGCCACAGCATCAGCGGGGTTGAGCTGGATCGTGTTGTCATCCACGAAGGCAAACCGATCGAGTTGGGCTGCGGCAGCGAGGGCCGCACTGTCCATGGCAACTTGGCCGCGGCGGTACTGCACCATTGCCAACCCTCCGTCAATCACCAGACCGACCACGCCCAGCAGTACTGGCACGAGCAAGGCGAATAGAACAGCGATTTGCCCTCGATTGTTTGTTGGTAAGGCAGGCCGCGATCTCATCAGCGTAACCATCCTTCTCGACCCACTCCGTTAGTCCACAAACTTGGGCAAATAGTTGCAGTAGTAACCACCGTCGTCATCGGCCACATACCACTGTCCACTGTTGCTGTCCCAAGTCATGAGTGCCGTGCCGGCGAACCGCGACATGGTGTCCGTCTTCACTACTTCGCCCGACTCAACAGCGATCAACTCCTGACGAACTGCGGCGGTAGACCAAGGCAGGGCCAGCTCGATGTCGCCCACAGAGACAAACAGGTGGTATGGCTCTGCCCATTGCAGCGGTTCGGTGAAGGTGAGCCGCACGTACTGCCCCCCCTCACCGAGGGCACTCACCCGGCTTGTGATCTCGTCGGCCAGGCAACTCTCAGGCGCGGGCAATCGGCCAGCGGAGTTCATGTGCTGGGCCAGAATCTCGGGGAAGTCATTCCCGGGCGGCCCAGACTGAAGTGAGATCGCGTCCAGGTAGGCCAGGTAGCGCTGGCGCGCGACCTCAAGATCGGCCGAAAGCGCAAATAAGTAGTCTTCGGCCTCGAGCCAGTTGCCGCCTTGCCACACACGGGCTGCCTGCCCTGGCAGATCGTTGCCCAGGCAATTCGCGCTCACGAGGTACGGCTGCTGCGGCGCGAGCGGCCACGGTAAGGGCGTCGAAGTCGCCGGTGGGACGAGGACGCATTGCGTCGCCGCAACCTGAGCGTCAAATTGCTTGGAGCCTTCAGGCACGCCGCTGGCAGTCACTGCCACGCGGATAGCCTCGACCGTCATCGCGGCCAAACGAGTCGGGTCAAGCGTTGGGGTCGGGCTCGGCGTTGCGGTCGATTCAGCGCTGGCGGTTGCTGTTGGGACCGTGGCCGTTGTGCTGGCTGAAGCTTCAATAGAGGCCACAGCTGTGGTTGTCGGCGCCGGTAATTGGGTGGGCGTGGCCGAGGGGACCGTGCATGCCGCCGGCAGAATGAGCAGCACGCTTACCAGAACACCTTGAAGAGTTGGTCGCATTGCGTTTGCCTATTCCTTCTCAAGTTGCAGCGCCATACGCTTGGTCGCCACGAGCCGCTTCATGAGGCCGACGAGCATCGGCGCGCACTCGCGTGACTGGTTGCCTTCCCGGACCATGCCCTCAAGTTCGAGACACAGGTCTAGCATTGCGACGACCCGGCGCACCAGCGGATCGTGCGCGGAGAGTTCGGCGCCTTCCACCGCCTTGACCGGCTCCCAGTTCGACAGCACCAGGAGGCAAGCCGCTTTCACGATTTTACGTGGCTGGGCATGATCGAGGGCCAGATCCGCCACGTCACCGGCTTGTTCGACGGCCACCTCAGGACAGATCTCCTTGACGAACGACATGATGTCGTCACGGGTCATCTCTGGCTGAGTAGTCGGGCCAGCGTCGGGCCCCTTGTTGAGTTGCTTGGCGTCGCTCGCAACTGAGACACCGTCGGGCACGGGTGGTCGGGCCGCTTCCACAGGCCATCGCACAAGATTGAGCCTTGCAGCTGCGTCATCGAGGGAAATATCGTGCTTCTTGCTCTCAGCCAGCAACTTGGCGACCTGAGGTTCAGACAACTCGCAAGTGTCAGCCAGTTCGAGCGCCCGTTGCTGTTGTTCCTGTGGCGCCTTCAGGACGGCAAACGCGACGTAGGCGGGAATGCGATTCTCTTCAACCGCTGCCAGGACGGCGGGCGCCTTGGTCAGACGACGCAGGCTCCAGATATAGGAGCGGGCCATACCGACCCGCCGCGCGATGTCGTCGGGCTCGAGTTTGTGATTATTCTCCAGGCGCTGCACGGCATGCGCCAACTCGATCGGCGTCAGGTTCTTGCGGACGTTGGCCGTGAGCGAGATCAGATCGCAATCCAGTGTGCCTGCGCGTACGATTACCGCCTTGACGGTTGGATGGCCAATGTGTCGCAGGGCGGCGATCCGCCGATGGCCATCAAGGGGCACGTAATGGCCCACACTGTCCGAAGGCCCCTCCACAAGGAGCACCGGCAAGCGTTGCCCATCAGACTTGAGGCTCTCCACCAGGGCCTGGTCTTCGGCATCGCCTTCAGGATCGAAGCCCGCCCGAACCTGCATCGGGCTTTGGCCGGCGATCTCTCCAAGCGGCACTTCCCGGAATTCTTCGCCATCGCCGATCACCGGCGCAGGCGCACCGACCGGGGCTGATCGCCGAGCCCGCGCGGGTAGCTGGTTGTAACGGCGCGGCATGCGGAGCTTCGATTCGTCGCCCAGGTAGAGCTCAGTGGTCATCGCGGCATCCCCGAGGTCGATTGGCGATTTGCTGAGAGCTGAACCAAGCCAGGCTGACCGACAGCCAGCCCGCGCACAGCGCTGCCAAGCTGATGTAGGCGAACCATGCATCCATGGCATTCAGGACAGCCAGCGTCACCAGACTCACACCACCCACCGCCCGCACGGGCCAAGCCACTCGCAATGTAAGCAGAATGGGGAGCAACACCAACCAGGGGAAGGCTGCATCGATGGCTGCCCAGGCTGTCTGCTGACCGCGGACGCCCATCATCGAAGAAATCGGGGGCAAGAAGCCCAACAGCAGGAGGGTCAACAGTGCCAACGGGCGCATGGTTATAGGTCGGGGGCACTACCAGGGTAATTGGTCTCGTCCACTTTGTTACATATTTCCTTGAGTGCGCGCATATTATCACTTAAGGGACATCAGAGTCAAGGGGTTTTGCCTGCGGACCCTCTTCGGATATTGGAGTGGCCATAACATCGTCCACCTCGACCGACTCGGCGACCTCCACTGGCTTCTCATCTGCCACGCCGCTATCAATTTCTCGCGCCACCTGCTCGAAGCTGGCCGCCACCGCGGATTTGCGCCGCGACAGCACCACGAAACGCTTCAGTACGTCGTGCTGGCCCGCCAGT
Source organism: Anaerolineales bacterium (assembly GCA_020845955.1). GTDB lineage: Bacteria > Chloroflexota > Anaerolineae > Anaerolineales > UBA6663 > JADLEU01. Next base: position 46,408 of record JADLEU010000245.1, read on the forward strand.
GTCTTGAGCAGCTCGGAGTGCCGAATGGGGGATAGGCACGGGAGCGCATACTGATCCAGCTTGCTTTGGATGCGCTCCGAAACGCCCTGACGCCCTGCCCCATTGGGCAAGAAGCCAAGGAACTCCGGCTTGTCGTCGCCGCGCACCTCGCGCGCCATCAGGATCAGGTGCATGGCCGGCGTAGCGGCGTATAGGTCATAGACTGACAGCCCAGTCGGAATGATGACCTCGTCGCACGCTAGCAATGCGAGGTGGGCGATGAACGGGTGCCCGCCGGCGCAATCGAGCAGGATGTAGTCGAATTGGGCTGGATCGAGGCGTTCAAGCTCCAGCTTGAGCGCGATGGGGCTGAGGCGCCCAGAATTGTCCAGGCGGTTCGCGTCAGCGATGCCGGCCGCGCCTTCGAGGCCATGCAGGTCGGCGGCGCCAGGGGAGAGCCAAACGTTGGGGATCGCCGTGGGGATGATGACGTCCGCCAAGGGGCGCAGGCCCAGGAGCGCAGCGGCGACGGAGTTCTCCAGGTCTTCAAGCACGCCAAACGTGCGCGAGGCGCAGGCGTTGCTGTCGAGGTCTATGGCTAGGACGCGCCGCCCCATGTCACCCAAGGCTGCGGCGATGTTGACGCAGGAAGTGGTCTTTCCACAACCGCCCTTTTGCGAGAAGAATGCGATCTGTCGCATAGTGGCTCCTTCGCTGACCATGCTATAGGAGTCGCTATGCATTGACTCCTCAGGGAGTCCTCAAGTGTTTTGAAGTTTTGAGATCGGCAGGAGAAGCTAAGGGCGATTGTTAGCAGCGAGAAGCCAAGCTGGCGCTTGTGGAACTACAGTCTGAGACCACCCTTGTGGCGGTGCCGGGACGCTGGAGAGCCTACCAGGAAAGGCCATTGGAGAAGTAACCAAATACTACCGAGGGTCAGTTTCGTGGATATTCGCGGTATTTTTGGCTAGTAGTGACGGGTTTTTTGGAACACATTCCCAATGTTGTTATGTCGTGTCCTAGCTAGGACACGACATAACATTTCTGTCGTTGGAGCTTTCCAAAGTCATTGGGCCTGGCCCATAGTTGCCGCGACTGCTGTCACAGGTGTTATCTCCAGCGATTTGCCCTGCAATCTCTAGCGGGCCTTATTGCATCTGTCCGAAACCTTGGCCAGACTCAACAATTGGCCTTGAAATACGACAAGCCAGATCGCCTTCAAGAAGGGCTGCAACCTACGCAGGCGTTTGTACTACACAATTCGGTCGTTGTTTCTGGGCTATTATTGGCCTAGAATAGCAGAGGCATCCACCTGTGACATTCAATGCAGATCGTACCATACTCAGCAGTGGCCAGCTTCTGCCGTCCACGCGGCCCAGACCTTTTGTTGCGCTGATTGCGCGTTTGTAACGCGCTTGTTCGTCCGCCTTGCCCTTTCACGTATGCGGTGTTCTGATACTCCGGTTGCCGCAATGCTTGCAACTGACTGAACGGGGGTACTCCATGCAAGCTCAACGTTCCAGCCTGTTGAACTTGGCGATCATCGTGTCTTTGTTAGCGCCAGTTGTTGGCGTGACCGCCGTCGAGACTGTCAATGGCGCTCGATCCAGTGACACGATTGCTCCAGTCGAAATGGTCAGTTCCGACCCGATGCAGCCAGTTACATCCAAGTCTATCGCAGGCCAATCTCGGCAGCCTTCTTCTGTCTCGAGTGTCGACAGTCCAACAATTGCAGCGCAAGCGGTCGTAGCAATCAGCGCAGGCGGTGAACACACTTGCGCCCTGACGTCAGGGGGAGCGGTATTGTGTTGGGGAGCTAATGAATCTGGGCAACTGGGTAACGGTACCAAAACGGACAGCAACGTACCTGTAAGTGTGAATGGACTGCAAAGTGGCGTGATAATTATCAGCACCGGTTGGTTTCACACATGCGCGCTCACCCTGGGGGGAGGCGCAAAGTGTTGGGGCTACAACCTGTTTGGCCAACTGGGGAACGGCAATACTGGGGACAGCAGTATACCGGTAAACGTAGCAGGACTAGGCAGTGGTGTGACGAACATTTCCGCTGGCGGGTTTCATACATGTGCGTTGACGGCTGGCGGCGCGGTAATATGCTGGGGAATGAATAGTTATGGCCAATTGGGCAACGGGACCTTAACCAGTGGCATCCAAGCAGTCACGGCTGGATACTATCACACGTGCGCTCTAACTACCGGCGGAGGAGTCAAATGCTGGGGCGACAATGAATACGGACAATTAGGCGATGGCACAGGCACTACGACAAGTACTCCGGTGAATGTCGTCGGGTTAACGAGTGGTGTGGTCAAGATCGCGGCAGGCGCTCATCACACTTGTGCGCTGTTGACGAGTGGTGGCGTTAGGTGCTGGGGCATCAACTGGCGTGGCAATTTGGGAAATGGGGGAAATGCCCCAAGTGGAACTCCGGTTGAAGTAACCGGATTGAGTTCCGGAGTATCAGATGTCACGGCAGGGGGGTTTGCCTATTCCACAGCCCACTCATGCGCCGTGGTTGCAGGCAACAATGTCAAGTGTTGGGGGGCCAACGGGTCGGGGCAATTAGGTGATGGGACGACAATCGATAGCAACGTCCCTGTGGCTGTAAGCGGCCTAGAAAGCGGTACGACCACGATCACAGCAGGCGCCTATCACACTTGTGGCTTGACAAGCAGCCTTGGCGTCAAATGTTGGGGGGGCAATTACTCTGGCGAACTTGGCAATGGCACGAACATCACTAGCACCACTCCCGTCGATGTTTTTGGATTCGAAGGGCCAGAGCCTCGAGCTTGGACGCTTATATATTACCTCGATGGCGATAACAACTTGGACAGTACTTATCCTGCGATATTCAACCAACTAGAGTTGGCTGCCAACAACCCCAATGTCCACTTACTTGCTCTGTGGGATCGCCCTGGCAATAACAATTCAGTGTACTACGCGATTCAACACGACAGTGACTTATCCAAGCTAGGGAGCTACACCGATAATGTGAATAGGTGGCCTAGAGGCGAACTCAACATGAGTGACCCCACTACCCTATCCAGCTTTATCACCTGGGCTCGAGCAAATTACCCTGCTCAACACTACGCTGTCATCTTATCTAACCACGGTAGCGGGTTGGCCGGCGGAATGATCGACCAATCGAGCGGCAACGCCATAATGACTGTGCCCGAAATCGGTGCAGCACTGGCATCAGCTACTGGCGGAGGAACGCAGAAAATCGATGTGCTGTATATGGATGCATGCCTCATGGGCATGCTTGAAGACGCCTATCAAGTACGCGGTTACGTTGACTACTACGTTGCGAGTGAAAACCCACAGTGGACATACGACACGGCCTACGCGCATACCGTCACCGATATCACATCTACCACCTCCCCCATGCAGTTGGCTAGCTCATACGCCAGCGACTACGCCAACTGGGCTGACGGGTTATCGCTGCCTTATACAATGTCTGTTGTAGACCTCGCCCAAGTAAGTAGTGTGGTAGGTTCCGTAGATTCGCTTGCCCAACTTCTAAAACTCAACATGCCGACGATCGCCAACACACTAATGACTTTGGCCGCAGGGGTGCAACGTTTTGAAATGGATACGAATGATGTGATCGGCCCAGCCGATTCCTATGTCGACCTGTATGACTTTGCCTACCTTGTTAGCGCGAATATAAGCGATAGCACCATACAAGCAGCGGCACAAGACGTCATGTATAGCCTGAATGCATATATCGTGACTGAAAGAAGCGAGTCGGGCACGACGCCCTCCGGGAGGTACTGGAACTTGAATGGTAGCCACGGTGTGTCGATCTTCTTTCCATCCACCCGGAGCAGCTTTTACGACGAAAGCAATAACGATTTTGCATTGGGAGCAGTTTGGGGAACTGCCACAGCATCGACACTAGGCAGCACCCCAGACGCAGTGGATTGGGGCCCAATGCTGGTGGACTATTTCCAGATTTCCCAGCCAGGCGGTCCTGACAATCCTGTAGTACCTGTACCATTACCTAGACTACAGCAACATCGCCTCTATTTGCCACTTATTTCGGGGCCCAATCAAGGCTCGGCCGCCACTCAAACGCCTACTCACACGTCTATCGCCCCCACGACGACCAGGACGGCTACGCCGACAAGGACCGCGACGCCAACCAGCACACCTACGTCAACCAGGACGGCTACAGCAACAGGAACTGCAACGCCCACGAACACGCCGACAGCGACAACAACTAGCACACCCACGAGCACGCCTACTAACGTGCCCAATCTCGTAACCAATAACAATGACAGTGGGCCGGGCTCCTTACGCCAGGTCATCGCCCAGGCAGCCCCTCAAAGTACCGTTTCTTTTGCACCGCAGGTCACGGGAATCATTACCTTGACCAGTGGGCAACTGACCATTACGAAGAGTCTGGGGATCAACGGTCCCGGCGCAGGCTTGTTGGTAATTAGCGGGAACAATGCCAGTCGCGTCATTAGTGTTACAGCAGGCGTCAGTGCAACTATCTCTGGCCTGACAATCTCGGGAGGCCATCCGGCCGGGGGTGAAAACGGTGGAGGTCTCTACAATCGCGGCACGATTACACTCGTAAGCAGCAGCGTCGCTGGCAATACAGCCGGGCAGGGTGGCGGCATCTACAATCTGGGCGGCACCGTTACCATTGTTTCCAGCGCAATTTTCGGCAATCTGAGCAATGGCACCTTTGCAGCCGGCAGTGGCATATATAGCACCGGCACTTTGGACATCCTTGATTCTGCCATCAGCCAGAACACTAGCTCAGGTAGTTTCTCAAGTGTGAGTGGCGGTCTTCACAATGAAGGTGGAATCTTGCTGCTCACCCAGAGTGTTGTCATAAGTAATACTTCGCTCACGGCGGGCGGCATCTATAATTCCGGATCAGCGATCATCACAGACGCCGTCGTGACGGGTAACGCGGGTGGTGGCATTCGCAACCAGGGGACACTGACCATCGCCAATACGGGAATTCAAGGCAACAACGGGTCAGACGGCGGCATCTCGAATGGCGGTACGCTGACAATTACTACCAGCAGCATTCAGAGCAACGTGACAAGCAGCTTTGCCGGCGGACTGACAAACAGTGGTGAGGCACATATCGACCAGACGGCTATCATCAGCAATACGGGTTCTTCAGGGGGAGGCATATTCAATTACTACACCGGCCATCTCTCACTGATCAACAGCACCGTCAGTGGCAATGCAGGCTCAAGCGGTGGAGGCCTGTATATGTGGGGTCCGGCGTTTGGCATGACCGGCACAGCAACCTTAAACAATGTGACGATGTCCAACAATCAAGGAGGCGGCATTTCGAATGTTGACAGCGCCACTGTGTACGCGAGCAACACGATCGTTGCCGGAAACAGCGGCTCCGATTGTGCGGGGCCCATAGTTTCCGGAGGTTACAACCTTGTCCAGAATGACTCTGGCTGTACCATCACTGGTACAACCACGGGCAATATAATCGGTATAGGCCCTAGTCTCGGGCCGTTGGCTAACAACGGCGGCCCGACACTCACACACGCATTACTGATTCTTAGCCCCGCTAGAAACAACGGCAACCCAACTTCGCCTGGCAGCGGCGGTGACGCGTGTGAAGCCACAGACCAACGTGGTGTAACTCGACCTCAAGAAACCTTTTGCGACATTGGTGCCTATGAGAGGTAGTTTGCCAATCTCGGCCGGCCACAGTTTCTGAATGACGATCCAACGGCGGAAATGTACTTCGGGACCGTGTTGGGCATGGCTACGACTAACCAAGTCCACTCGCGCCGAGCGACCACCATGTTGCTACCATGGACACTTGCACTAAACTTTGCCTGACTTCTGTCAACATTGGCAGGCAAGCCAAGCAACTACGACTGTCTAGAGATTGCAGCTCAAGGCAGCCGTCAAAGTGTATTGCATTTCGCGAGTCGCTGTGTTAGTGTGTGCCATCTACATATCTTTTTGATTCAGTCTGTCTTGGTCGCGCAACTTTCCGATTGCCGCCTGACAGGAACCTCGTCAAACCAACTCTCTGATTGGTCGCCGCGAGTAGTGTTCGTGCCTTGCAGTCCGATTTCGTTTGCGTACTAATCTATCAAAGGTCGCCGTCAAAACCCGATTCTAGAGCGCGCCGACTGTTGTACATTCATGCCGCGCGATGACTTGCTTCCGTCGGTCTTTCATCCTCTCACTCCGGTTACTCCTGCTTGCGCTGACCCTCTATAGCGCAATTTGCGCCAAAGATGCTTCAAGATACCGAAACACAGGCCATCCCCCGATGGCCTGTTTGCATTTCCGCCGAAAGGAGGTGATGAAATGTGTCAACAACCGATGGGCCGGCCCGCGAGCTGGTGGTCCAGCACGTGGACGGCCCCCTGGAGCTCCAAGCCGGGCACGGCACCGGTAAGACCACGCTTCTCGTGGAGCGCTTTGCCCGCCTGGTAAGTGAGCGCCTCGCCTGGCCCTACGAGGTGCTCCAACTCACCTTCACCCGCCGGGCCGCCGTGGAGATGCGCGAACGGCTCCAGCTTCTACTGGGTGAAGACACCGACGACCTGCCCATCCTCACCCTCCACGCCTTCGCCCGCCGCCTCCTCGCCAGCCAGCCCGACCGCAAGCAACATCCGATAACAATCTACGACCCAAACCAGGCGTTTCGCGTCCTGCGCCGCGCCATGGCCGACGTGGGCCTGCCGGAGACCGTCTGGCCGCCGGTCTTCGTCGCGGGCCTGGTCGCGGACGCCAAGGAGCAGAGCCATGACCCCGAGGCGTTCGCCACCGTGCCCAGTTCGCCCGCGCAGCAGGCTCTGGCGCAGGTCTACGCCCGCTACCAGGCACTGCTGGCCCAGGCCAAGGCCCTTGACTTTGCCGACCTGATCGTCGAGGCGGTGCGGCTGCTGCGGACAAACACCGCCCTAGTGGCGCAGCTCCACCTTCACTACCGCTTCACCATGGTGGACGAGTTTCAAGACACCAGCCTGGGCCAATACGCCCTGGTGCGGCTGATCGCCGGGCCGAGCGAAAACCTGGTCGTGGCCGGCTCAGCGGCGCAGTCCATCTACGAGTGGCGCCATGCCCACTATCCCCGCCTGTCCGCCCAGTTCCGCGCTGACTTCCCCGCAGCACCGCTCGTCTACCTGAAGGACAACTTCCGCTCCTCGACTCAGATTGTAACCGCCGCCGGGGCGCTGTTTCGCCCGGGGCAGTACCCGGATGTGGACCTGATCGCCCAGCGCGGCGCGGGCGAGTTGATCCGGGACGTGCGCCTGCCCAACGAGTACGACGAGGCAGCGTTTGTGGCGCGCGAAGCGGGGCGGCTGGCGCAGGCCGGCACCCCGCTCACCGATCTCGCGGTGCTCTTCCGCACCAACCGCCAGAGCGCACTGCTGGAGCACGCCTTCATGCGCCAGGGCGTGCCCTACGTGCTTCCGGGGCGGCAGCGGCTCTATCACCGCCGGGAGGTGCGCGACATGCTGGCCTACCTGGCGCTGGCAACCACCGGAGACGAGCGCGCGCTGGACCAAGTCATCAACGCCCCGCCACGTGGGCTGGGGCCGGTGGCGCTGCGGCTGCTGCGCGATGAGCAGGGTCACATCACCTGGGCGCGGCTGGTCGAAGCGATCTCGAACGCTGATGAGTTCGGTCTGAAACCCAAGGCCGTCCAGGCCCTTGAGCAATTCTGGGATCTGGCGCAGGGGCTACGAGCCGCTGCATCCGATCTGCCGCCGGCCGCGCTGATGGGCCGGGTCTTGGAGGACACTGGCTACCTCGCCTGGCTGGCGGATGAACTGGATGGGTCGTTGCGGCTCAACTCGATCCATGAGCTGCGGCGCGAAGCGGAAGGCTACCCCGATACAGCCAGGTTCCTGATGGCCGTGCAAGCGCAGATTGAGACCGATCTCGAACGGCCAGACGACGAGGGCGTCACCTTCCTGACCATCCACGCCGCCAAGGGCCTGCAATTCAAGGTGGTGTTCGTGGTCGGGCTGGAAGAAGGCTTGCTGCCGGCGGCCAAAGCGGTGGACGGCGCCGGCGAGGCGGGCGAACGGCGGCTGGCGCACGTGGCCCTCAGCCGCGCCTGCGACCTGCTGTATCTGGTCAGCGCCCAATCGCGCGAGCTGGGCGGCCGCCGCCTGTATCCCCGCCCGAGCCGTTATCTTGGCGCCATCCCGAAGTCCGCCATCACCCGCTGGCCGCCGAACGGCACAGGCGCGAAAGGAGGTCCCCCACCCTAGCGATCCCAACAACCGAATACCGCACACAGATGACAGCCCCATCGGAACCAACCCGATGGGGCTGTCGCCGTTTAAGCCGCAGTTCATCAGCCAAAGGAGTCTTGCCATGCCATACAGCCGTTCCCGGTCTATCGAGCAACAAATGGTGGATGCCGTCATCATCGCCGCCAGCCTGGCGCTGGATGATCTCGAGTACGAGGTCGCCCTGGACGCCGTCACGTACTACGCCGCGTCCCTGGACGAAGACCAGCCGCCCAACTTCGCGGCCCGCGTGGTCGAGGAGATCGAGTGCGCACTCGGCCTCGGTCTGGACGAGCAGCAGCACACCGCCGCCGTCGCAGCCGCGCAGCGCATCCTTGAACCCCCGCGCCCGCTCGATCCGGAGCCGGACGCCTTCCTGGAGATGGCGTACGAAGACCGGACGGCCGGTGATTACTACGAGTAGGGCGGCATGTCCAGGCGCCCCCCACTCTCAACGACCGGCACCGTTGCCACAGCAGCGCAGCCCCTGCTCCCCGGGCTTGGCGATCTGGCGCCGGCCAGCGTCGCCATCGTCGCCAATGCCTACCGCGTGGACTGGGGAACCGGCGTGCGCCCCCGTTTCCACACTGTCTCCAAGAGCAAGACCTGCCGGTGCGGACTCGGCCCGGCCTGCCCGTCCGTGCTGCGCGTGCGCGAGTACCTGGACACCGGCGGTGTGCGCGCGCCCGACGTCCCCGACGACGTTTGGCCCGCCGTCCCAGAGCAGTGCCCCATCTGCGGCACCTCGTGTCGGGCGCATCCGCGCCTGGACTTCACGGCTCATGGACTTGGCTGGACGTGCCTGGCGGGCGGCACCCTGCACTACTGGGAAGCGCGCCTCCGCCCAATCCTGCGCGCTCAACTGGCCGCCAATGGCCAGCCGCGCTGGGTGATCCCGCCGGAGTTCGGCCCGGGCGATGACGTGCTTTACCCCGGCGTGACCATCGAAGACGTCCGCCTAGCCCGCGAACGCGCCTGGGAGACGCACCGCCGCTGGCAGACCGAAGGTTATTCCCCGTCTGATTGATCCCGACTATCCCTAGAAAGGAACTCGACCATGAAAACGAACCGCATCCTGCGCGTGCCATCCCTGGCCGCCTTCGTCCAGGAGATCCCGCCCGTCAAAGGCACGCCTGCGGCAGCGGCCGTCGTGCGGCTGAACGCCAGCGAGAGCTTTGTGCCCAACGGGAAGACCGCCATCCCCCGTAAGATCGTCGGCCTGTCACTGCAAGGCGTCAACGCTCAGGGCGAGATCGTCTGGCTGCACGAAGGCCACGTCATCATCTGGATGCCCGACGGCCCCGGCTTCACCGATGACCGCTCGGTCTACGCCGGTCTGCCGATCCTGCGCGACATCGTCCGCGCCCACCTGGCGGCGCTCGGCTACGACGTGCGCGATGGCGACTACGCCCTGCCGCCCAGCGTGTAGCCCCTGAGCGCCCGCTTCGAGTGCGCCCGCTGGGTCAAGGCGGATGAGCAGACCTGGCAGCCGCAGGCCGTGTGCGGGAGCTAACCATGCCCCCCAGCTACCCCAAGAAGACCCGCGTCGTCATCCTGTCCAACCGGCAGGGCCGCACCAAGTTCCTGCTCGCGTCCGAGTACCGGCTCCGCCGGCAGGATGAAGCCGCTCACGGCTATCACCCGCTGGCGGCCTTCAACATCCCGCTGCGCCGCCTGCGCCCGCGCGACGGCTGCTGGCGCTACGTCCGCTACTTCTTGTTCCGCCACACCCACGCCCGAAAGGAGTCTTCGATGAACCTGATGCAAACCGCCGTGCTGGACATCCTGCGCCGGCACGGCCTGGACAAAGCCTTTAACACCGCCACCGAGTTCCACCTGAAGATCGAGAACCCGCCCTACTTGCCGCTGGTGATCGAGCGCCAGGGCAATCTGATCTCGGTCGCGCACTACGGCGAGCTCAATGGTGACGCGATCCGCGATCCAGAACTGACCTTCTCCTGGCCGGCCTGGGAGCCCACGTCCATCACCCAGGACCCGGTCGGGCGCTACGCGGAGGTGGCCGCGTCAGACGGCGACCGCCCCGCCCTCCGCAGCGCCCTGCTGCGCGAGCTACGCATCTTCGCCAACCTGTGGGCTCGCAACTTGATGGCCCAGGGCTTCGGCAATCCGGGCGTCACGGCCAGCAGCCTGACCCACCCGCTCTCGCCCAACGGCCACTAGCCAGCTCCGAGCTCCCCTTCTTCCAACAACCGCATACCGCAACTGCCCAAGGAGCGTTCCATGAACCTTCTCCTGCGCGAGCGCGCCCCCGGCCCGCCGCCCCAATTGGGGCCGCCCGCCCAGCCAGACGCCACTCACGCCGCGCGCTGCTTCCAGGCGTTGACCCGCCAGCAGGCCATCTGTGAGGGCCTGCGTCGAGCGATCCGGCGTGAAAGTGACCGTATTGTCAGGCGGCGGCTCAGGTGGGTGCTGCGCCGGGCTCAGATGAAAGAGCGAGCGGCCATCCGAGCCTACCGCCTGGCGCTGAAAACCGCTGCCCGGGCCATCCTGACCAGGCATTACCCCGACTACCACCCCGAGTAATTCCGCGTCAATCAACAGTTGTTCCGCCAAGCGCCGGCAGGCTCCCGCCCTGCCGGCGCTTTGTTGTTTCCAAGGAGTGTTCCGATGTCTGACGACGACAAGAAAGACCCCATCCGCAGTGACGCCGCCCGCCGAGCCTGGCAGACCAAAAAGGAGCGCGGCATCAAGCCCTTTGCCGGTCACCAGTCCAAGGGCGGTCAGACCACCGCCAGTCTGCCGCCGCCCGAGCGCTGCCCCTGCTGCGGCCTGGAGGCAGCCGTCTTCGGTTCCCGCATGGCCTGGCTGGCCCACCGCAGCGGCATCACCCAGACCGAGACCAAGGGCCGGGCGCACATGGCCCACCACCTCCAACGCATCTCGCTGCGCAAGACATGGCGGCGGCTGTCCAACGCCTATCGCTTCCTGCGCGGGCTGCCGCTGATCTCGGGCGACGACCTGCACCCCGAAGGCATCCGGTAAGGAGCAAACCCACCATGTCCATTCGGATCACCAACAATAGCGTCTCGGCCGTCGTCCGCAGCTTCGCCATCGCGCCGCTCGAGGAGGGCGACACCATCGTCTGGCTGGAGCTGGCCCCCCAGCACCCCAAGGTCATTGGCGCGATCTGGGCCTCGCTCGTCAACGGCACCCGCGAGTTCCTGCGTCTGCGCGATGACGACAACGGCGCGAGCTACACCGCGCGCGGGTTGAACCACCGCTACGTCCGCAAGACCATGGACGCCCCCCGCATCGCCGGTCGAGCTCGCCCCAAGTTCATGCGCCTGGTCGCGCCGGCCATGATCAAGTTCGACGCCGCGTCGTTCGGCAAGAAGCCCTTCTTCGCCGGCGCCTGGCGCTGGCAGGACAGCCAGGGCGTCTCGCAGCAACTGCCGCCCGCCACGGCCCTGGCCGCCATGTTGGAACAGGGCACTCACCTACCCATTCGCATCGGCTGGGGGCCGTATCTGCTGGCCGAGGCCCTGGCGCGGGAGTGCGCAGCGCCGCTGGAGACCGGGGGGCCGGCGCCGGAAGGCTACGTCATCCAGCCCGACGCCCCCTGGGCCGACATCATCGCCGACGGCGTGAAGCACGGTCACATCACGCTCGACGGCGACTGCCAGGCTGCCATCCCCGTGCCAACGTTCACGGTACCGGCCCAGATCCACGCCTAAGCCGATTTCGCCACAACTGATCCGACCACCAGCCGGGAGCGTGGCCCGCTCTCTGGAGCGCAGTCACGCCTCCCGGCCGGTCAAGCGAGAGGAGTACAGCATGCGCATCGAAGGACAGAGTAAGTTAGGTTACTACCCTACGCCCGAAACGAGCCTGCACCGCATCATCAGTTGGCTGTCGCTCGCTGGTGAGAGCGGCGCGCTCAGGCGTTACCTGGATCCCTGCGCCGGCAAGGGCGAGGCCCTGGCCGCCATCGCCGCCGCCCACGGCCCCGCCGAGACCTATGGCATCGAGCTCTCCGATCTACGCGCCACCGACGCCAAGCAGGTTCTCACCCACGTCATCAACACCGGCTACGAGTACGCCGTGCTCACCGACGAGACTTTCAGCCTCTGTATCCTAAATCCCCCTTACGACGGCGAGACTGAAACTGGCGGCGGCACCCGACTGGAAGAGACCTTCCTGGTCAATACCACGTCGCGGATCGTGCCCAGCGGTGTCCTGATCTACATCATCCCCCAGCGCCGGCTGGCCAATGAAAAAATCGCTCGCCACCTGCTCGGCTGGTATGGCGGACTGCGCAGCTTCAAACTGGCAGAGGACGACTATCCGGTCTTCAAACAGGTCGTGGTCTTCGGCCTGCGCCGCGCCGAGTATCACGCGCCCACCGGCGACTCGATGCGCGAAGTGATGGACGCCTGGGCAACTGGGCAAGTCGTCACCGAATGGGTCGAGACGATTGAAGAGTTGGATGGAACGCGAAAGAGGGTGCGCCAACCCGTCCTGGCCGGTATGCCGCACTTGCAAGCCGGCCACGGTGAGTACGCCATCCCGGTCTCCCCACCGCGCGGCCGGCACGGCGCGCCGTTCCGCTTCCAGTACCAGGTCGTCTCCGATGACGACATGCTGCGCGAGGCCGAAGAAGCCGCCGCCCGGCTGGACCTCAGCCGCGAGTGGGCAGAACTGGTGCCGCAGGTCATGCCCCCCGTGATCGAGCCAGCCATGACGCCCAAGAAGGGCCACATCGCCATGCAGGTCAGCGGCGGGCTGCTCGGCACCAACCTGGTGCGTGACCCCAACGGCCGGGCGCTCCTGCTCAAGGGCAACGTGCGCAAGTACGCCGTCCGCCGCAGCGGCGAGTTCGAGGAGTTTGACGTCAGCCGCGACCCGGACGACGAGACGAAGCGCCAATTGCGCAAGGTCGAGATCGAGGAGCGCTTCGAGAACCTGCTGACGACCCTGGACATGAACGGCGACCTGGTCACGCACTCGACACCCGAATCCATCAGCGATCTGCTCAACCGCTACGTGGCCCAGCTGGCCGAGATCGTCCAGGCCCGCAACGAACCCCAGTACGACCTGAAACCAGAGGCGTGGGAGTGGGCGGTGTTCACCCCGCTCTCGCGTGGCCGCCGGCTGCCCGGCCGCAACGAGACCGGGCTGACCGATTTCCAGAAGCACCTGGCCATCGCCCTGGGCCGCATCTGCCTGCGCCACGGCGCCGGGCTCGCCATGAGCGAGATGGCGACCGGGGTGTGCCACGAAGCGTGGCGTATGAATGGTTAGCCGCAGACTGTAACTGCGGCGGGTGCGCCAGACGACCGGCGCACTCACTGGCCCCTGACCTCACAGGGGTACACGGCTACCTAGACGTGCTGGAGACAATGAACAACAACCGGTGCGATAGCTCTAGGGACAAAAGTAAGCAGAGTCGCCGCATCCTAACCGGCGATGAGGCTGCCAGCCGTGCCTGGATAGGGCTAGGAGGACGAACTGTCGTCGAGGCGTCGTTACCATTAACCCGACCGCTAAATGTTAGGAATGGTTGGGGAACGCGGTTATCTTCAAGCGCACCCGATGCTTGGAGGCTTGCACGATCCCGCACCGGTTGGGAGTGCATGACCGACTGATACAGAGGTGTAATCGGTCGGATAGAGCCGCCGGCGTATAGACAGAGCCTACGTCCAGGGAGAGACATACGCTATGAACGTGGGAACTCAGGTTGACCCGCCCTCTGTGCCAGGGCTGGGATAGTTGCGTCTGACGTGGCAACCTGAGGGCGGAGGACACCGTAGTAGTCAAACGCAGTGGGGTAATGCCCACTTCAGGGCGAAGGGTGTCCAGCATGGGAACAGCATCCAGGCAAGCCTTCGACACGATAGCCCCCAGTCACATGGAGGCAGTCTATGACCGACGTAGACGGTGAAGTGTTGAGGATCCAACAGATGCTGTATGCGCAAGCAAAGGAGAACCACGATAGACGATTCAAACGGCTGTACAAGTATCTCACCCATCCCGAATGGGTCGCCCTGGCGATTGACGCGGTACTGGTCAATCGCGGCAGCCGCACCGCGGGCATAGACGGCATGGCACGCAAGCACTATCTGACCGACGAAGCGCGCAGGCAGTTGGCAGAGAGCATCACGACCGAACTCGCCAACGAAACCTACGCGCCGCAACCGGTCAGGCGCGTGTACATCCCGAAGGCCAACGGTCAAAAACGGCCCCTGGGCATCCCCACCCTCAAGGACCGCGTGGTCCAAGAACTGGCGCGGATGCTCCTGGAGCCCATCTACGAGGGCACCTTCCTGCCGTGCTCGTACGGGTTTCGGCCCAAACGCTGCACCTGGGACGCCCTTGCGGAAGTGCATAACTTCCTGCTGCCCCACCAGGGCTACCACATGGTCATTGAGGGCGACATCCAGGACTGCTTTGGAACAATCCGCCACGGCCTCTTGATCAAACAACTGCGCCGGCGAATCCTCGACAAACAGGTGCTGCGGCTGATCTGGAAGATGCTGCGGGCCGGGTACCTGGAGGATTTGCGGTATCACGAGACCGAGGCCGGAACGCCTCAGGGCGGGATTGTGTCGCCGCTGCTCGCGAATGTCTACCTGCACATGTTGGATGAGTGGTTCCACGAACACTACCTGAAGTACTCCGCGATGCAACGACTGGTCGCAGCGCGTTGCACCGGACGCAAGAAAGCCGCTCAGAACCTGTACGTGCGGTATGTCCGGTACGCCGATGACTTCGTCGTGCTGATGCGGGGCACGAGGGAAGAAGCGGAAGCGCTCAAACAGCAGGTGGCGACATTCATTCGCGAACAGATGCAGATGACCCTCAGCGCGGATAAGACGCTCATCACGCCAGCCACGACCGGGTTCGACTTCTTGGGTGTGCGCAACATCGTTGGGGCGCAAAGAAGCTCAGGCCGACCCATGCCGTATCAGTTGCCGCGGCGGAAATCGGTCAACGCCTACAAAGATGCCGTTCGATGCCTCACCCACCCCAGCCGGGACGAAATCCACCCGCTGGAACGAATGCGCGCCCTCAACTGGCTGATTGCGGGTTGGGCCAACTATCACCGCTGGGGCAACGCCAAGCGCACCTTCCACGGCCTCAAGCACTGGACGGTCAAGAAGGTGCACCGCATGCTGCGCCGCTATCTCTCCACCGGGAAACGGGGTAAGAACCGCCGGCCCCCTGGCTGGCGGACGACCCACCGGCGGTTCTTTCAGCCGGTGGCTGCCTGCCAGAACCTGGCGCGAAAATACCCGAAATACAAGACCTGGAAAACGCCAGCCGTCAGGACGCCCCACGGGGAATACTATGGGCTCATCCCCATGAGCATCATCTCCACCGGGCAATACTGGCGCTGGCGGGGAGCCAAGATACCGTCGCCGTATGCGGCCGAGAGCCTTGGGCAGGAGCGGGAAACCGAGTTCTACACCGAGGCCGAGGCCGTGCTTGGCGCGACCATCGGGCCGCGATCACAATGGATGCGCGGGAAGTACAGCTTCACCTACTTCCAGCAGCGCAAGCTGGCCTTCCAGCGTGACCGCTACACTTGTACAGACTGCGGCTACCAGTCGCAGCGCGGCAAAGGGGAAGTACACGACCTGGAAGCCCATCACATTGACCCGGAAGCGGGCGATATGATGGACAACTTACAGACCCTGTGCCTCCCCTGCCACCGCCAACGAACGGCTAACGTGTTGAAGCTTGCTTGATGCAGGGGTGAGGACCCCACCCATGCCTAGAGCCGTGTGACGCGAAAGTGTCACGCACGGTTCGGCAGTGGCGGAAAAGGGAATCCACCCTGGTCGCAAGGCCAGGAGATGCGCCCTGACCGACCATAACAA
>JADLEU010000246.1 GCA_020845955.1 Anaerolineales bacterium
GACACGGCCATTGTGGAGCCGCGGCCGCTCGAGCTCGGCCGGTCGCCGCGCGGCGTCGACCGCGGGCCAGTGATCACCGAGCCCGACCTGATCAGCCTGCGGCGCTGGTTGGCCGGGCATGGCTTCATTGTGGGGTAGCCAGCCGGCATGCTCTACGTCGGCTGCCCCATGTGGGCCAACAAAGACTGGGTCGGCACGTTGTTCCCGCCCGGCAGCCGGCAGCGTGACTTCCTGGCCCTCTATAGCCGCCGCCTCAACACCGTCGAAGGCAATACCACGTTCTACGCCACGCCGAGCGCCGAAACCGTGGCGCGCTGGCGTGAGGAAACGCCGCCTGGCTTCAAGTTCTGCCTCAAATTTCCGCGGGCCGTCAGCCACCGCAAGCGGCTGCGCGGCGCCGAAGCCGAGACCGCCGAGTTCCTGGACCGGCTCGAGCAGCTCGGCGACCGCTGTGGCCCTAGCTTCCTGCAGCTGCCGCCCACCTTTAGCAGCCGCGACCTGCCGACCCTGGCCACCTACCTCGAGACGCTGCCCCGGCGGCGGGCCGGCTATGCCGTGGAAGTGCGGCACCCCGATTTCTTCGCCGCCCCCGGCGAAGCCGCGCTGGACGCTGCCCTGCGGGCGCGTGGGGTCGGGCGTGTCCTCTACGATCAGCGCGGGCTGCGCAGCGCCGCGCCCGTCGACGAAGGCACGCGCGCGGCGCAGGCGCACAAACCCAACGTGCCGGTGCGATTCAGCCGCACGGTGCCTTTTGCCTTTGTCCGCTTCATCTCTCACCCCGACCTGCCTGCTAACGCTCCGCTCCTGGACGAGTGGGCCGGCCGGGCAGCGGCCTGGCTTGGCGCCGGTGACGACGTGTACTTCTTCTGCCACCACAAGAATGATGCCTACGGGCCGTTTCTGGCACGCGACTTCTATGCACGCGTGTCGGCCCGCGTGCCTGGCCTGGCGCCGCTGCCCGCCTGGGCCTCGGGCGAGCCTGCTTGGCCGGCACAGCCTTCATTGTTCTAGGCGCGGTCTTTTCAAGCAGCCTTGTCCGCCTGCAAGCTATGCTAGACTACAATGGCAGGAACCTGCCCAGGCTGGGGCGGCCTGGCCTGCGCGGAGCGAGATGGGTGCGATTGCATTTGAGATTGGCCTGATATTGTTGCTGATCGTCGCAATTGGCGTGTTTGCCCTGGCCGAGATCGCCGTTGTCTCGTCGCGGCGGGCCAGGCTCCAGCAGCGCGCTGAAGAAGGCGATGCCGGCGCCGCGGTCGCGCTCCAACTGGCGCGCGACCCGGCGCGCTTTTTGTCGACGGTGCAGATTGGGATCACGCTGGTTGGCATCCTGGCCGGCGCGTTCAGCGGCGCTACGTTGGCCGAAGCCATCGCCGGCCGGTTGGAAACGGCGCCCGCCCTGGCGCCCTACAGCGAGTTTCTGGGCTTGGTGGCCGTGGTGCTGCCCGTGACCTACCTCACGCTGGTGATCGGGGAACTGCTCCCCAAGCAGCTGGCGCTCAACAATCCCGAGCGCGTGGCTGCCCGGGTGGCGCGTCCCATGCAAGGGCTGTCGCGGGCCGCGGCGCCGGTCGTCAAACTGCTGAGCCTGTCCACGGACCTTCTGATCGGGCTGCTTGGCATCCGAGGCTCCACGGAACCGCCGGTGACGGTCGAGGAGATCAACATCCTGGTCGAGCAGGGCCGGCGCGGCGGCATCTTCGAGGCCGGCGAGCAGGACATCGCTGAAAGCGCCCTGACGCTCGGTGACCGCCGGGTGAGCGGGGTCATGACGCCGCGGACCGAGATCGTCTGGGTTGAGCGCGACGCCCCGTTGGAAGTCGTCCGGGACACGATTGTGGCTAGCCCGCACGCCTTTTTTCCGGTCGCCCGCGGCAGCCTGGACAATGTTCTCGGCCTGATGCGCGGGCGCGACTTCCTTGCGCAGTGGGTTCCCGGCCAGCCGCTCGATTGGGCCGCGCTGCTCAAGGCGCCCTTGTTTGTTCCCGAAACGCAGACGATCCTCGGCGTGCTGCAGAGTTTCAAGCAGACCCGCGAGCACGCGGCGCTGGTCATTGATGAATTCGGGGGCGTGCATGGGTTGGTGACGCGCAGCGACATCCTCGAGGCCCTGGTTGGCGACTTGCCGACGGCCGATCAGCCGGATGAGCAGATCGTCAAGCGCCCGGATGCGACCTGGCTGCTGGATGGGCGGCTTTCGCTAGCCGAGTTCACCGGCGTGCTCGATCTCCGTCCACTGCCGGCTGAGACGCTGCGGAACTATGACACGCTTGGCGGCTTTGTGATGTCGATGCTAGACGAGATCCCAATGCTCGGGCAGCAGTTAGAATACAGCGACTGGCGCTTCGAAGTGGTCGAGATGGATGGCCGGCGCGTTGGCCGGGTGCTGGCCACGCCAGTGGTGCGCGGTGGGACTGCCGGCGGTGGGGCCGCTGCACATGGCCGAGGATAATCAGCGAATGGACCAGCAGGCAGAATTGCGCCGCCTGTTTCAGGCAGACCTTGTCGAGCGTTCGCTAACGGCCTTTGGCTCGACGCAGTTGGCGCTGGTGCGCGCGGGCACGGCCGCCGAGCGCCTGGCCGTGCTGGCGCCCGCGGGCTCTCCCCTGCTGGAACACTTTGACGGCGAGCGACAAGACCCGGGCGGCGGCCAGGCGCTGCTGCTGGCTCCGTGCACCCCCGCCAATGCCCGCGCGCTGCGGGCCGCTTTGCCGAACCTCCAGCCGCGGCCATTGGGCCTGGCTGCCTCGGCCGGCTGCGGTGACCGCCTGGGGCTGGCAACGCCAGGGCATGTGCGTGCCTTTGAGGCGGTCAGCGCCCGGCCGGGGGCGCGCCCGGTCGCGGCGATCTTTGCGCAGCAGTCGATCCGCGAAATGGCCCGCACCAACCGCACGCCGGGCAGGGTGTTGGCCGACGCCACCTGGGGGGCGTTTGAGGCCGGCTGGCGGGCCAATGTCGGCGCCGACGCCGATCATCTCAAGGCGCTGGAAGAGGTAGAGGCCTGCGCCGCCGAAGGCTTCAGCTTCTACACCTTTGATCCCGGCGCGCACGTTGACAGCCGGGCCGACGCCGATGATCCCGCCGCGATCGAGCGCAAAGTGGCGGCGCTGCCGTGGGCGGCCTTGGAGACCACGCCTGGCGATTTTCGCCGGCGCTACGCCGGCCGGCGCGTTGATTTGGGTGACCGGGCGCTGGCGCTTGAAACGGGCGCGGTGCTGCGCGCTGCCGCGAAGTATGGCCGGGCCATCGCGCACGTCGCCGCGCTCTACCGCCATCTGGCCGGCCTGGGGGTGCCGCACGAAGTGGAAGTGTCGGTCGACGAGACGGAGACGCCCACAACCCACGCCGAGCACGTCTACTTTGCCAGCGAGCTGCGGCGGCTGGGGGTCTCGTGGGTGAGCCTGGCGCCGCGCTATGTCGGCCGCTTTGAAAAAGGCATCGACTACCTGGGAGACCTGGACGCGCTGCGCGCCGACCTGGCTGGGCATGCGGCGATTGCGCGCGCCCTGGGGCCTTATAAGTTGAGCCTGCACTCAGGTTCGGACAAGTTCAGCGTCTACCCCATCATAACGGGTTTGACTGAGGGCCGTGTGCATCTGAAGACGGCCGGCACCAGCTACCTGGAGGCGCTGCGGGTGCTGGCCGCTCACGCGCCCAGGCTCTTCCGCGAGATAGCAGCCCTGGCGGCCGAACGCTACCTGGCTGATCGGGCGACCTATCACGTGTCGGCCGAGCTCAGCGACTGGGTCGATCTGGCGGCCTGGCCCGACGCCGCGCTGCCGGAGTTGCTGGAGCACCCCATGCGACGCGAAATCCTGCACGTTACTTTTGGGTCGGCGCTGGCTGGCTATGGCGCCGAGCTCACGACGGCGCTGAAACAGAATCGCGAGGCGTATGCGCAGGCCCTGGAGAAGCACTTTACGCGGCACTTGGCGCCGCTGGCCGGCGTCTGAGCCAAATTCCCGATGAGTGTAAGGCGCGGATTTGGCGTCAACGGATGGGTCAACGGATCAACGGACCCCGCAGAGCCCACACGCCCTTTCCCGGCCGCAGGCCGGGCGGCGCGCAGGCGGGGGCGGTGTAGGGCATGCCGTAAACGCGAGCGGAGATCGCTATAGTGCCGCCCGCTTGTCCAACCGCCAGTCGCAATGGCGCGGCGGCTGGCCAGGCCGCTGCGATGATAATCCATGAATCTGAACGACGTTACGCACCTCTATGATTTTACGGGCCGGACGGTGGTGATCACCGGTGGAGCCGGTGTCCTTGGGGGCGAAATGGCGTGCGCGCTGGTGGGCTGCCGGGCTCAGGTCGCCATCCTCGACCGCGACCCGGCCCTGGCAGAACGCGCCTTCCAGCGCCTGCCCGAGGCTGCCGGGGGGGGGCGCGCCATCGTGGTGTATGGTGATGTGCTGCAGCCCGGCACGCTGGCCCAGGCGGCCGAGACCATCCGCCAAGCCTTTGGGCCGGTGGATGCGCTGATTAACGCGGCCGGCGGCAATCAGCCTGAAGCGACCACGAGCGAGGCGCGCAGCTTCTTTGACCTGCCTCCCCAGGCAATCCGGGACGTGACTGACCTAAACTTATTGGGCACCGTGCTGTCCTGCCAGGCGTTTGGCCGGCAGATGACGGAGCACGGTGATGGCGTCATCCTGAATGTGACCTCCATGTCGGCTTTTCGGCCGCTGACGCGCATCGCCGGCTATTCCGCGGCCAAGGCGGCGGTGAGCAATTTTACGCAGTGGCTGGCCGTGCACATGGCGCAAGCCTACTCTCCCCGCATCCGAGTCAACGCGCTGGCGCCTGGCTTTTTCCTGACCGAGCAGAACCGGTATCTAATGACCGACGTCAAGACCGGCGCCCTGACGCCGCGGGCCCAGGCGATCCTGGCGCATACGCCGATGGGGCGCTTCGGCGCGCCCGAAGACCTGCTGGGGGCGATGCTGTGGCTGCTCTCGCCGGCCTCGGCCTTTGTGACCGGCATCGTCGTCCCGATTGACGGCGGCTTTTCGGCCTACAGCGGTGTGTGAGAGGGACGCGCCCATGCTATCCGGGCAGACAAACGTCGCTGGGAAGGGCTGTCTTGACCGCGTCTTAACCGAGGCGGAGATGGCCGCCCTGATTGAACAGGGATTGGGACCGGCGCCGCTGGACGGGCAGCGGGTGTTGATCCTCGTCCCCGATCACACCCGGACCATCCCGCTGCCGCTGTTCTTCCGGCTGTTGCTGGCCCATCTGCGGCCGCGCACCTCGGCCGTCGATGTGCTGGTGGCCTTGGGGACTCACCCGCCGCTAAACGAAGCCGCGCTGCTCCAGCTCGTCGGTCTGACGGCAGAGCAGAAGGCCCGCGACTATGCTCAGGTGCGGCTAATCAACCATGCCTGGAAGGACCCGGGCGCCCTGGCCACCTTGGGCGTGATCCCCGCGGCTGAGATTGCCGAGTTGAGCCAGGGCTTGCTCAGCCAGGAGGTGCCGGTTCGGCTGAACCGGGCGCTCTTGGACTACGACCACGCGCTGATCTGTGGCCCGGTCTTCCCGCACGAGGTCGTCGGCTTTTCTGGCGGCAACAAGTATTTCTTCCCGGGCATCGCCGGCCCGGACATCATCGACTTCACCCATTGGCTTGGAGCGCTGCTGACGTCCTACGACATCATCGGAACGGCCGACACGCCCGTGCGGCGGGTGATCGACCGGGCGGCGGCCATGCTTCCCTGCCCCCGCCACGCGGTGTGCAGCGTGGTGACCGCGCTAGGCGTGCAGGGGCTGTTTGTGGGCTCGCCCGAGGCGGCCTGGCGCGCCGCGGCGGCGCTTTCGGCGCAGGTGCACATCGTCTGGCGCGACCACCCCTTTCGCCAGGTGCTGGCCGTGCTTCCACGCATGTACGGCGAGCTGTGGGTCGGGGCGAAAGGCATGTACAAGACGGAGCCGGTGGTCGCCGACGGCGGCGAAGTGATCCTGTATGCGCCCCACTTGCGTGAGATCAGCGTGGTGCACGGCCATCTGATCCGTCAGATTGGCTACCACGTCCGCGACTACTTTGTGCAGCAGTGGGACCGCTTTCGCGAGCTGCCCTGGGGCGTGCTCGCGCATTCCACCCACGTGCGCGGGATTGGCAGTTACGTCAATGGGATCGAGCGGCCGCGCATCCAGGTGACTCTGGCCACCGGCCTTTCCGAAGCGGAATGCCGCGCCGTCAACCTGGGTTATCGCGACCCGGCCGGCATCGACCCGGCGGCCTGGGCGGGCCGCGAGGCGGAAGGCGTGCTGCTGGTCCCCCACGCCGGGGAAACCCTCTACCGGGTAACGCCTGGAGGCGAAAGAGGCTAGCCCCGCTGGCCGCGCCCGCGGCGGCGCGGCGCCGGGGGCGCTTTGGTCCCATAGGCGCCCAGCGTGCTCTGATAATTGCCGTTGCGGCGTGATTGGGAAGGGGTACTGCGCCCGGGCTGGTCGGGAATGAAGAAGCCCCCCAGTTTGCTCAAATAGCCGCCGCTCTGGTCAGCCTTGACCCGCTGTCCCGGCTGGCCGTCATTTCCTTCGCGTGGCTTGGCCGCGTTGACTCGCAGCTTGCGATCGGCCAGGGAGAACCCATTGAACTTGGCGATGGCCTTCTGCGCCTGCGCCGGGGTGCGCATCACGATGAAGGCAAAACCGCGCGACTGGCCGCGTTCATCGCGCCGCAGGTCGACCTGGGTGATTTGGCCCACCTGGCTGAAGAGCTGGCGGAGTTCCTGCTCCGTGGTGGCGTAGGCCAGGTTTCCAACAAATAGCTTGGCTGGCATGCAGACTCCCAGATGATTGTTTGGTGGGGAAAAGAGAGACGGCCACCGAACCGTGACAGGTTGGGCGGCCGTTGGCAAGACCTATCCGCTCACTGCTCGGCAAGATTGTATCACAATTCCGGCCAAAGTAAGGAGTCCGCGTGATCGATTGGACCCAGGTGGGGTTTGGCGCCCTGTGGATTCTGGGCCTCAGCGTGCTCTTGGCGGCGGCTGGCCTGGCCGACTACGAGGCCAGCCGGCGAAAGGCGCGCATCCGCGCGGTGCTGGCGGAGCCCGCCTATCAGGCCGCGTTCAACAGCGGCCTGGGTCTGTTCTGCCTGGGGTTGCTGGGCAGCGCGCGCGCCTGGTGGGAGCAGCTGTTGTGGGGGCTGCTCGTCGCGGCCTTTGTGGTTCAGGCTGGACGGGCCTGGCGCCGGTGGCGACGGAGCCAGGCTAGCTCCAGGTCAGGAAGCGAATAACGGTGCGGAGGTGATGCCGCCGGTGCGATCGCGCGCTTATGGCCACGAGGCATTCAGCGTGTCCAGGAACCGCTGCTCGAACAGCGCCTGGTTCGCGCTCACCGCGTAGCGGACCGCCGGCCCGCCTGTAACGGCTTCGAGCCGGCCGCTTTGCGGCCCCTCCGCCTCTGCCACTGCCAGCGAATGCGACGCGAACTCGGCCAGGCCCTCATCGCTCATGATGGCCGCGGCCAGGGGGTCCCAGAAGAAGTACCCGCCCGACTGCACAAACTTCATCTGCTTGGTGAGCACGTCGTAGGCGAACTCGGCTTCGGGCGTCCGGCGTTCGCGCGCCAGCCGCTCATAGAAGTCCAGCGTCGCTGGCACGTGATTGGTCGCGTCAATCGGGATCAGGGTGACGGGAGCGCCCGACTGCAACACGGCGTTGGCCGCGTACGGGTCCACGTAGATGTTCCACTCGGCGTTGAGATTGTCTTCCAATCCGGCGCCCGAGCCAGGCAGGTTGCC
The DNA here is from genome assembly GCA_020845955.1 of Anaerolineales bacterium. Classification (GTDB taxonomy): domain Bacteria; phylum Chloroflexota; class Anaerolineae; order Anaerolineales; family UBA6663; genus JADLEU01. The sequence continues at coordinate 7,742 of JADLEU010000246.1, forward strand.
GGGCACGTCGACGGCGCCGCCCATCACATAGACCATCGCCAGCCGGCCGGCCAGGTCGGGCGCCGCCTGCAACGCCTCGGCCACGTTGGTCAGCGGGCCGAGGGCCAGCAGTGTCACTGGCACTGGGGAGGCCTCGATGACGGCGCGCATCAACGCCGGGGCGGTCTCCGGCGCGGGAGGCGCGGGGTTCGCGGGCAGCTGCAGGCCCAAGAACGCGTCCACGCTGTCGCGCCAGGCGGCCGGGAAGGCGTGACTCCCGCGCAGCGGCGTTTCGCGCCCGCAGGCGACTGGGATGTCAGGCTGGCCGGCCAGCGCGGCCAGATCCAGGGCATGGCGCGTCCCCGGCTCGCAGCGGGCTTCGCCGGCGCCGGTCACCGTGATCGCCTTGACGGCTAGTTCCTGCCGCTGCAGAACGAAGAGAATGGCCATCCAATCGTCGGCGGCCATATCGGTGTCGATGATGACCGGCCGCGGCGTGCCGGTGAAGGGTGTGGCAGTTGGGTGGGGAGCGGCTGGAGGCGCGCAGGCGGCCAACGCCAATAAGACGAGCAGCCCGGCCATGCGCTGGCTATTCAGCGTTAGCGCCCTGGCCCGCCGGATACAGCGCGGAACGGCAGCCGGCCCGCTCACAGAGTGGCGCATGGTGCCTCTCCTTCGCATCTCGATACGGATCGCTTCCCCGCCAGTCTACTCGGTATGCGGCCCAGTGTCACGCGCCTTTGGCCCCATTCGAGCCTGGAAGGCCAGAGAGATCGCCGGCGGCATACCGCGCTGAGCGCCCAGGCAGCGGCGGGACCTGGAAGCCAGGCTGCCCAATGGGCGGTGTTCGAAAGGAGCGGCGATGTAGGGTCGAGGACTACAGCGCCCTGCCGTCTGGCTGACAACCCAAACAGCCGGTGTCCGATAGGCGCGGGCAGGCTTGAATGCTAAATTGATTGTAAGACGCCATAGGAGCTGCCATTGAACTTGCTGGGCAGCCAGGTTTGTGCGCCTCTTAGCATCCCCTGGCAGCACAACCCCATGAGGCAACTAAGACGAATATTGTGTGGGCGCGGGCAGGCAACGCTATCAGAACAAGGACCAACCCGGGTATTCCACTAGAGCGGATGACTGTCGCATCGATGGCGCTGGTAGGGGCGTTCAATTCACCTGCTCCCCTGCAACCCTGGCCAAGCCCGCCAGGGCGGGTGAGCCCCGCACGCCCCCCTGGCGCCGCCCGCCACGGGGGAACGGTGGCGTTCATGGCCTGCGGCTATGCTGAATACACCAGGACATTTGGCGCGCGCCTGGCCGCCTGCGGGCCGGCCGGCCTGCGCCTGCTCGGCGGCCAGGACGGCGCCAGGCTCGCCGGGCGGCCGGCGCTGGCGATCACCGGCCACCACGACCGCGACCTGATCGACACCCGCCAGCCGCAGCACGTTAGTCTTGAGCAGGCCTTCGCTGGCGTGGTGTTCTACATGCTCCAGACCTGCCTGGGCCTGCAGCCACGCGCCTTCGATCGGCAACTGATCGTCCGGCGCCCTTTACTCCCCCGCTTCGTGGACCGAGTGGAGGTGACGGGCCTGTGGGTCGGCGCTGGCAAGGCCCACCTGCGCTTTGCGCGTGAAGAAGACGTCCGGGCCTCGGCCGAGGTGGTCGGCGTGGAAGGCGAGTTGGACGTGGTGATTGAGGCAGAGCGATAGAGACGTCATGCCGGCAACCCTGGCAGCGATGGCCGTTAGCGAACGACCACCAGCGGTGGTGGTGACCGGCGCCTCAACCGGCGTGGGGCGGGCAACCGCGCGCGTGTTGGCGCGCCGGGGCGTCCTGGGAGATGGATAGTGAAATTGAGAACGGGTCTTGCACGCTTTTCTGCTTCTGCTGGCCATAAGGGGCTGTTAATCTTGGTAGGGGTTCTGATCCTTGGAACCGCCATTTTTCTTTTCAGGCCAAGATTGCAGGCCGCGCCCCAACAACCGATTCCCTTCAACCACGAGGTGATGGTCCAGCTCGGTATCAAGTGCCTCTTTTGCCATTCGGAGGCACGACGTTCGCAGGCTGCCGGGATGCCCAGCGTCGAGAAATGCATGGGGTGCCATAAGACGATCGCGACCGGCTCCCCGGCCATTCAGCAGTTAGCAGGCTACTGGGAACGCCAGGAGCCTATCCCCTGGGTAAGGGTCAATCGACTACCGCGCTTTGTCTATTTCAGCCATCAAGTCCACGTGACCGTAGCCAACCTGGATTGCGAGCGTTGCCATGGCGACGTTGGGCACATGGCCGAAGCGTACCCGGTGGTCACCATGAATATGGGCTGGTGTCTGAATTGTCACGAAAAGCAGCCGAACGCCGCCCAGCTGAAAGACTGCGTCATTTGCCACCAATAGGAGCAGAGATGACGGCACAAAGAATCAGTCGTCGTGATTTTCTCAGGATCAGCGCAGCCGGTGCTGCGCTCTCCGTTCTTACCGGCTGCCAGAATCCCCGCCGTTGGGTGACGCTGGAGCCGTTTGTCAGCCCTCCCGAGCAACAGTTGGCTGGCGTTCCGACCTGGTACGCCAGCACCTGCCGCCAATGCCCGGCGGGCTGCGGCATCGTGGCGCGCATCATGAACGGCCGGGCCGTGAAGATCGAGGGCAACCCCGCGCACCCGCTCAACCGCGGGAAGCTGTGCGCCCGCGGGCAGGCTGGGCTGCAGGTGCTCTATAACCCCGACCGGCTCCAGGGCCCGGTCCGCCAGGAGGGCCGCGGCTCGCGCCAGTTTCAGCCGCTGTCTTGGGACGATGCGCTCCTTTCCCTGGTTTCGAAACTTCAGGCGGCCGGCGACAAGGTGGTTTTTTGGCTGGGGTCGACCATCTCTGGCCACCTCTACGACCTGTTCCAGCGTTTCGCCAGCGCCATCAACGCGCCCGATCCGCTCGTTTTCGACCTTTACACCGCCTTCAACGGTTATCCCACCCTGATCCAGGCCAACCAGGGCCAATTGCCGGCCTATGAACTTGGGCAAGCGGATGTGGTCTTCTCATTCGGCGCCGATTTCCTGGGCGCCTGGCTCTCGTCGACGCGGTATGGCATTGAATTCGGAGAGTTCCGCAACCAATCGCTGGGGAAGCGCGGCTACCTGGTTCAGTTCGAGCCGCGCATGTCGGCCACAGGCGCCAAAGCCGATCGCTGGCTGCCGCTGCGCCCCGGCGCCGAAGGGCTGGTGGCGCAGGCCATTGCCCGGCTGATCGCCGACCAGGGCGCCGGCCCGACGGATCGAGTCGAGCGCGCCCGAGCACTGGCTGCTGACGTGGATGTCGGCAGCATTGCCGAGGCTAGTGGCATCTCTGCCGAAGAGCTGGGGCGCCTGGCGCAGATCTTTGCTCAGTACGATCGGCCTCTGGCCATCCCGGGTGTCCCGCTGGCCGGGAAGGACCAGGCCGCTGGCATCATTGCGGCCGTGCAGGTCTTGAACCTGATCGCTGGTGTCGCCGGTCAGCCAGGCGGCCAAGAGCTGCCGCCTGCTGCCCCAGGGCTGCTTTTGAAAAGGCCGGCGATCTCATCAATGGAACGGGTACGGCAGGTGATCGACCAGATGGCAGGCGGCCAGGTAGGGGCGCTGGTCGTCTATGGCGCCAACCCGGCTTACGAGCTGCCTGATCAAGCTGGGTTTGCTGGCGCGCTGGCCAAAGTGCCTTTTGTGGTTTCCTCTACCCCAATCATCGACGAAACCGCTGTCTTGGCCGACCTGATCCTGCCAGATCGAACTTACCTGGAATCCTGGGGCTATACGGTCGTTACGCCGGGCTTCGGTGAAATGATCGTCAGCAGCCAGCAACCGGTCGTTGGACCCGTCTTCGATAATCGTTCGTTGGCCGATGTGCTGCTGGCTGTCTCCAGGGAGATCCCACTCGCGGCGGGCGGGCTTCCCTGGGCCGATGAGGTTGCCTTCTTGAAAGAGTCTCTTGGACAGTTGGCGGGCAGCGAGGACCCTGAGCGCTTTCAGGCCGATTTCCAGCAGCATGGAGGCTGGTGGCAGAAAACTGCCCCCGCGCTTGAAGCGCCTGAGACCTCGCCGGAAAAGGCTCGTCCCCTATCGCCAATCAACTTCCTGGGCGATGAGCAAGAGTACCCCTATTACCTCCACCTGTTTATGCCCACACTACTTAGCGATGGCCGCGGCGCCAGCCAACCCTGGCTGCAAGGTTCGCCCGACACGAATACGACCATATCCTGGCAAACCTGGGTGGAGATCAGTCCGGTGACCGCTAAGCGCTTGGGAGTGAAGCAGGGCGATATCGTCAGGGTAACTTCGCCGGCTGGTGAATTAGAGGCCCCGGTCTACCTGTATCCTGCTCTACGCCCGGATACGATTGCCATCCCGCTGGGCCAGGGACATACCGATTTCGGGCGTTATGCCCAGAACCGTGGCAGCAACCCTATCCATCTATTAGATGTGGAGGCGGGCGGCGCAGGCTGGGTCACACCGCGCGTCAGGATCACGCCCACTGGTAAGCGGGCCGCCCTGGCTACTTTTGAGAACCAGGTGGGTGTAACGGAAGGTTTCATCAACGAGGCGTTTCCTGGACGGTGATCGGCGCGGTTGAGCCATCAGCATAGGACCTGGCAGGCGATGCAGCAGGGCTGCAACAACGCCTGCCTGCTTGCCGGAGGTAGCATGCCTGAATTGCCTGAGCGTAAATGGACTATGGTGGTGAACCTTGATACCTGCACCGGCTGTAACGCCTGCGTGGTTGCCTGTCATGCGGAAAACAACGTCCCGATCGTGAGCGAGGAAGAGGTGGTCCGCGGCCGCGCCATGCACTGGATCCGCATCGAGCGGTACTGGGAAGGCGAATGGCCAGATGTGAAAGCCCGTTATATCCCCGTTATGTGCCAGCAGTGCGAGCGAGCCCCTTGCGAGCCGGTCTGCCCGGTCTACGCCACGCTCCACAGCCAGCGAGAGAACTTGAATCTGCAGGTATACAACCGCTGTGTTGGCACTCGTTATTGCCAGAACAACGATCCCTATAAAGTCAGGTTCTTCAATTTTTTCGACCCGAACTTCGAAGGGCTACTGAAAGAACAATTGAACCCCGACGTTACCGTGCGCAGCGCCGGCGTGATGGAAAAGTGCACCTTCTGCGTCCAACGCATCCGGCGCTCGGAGGAACAGGCGCTGGTCGCCGATCGGCCGCTGCGCGACGGCGAGGTGGTGCCCGCCTGTGTCCAGGCCTGCCCGACGAGTGCCCTGGTCTTCGGCGATCTGAAAGACCCTGAAAGCGAAGCCACGCGCCTGGTCCGTGGGAATCAACGCAAATTCAGGCTGCTAGAGGAGCTCGGGGCCGAGCCCCAGGTCTATTACTTGCAGAGCGGCCATTCTGCTGTGAATGAGTGAGAAACGGATTGCGCCGAGATAAACGGGGCTGATGGAGGGCCTCAAAATGGAAACAACGCACGATGTCCCAATCTGGAGGCGCCCTCCACCGGAAGACACCGAACTGTCCCACCAGCTCGAGCACGAGCGCAGGCAGCACCTGCTGCTCGACCCACGCTACCCCCTGGATATTGACGGGGGCGTGCTTAAGCCCATGTACAGGCACACCTGGCGGTTCTGGCTCGTCACCGCCTTGCTGGCGGGGCTGGTCCTATTATTCGGCGCGATCTGGACAACCCAGATGATCCTGGGACTGGGGATTACGGGGTTGAACCGGCCGGTGATGTGGGCGCTCTACATCGTCAACTTCGTTTATTTCATTGGGATCGGCCACGCGGGAACGTTTATCTCGGCGGCGCTGAGGGTGTTGAAGATCGAGTGGCGCCGGCCGATTAGCCGCGCCGCCGAGACCCTGACGGTGTTCGCGCTCATAGCGGCGGCCATGTTCCCCGTGGTGCACGTCGGGCGCGCCTGGAAAGCCTATTGGCTGCTGCCCATCCCGACCCAGCGCGAGATCTGGCCCAGTTACCATTCCCCGTTGATCTGGGACTTTACTGCCATCTTCACCTACCTCACTTGCAGCATCCTGTTTGCCTACATCGGCCTACTCCCAGACCTGGCCATGGCGCGCGATCATACGATCGGCTGGCGCCACCGTCTGTACGAGGTGCTGGCCCTTGGCTGGCGGGGGACCGAGCGTGAATGGGCAAACCAGGAGACAGCCCTCAATGTCTTCAGCTACGCCATCATCCCGGTGATGTTCTCAGTGCACACTATTGTTTCCTGGGATTTCGCCATGGCCGTCCAGCCGGGCTGGCACAGCACCGTCTTCGGGCCCTATTTCGTGATCGGAGCACTCTTTTCAGGCGCAGGGGCGGTCATCATGGCTCTGGTCCTCATCCGCAAAGCCATGCACCTGGAGTACTTCTTGCGCGACGAGCATTTTGATGGGATGGGCAAGTTCTTGTTGCTCCTCTCTCTCACCTGGGCTTACTTCTACTTCAACGATTACCTTGTCCCCTGGTATGGTCAGGAGCCGGTTGAAAAAGTGTTGCATCAGCTCTTGGCGACAGGTTCCGCCGCGCCCTTGTGGTTCCTGATGATCTTTTGCAATGTGGTTCTGCCATGGACCACGCTCTGGTCTCGGCGTGTGCGCACTTCGATCCCGGCGATCTTTACGATCTCCGTGTTGATTCAAGTTGGCATGTACCTGGAGCGTTACATCATCATCCCGGTCACCCTGGGAAGAAATGAGTTTCCCTACAGTTGGGGGGTCTATCTCCCCAACTGGCCCGAAAGTCTGATCACCGTGGGCGCTTTCGCGCTGATTGGCCTCCTGTATGTGCTCTTCTCCAGAATTTTCCCAATGATCCCGGTCTGGGAAGTGTATGAAGGACAGGTGCTGCAGGGTCTCCGGCGGATCGGCCGGGCGTTAGTGCCCACCAAGGCTGAGCCAGGGGATTAGGGCAAGGAGAGCATCATGGCGGAAGTCCAAATCCTGGGGCTGTTCCACGAGGCGACACCAACGGCCGACACGATTGGCATATTGCGCCAGTTGGGGGTTCCCGACGAGAAGATCACGGTGATGTCCGGGATCCCTTACCGGCCAGAGATGCTCGGGCGCCCCCGGCCTCGGCGCAGGGTGGCCCTGATCTCGCTGATTGGCGCTGGCCTGGGCCTGCTGACCGGGCTTTTCCTCACATTTGGGATCTTCCTGCTCTACCCGCTTGAACAGGGCGGGCAGCCGATTACGCCTATCCCGCCCACCCTGATCATCTTATTTGAGACGATTATGTTGGGCACCATGTGGGCCGCCTTTTTCGGCCTCTTGGGGGAGAATCGCTTCCCCGTCTTCAAGTCTCAGCTCTACGACCCGCGCATCACTGAAGGGCACATCGGCGTTCTGGCCGAGGTGGAGGCTGCGCTGGCTGATCAGGTAGAGAGCATTCTGAAGGATAACGGCGCGCATCACCTGCGGCGCGAAACATCCAGCCCGCGGCGAACCGATGTCCGCCTGACTGCCTTCTGGGCGACGGTTGCCGGGGCGGTCGTCCTGTTGGGTGCTGTCACGCTGCTGATCGCTTATGATGTGCTGAAAATACGGTTCCCGACGAATATGGCCGAACAGGATTCCACTGCTTACCTGCAGGGACCGCGCAGGTCGGCTCCAGCAGAAGCCATCCCCATCCAGGGGCCAGTCTTGATCGACGGGCAGCCGGCCAGCGAGCCAGTGCCAGCCTCAGCGGAATCCGTCCAGCGCGGTAAGGAGCTGTTCAGCATCACCTGCGCGGTATGCCACGGGCCGGCCGGCGACGGCAACAGCCCGCTGAGCGGTTTTTTCACGCCAAGGCCAGTGGATCTCACTTCCACCCCAATTCAAGACCTGACGGATAGCGAGATCTACCTGGTGATCACCCAAGGACGCGGTGGCATGCCGAACATGGCTGAGAACTTGGGCCCCGCGGAGCGCTGGGACGTGATCAATTACGTTCGAACTCTAGCGAAGTAGGGCGCAAGGTCACGCTGCGTCGTTGTGTTGCTGATCCCCCTGTGGCCTGCCAGCGCCCGGCCGGCCAAGAAACCCAAGAAGACGAGCGATCCGCTGATACTGTGGCGAGTTGACCGGGAGTTTGGTAGACTCCCGCCTCAACGAATGCCCACCCAACCGGTTTCCCACGGGCTCGACCAGCACCTGCGGGCCAGCCCCTACTTCCGGAGCCTCGACGAGCGCGCGCTGCGTAAGTTGGCCGAACACGCCACGTGTCAGGAGTATGCGGCCGGCGAGGTCATCTTCCTTGAGGGGGATCCCTCGGCTGGCCTGTACTATTTGCAATCTGGGTGGGTCAAGATTGTCAAGACTTCGCCCGAAGGGCGTGAACAGGTGCTGCAATTCCTGGGGCCAGGCGAGGTGTTCAATGCCATTGCGGTGTTCACATCTCGGCCCAACCCGGCCACGGCCCTGGCGCTGGAGGTGACCAAGATCTGGCTCCTCCATCGCGACGCCGTGGCTGACCTGGTGCGCCACCGGCCGGAGGTGGCGCAGCGAGTGATCGAGGACATGGCGGACCGCTTGGTCCGGCTGGTCGAGCTGGTCGAGGACTTGTCGCTGCGCTCGGTGACCGGGCGCCTGGCGCGGATGCTGCTCGATGGAGCGACGGGCGATGTGCTGCACCGGCCGCGCTGGTACACCCAGGCCGAGCTGGCTGGCCAGCTCGGGACCGTGCCCGATGTCGTCCAACGGGCCTTGGGCAGCCTGGCAGCGGCTGGCCTGATCCAGGTTGAGCGCCAGTTCATTCGCCTCCAGGACCGCCCGGCGTTGGAGAAGCTGGCAGCGTAGTCGCCGTCCAAAGGCGCAAAGCCGACTTGAGTCGGGGACACCCAGGCGCCCAGGTGCTAGTCTATGGCTGGCACGTGGGCGCTTTGTTGATTCGTCGTTGATCTAAGCCCGACGCGCCTGGCTGGCGGTTGACGACAAGTTGAGCGGATCACAATGGAGCTTCCAGAAAGTCGTTCGGGTCAAGGCGCGGGCGGCGCCGCCGCCTGCAAACTGGTGGTCAGCGCGCCGCTGCTGGCACAAGATACGGGTTTTGTCTCCATGCTGGTGGAGCGCGGCATGCCGGTGTCTGATTGCGATGGTCGGCCGGCGGGCCGCGTGGCCGGCCTGGTCTGTGACGCAGCGGTGCGCGCGGCTACTCACCTAATCGTGGCGCGCTGGCAGGCCGCCCTCGACTATCGCGTTGTGCCGATCGAGCAGGTGTCGCCGTCCGCGCGCGGCGGGGTGCGGCTGGCCGCCTCGCTCTCCGCGCTCGACAGTCTGCCGACCTGGTCTCAGTTTAGCCAGCCCACACCAGAAAGGAGTTCGACCCATGACAAGCCAAGCCGCGGCGAAAGGGCACGGCCAGGTCCCAGCCCCTCCGATTCGCCTGAACGGGCGTGACTGGGCCATCATTGGAATGGCAGCCGCAGCGGCCGCCAGTGCAGCGGTGGTCGCCGTGCAGGCGATGGCCATTGCCCTGTGGCCCGAGATCGCGCTTTTCAAGCCGCTGGACAGCTACCCTCGTTCGATCCTGTTTACGACGGTTCCGGCCCTTGGCGCGGCGGCCGTGCTGGCGTGGCTGGCGGCTCGCCAGGCTCGCCCGGGGCCGGCGTTTATCCGGCTGTCGCTCGCCGTCCTGCTGCTCAGCTTTATTCCGGACTACGCGCTCCCGGCGCCGCACAAGACCGTGCTGGCCAGCAGCGTGGCGGCCTGCCTGCATGTTGTGGCAGGCCTCATCACGATGGGCGTGCTGCTGGCGGGGCACAGCCACAAGACGGGCCAATGCGCACGGGCGCGCGCCTCCCGAGATTGAAAGGCTGGCTGAGATGATACATAGTCTGTGTTTTGACGCCAACGCCAAAGTCGTCTTCTCCCCCGCCGGCCCGCAGCCGCAGTTCCTGGCTCAAGACGACAAACTGAAGGTCCTGGTGGCCGGCCTGGAGGCCGGGCAGTCCATCCCTTCGCATCCGGAGAGCCTGGCCGTCTATTACTTCCTGGAAGGCAGCGGCCTGATGCAGGTGGACGACGAGACCTTCCCGGTCGCGGCCGGCGCCACGGTCATCACGGCGGAGGGCGCCCGCCGCGGTATCCAGGCTCACACGCGCCTGGCGTTCCTGGCCGTCCGCGTCAGCTAGAAAACAAGGAGTTGCTGCTGCATGCTCCCATATCTGCTAATGGCTGTCCTGTACGCGGGTGTGGCGCTGCTCGCCGCGCTCGAGGCAGCGTTGGCCAGTTTTGGCCTGGTGCCATACTTTGCCGGTCTACGCTGGCTGCGCGTTCACTTCATCACGCTGGGGGTTCTGACCGAGGTGATCTTTGGGCTGCTGCCGGCCCTGGTGGCGGTGCGCGCCGGCCAGCGGCGCCCCGAGATGCGGTGGGACATCTGGAGCGCACTGAATGCTGGTCTCATCACTTTGCTGGTCGGCATCCCGCTGATGAACGGCGCCGTCATCATCGCCGGTGGCACGCTGATCTTTGTCGCCGCCGGGCTGCTCTGGAAACAGCTGCGCGACTTGCGCGCGCTGGGCCAGCCTGGCCCCGTCCGCGCACACCGGGGCGCGCCCGACGGCCGGGTTTTCTACCTGGCCGGCCTCGCCTACCTGCTGCTGGGCATCCTCGTCGGCACCGGGCTGTGGGTGGGCTGGGGCGAAGCGCTGCGTATCGCGGTTCCGATCGAGGTCCACATCCACGCCAACAATTGGGGCTTCATGTCGCTTGCCTTTGCCGGCTTGATGGTCGACCTGTATCCGAGTTTCACTGGCCGCGAGCTGGCCTGGCCGCGCGCGATTTGGCCGATCTTCTGGTTGATGACTCTGGGCGCGCTGGGGTTGGTGCTCGGGCCGTGGCTGCCCTCGCTGTACTTCTCGGCGCCGGGGTTGGTCCTTCACCTTTCCGCCACGGTCTGGCTGGCCGCGAATATGGTCAAACCCATTTGGGGCGACAACTTCGTGCGGCGTGGGGCGGGCATCTGGCACCTGGTCACCGCCTACGCCTGGATTCTGGCGCCGGTGTTGGTTGCGCCGCTGATCATTCTGAAGGTGCCGGGCTTTCCGGGCGCCGGTATCGAGCAAAACGCGCCCCAGGCCCTGGTCTACGGCTGGATGCTGCAGTTCGGCTACGCCCTGATCCCATATGTGCTCCGGCGCGCCTTGCTGCCGAGCGAGCCGGCGCGGCTGGGGGGCAATTGGTTTAGCCTGGTGACGGCCCATGCCGGCGGCGTGTTCCTGTGGGCCAGCATCTTTGTCACGGACTATCAGGCGCTGCTCCATGGCACGGCCTATGCTTTGTGGGTCGTGTCCCTGGCGCCGGTCGCCGCTGAGATTTGGCGTATCTTCCGTTTGGGCATCGCCGCGATCGAAAAGAGCGGCCAGCCTGGGTTTGGCGATCAGGTAAGCGGGTTGCCGCCGGCATAGCCATGCCAGGGCAGCCGCCGCTGGCGGCCGGGCGCGCCGATCGCCGTCCGCCGCCAGCAGGGGGTAGAATGTGATGGATAGGTCGCCCGGTAGACGCATGCACAGCCCGTATCTGTTGATGGCCGCTCTCTATGCCGGCCTGGCACTCCTGACAGCCCTGGAGGCCGCGCTGGCCAGTTTCGGCTGGGCGCCCTGGTTCACTGGTCTGCGCTGGCTGCGCGTGCACTTCATTACCCTGGGCTTGCTGGTCGAGGTCATCTTCGGAGTCCTCCCCGGTGTGCTGGCCACCCGCGCCGGACGCGCGCGGCCGGCGGCGCGCTGGGACATCTGGGCGGCCCTTAACCTGGGAATCGTCGCGCTGGTGGTGGGCATTCCAATCGTCTATGCGCCGGCCATCGCCACGGGCGGAACGCTGATCTTCGTGGCAGCGGTTCTGCTGCTCAAGCAGCTATGGGACCTGCGCGCTGAACAGGCCGCGAGCCTTGCGACCCCCGGCGACTCATTTTACCTGGCCGGGTTGGGGTTTTTGCTGGTGGGTGTCCTGGCCGGAACGGGGTTGTGGCTGGGCTGGGGCGAATGGCTGCGCATGGCCGCCCCCAAAGAGGTTCACCTGCATGCCAACCTATGGGGCTTCACGTCACTGATGTTCGCCGGCCTGCTGATCGATACCTACCCGCACTTTGCCGGCCGGCCACTGGCCTGGCCGCGCTCGACCCGCCTGATCTTCTGGGCGTTGTTGGCGGGGGGGCTGGCCCTGGTGGCGGCGCCGTGGCTCGGCCTCACGCCCCTGATAGCCGTGGGCATTCTCCTGCACCACCTGGCGACGCTCTGGCTGCTGGCCAGCCTGGTCCGGCCGCTGTTCGGGGAGCGAGCCAGGTGGACGGCGGGCCTGTGGCACATCGTGCTGGGCTATGCCCTAATCCTCGTCCCGATCTTTATCGCGCCCGTCATCGTGCTGACGGGCGCGCTGCCGCCACTGGCGATACTCGAATCCGGCGCTCCGTCTGTCCTGGTCTACGGGTGGGCACTCCAGTTGAGCTATGCCCTGTTTCCTTATCTGCTGGCCAGACTGTGGCCTGGCGCCGGGCCAGCCCGGCTCGGCGGGAATTGGCTCAGCCTGCTGGCAGTCAACCTTGGCGCTCTGGCGTTGGCGGGCAGCATGGCGTTTGAAACCATGGCTGCTGTCTTGACTGGGGCTGGATACGCTCTGTGGGCCGCCTCCCTGGTGCCGTTCGTCTATGGGTTGGCGGGCAC
>JADLEU010000247.1 GCA_020845955.1 Anaerolineales bacterium
GGCGGGGGTGGGTATGAAGGGCATGAAGGGTCTGAGGGGTGTGAAGCATCTGCCCTTCAGACCCGTCCTGACCCTTGCACCTTGCTACACCCTCAGCCCCTTTGGTCCAAAATGCTTGCTAACAAGTCTGGCGTGACGGTCAGTGTCCCGATGCGGCCCGCGTTCTCGCCCAGCAGCTTGAAACCTAGGGCCAGCAGCACCCGCGGGTCGGTCTGGCGCCAGGGCTGGAGCCAGATGTCGTTGGAGCGGGCGTTGTACTCGGCCTGGCGGTTGTTGTTCTGACCTTCCAGATCCACCAGCTCCTGCCGGCGCTGCTCGAGCAGCAGCTGTGTGTTCAGCTCGTTCTCCTTGATGCGCCGCTCTTGCTCCACGGCCGCCGCCCGCCGCGCGTAGATGGCTTGGTCGGCGCGCTGCTGCAGGCCCTCGCGATACTCCGCTTCCAGCGCTTTGGCCATCTCGGGCGTGGGCTTGATGGCCGTGATGAACAGGCTCAGGCATTCCACGCCCATGGCGGCCAGGGTCGGGTCGGCGCGCACGCCGGCCAGCACCGCGGCGGCGATGGCGGCCGCGCTGCGCAGGGCCTCGTCCAGCGCGCGCCGGCTCAGCTCGCCGCGCAGTTGGGCCTGGACCGCGTTGACGATGCGCTGGGCCAGCTTCTCGGGATCGGTGGAGACGAAGGCCCGAGTGCGCGGGTCGACGGCGAAATTCAGCACGCCGGCCAGCGCGCGTGGGTCCGCGACGCGGTAGGTCAACTGGCCCTGCACGGTGACGGCCTGGAAGTTTCCCGTCATCTCGTTCAAGATAAAGGGCACGTCGGCCGTGCTGATCGGGATCGAGACGATGCTGGTGGTCGGCGCCCAATAGAAGAACGACAGGCCGGCGCCCGCGCGCCGCACCTGCCCGTCGCGATAGACCAGAACGTACTCGGTGGGGTGACTCTTGTAGAAACCGAGAGCCAAGGCCATGACCTATTCCTTTCGGCGCAATAGTGTACCCGGTACACCATAGATACTAAGTGTATTTTGTACACTTGTCAAGTCAGATCTCCGGTTGGCGAACAACGCGCCGATGCCACCTGGGAACCGGGACTGTCGTTTATCCGTCTATTCTAGTGGAAGGGAGGTGCTCGCATGCCTGGACTCGAGCACGACCGGACGATGACGCTGCTGTTCTGCGCGGCCGCGTTGGCGGCGGCCCTGGCTGCTGGCTGTGGCCAAACGCCAGACCTCCTGGCGCCAGCTTCGCCCACCCCCTTCGGGCAGCCGCCTGGCGCGGCGGCCACGCCGACCCAGCCCGCGCCCAGCCTGCTGCCCGCGTCTCCCACGCCGGCCGGCGGTTCCGCGATCCCGCCGCGCACCGACCCCACGCCCGGCACGCCAGCGGAAATCGCGCGCAGCGCCCTGGCGGCCCGCCTGGGCGTGGCCAGCGTCCTGGTCACGCTGGTTTCCGAGGGAGCGTGGACGGCCGATCCCATCGCCTGTGAGCTGGATCTTCCGGCCAGGAGTGAACACCTCATCCAGGGGCAGCACAAGCAGGTGATGCTGATCGTGAAGGACAGGACCTATGAGGTTTGGGTCTTTGAGTCGGTCGGCGGAGTGCCGCTGGCGTTCCCGTGTTCGACGCCCTAATGAGGTTTGGCGCTCAAGCGCGCCAGTGGCGCGAGCGCCGCCGCGGCAATAACTCGGCTTCTGCCGCGAACACGCCCTGCCCCCGCTTGCGGGGCAGGGCGCGTTCGTTTTGTTGGCTGGCGGCGCCGCCGGCTGGCCTGTGGCCGGGGCTGGCACGCCGCTTCTGGCTAGCGGATGAGCATCGGGAGCAGGATCACTGGCGAGCAGACCGAGCCTGCCTTGGTGTAGGTATCGTGCTTCGGCCACAAGAACGGATCGCCGTTGTTGCGGAACGTGTCGGTGATTGTCTCCTGGACCACCAGCAGGTTTAGCGGGCTGCTGGCGCAGCCGACCGGCAGGGTGGTGGCATACTCGATCAGCACGTCGGGCCGGTCGATGCGCGTGCCGCCCAACTCGCCGGTCCAGACGATGCTGACGCTGCCGGCCGCCACCGCGCTCGGGTCGAGGCCGTAGGCGGCCAGGTCGCTTGCCGAGGTGGTGGTGAAGACCGAGCCGTTCCCCGTCAGGCTCAAGGAGCCTGGCACCAGCTCGACGCCGGCCGGCAGCGTATCGATCATTACGGCGTCGAACAGGTGGTAGTGCGTGTCGCTGTAGCGCGAGCCGGAGCCGTCCTTTAAGGTGATGGTGTAGGTCGTCATCCCGCTCGGCCGCACCCCTTGCGGCTGGGCCCGCTTGTCCAGGAAGACCGTGTCGTCGTCCACCCAGAAGCGCACCCGGCCCCAGGCGCCGTCCGGGGCCTGGTCGACCACGGTCAAGTTGACACCGAAGGCGTTCAGGCCGGGGTTCCCCAGATCGCCGTAGATGTCCCAGTATGCCCAGTACGGCACGTTGTCGCGCGTCGGCAAGACCACGCCCGCGCCCGGGTCGATGAAGTCGCCATTCGCGATGCCCGGGGTGCTCCCCAGGCGGTCGCGGAAGTTCGGATCGGCCAGGCCAGCCGGGATCGTCGTGACCGTGTCGGTGGGCGCCTGGAGCACATTGCTGGACAGGTCGAACGCCGGCCGGTCGTCGAGCGTGAAGGCCGCGTCGAAGCTCGCGCGCCGCTCGGTGAGCAGGCGCGTGCCGGCCGCGTCGTCGACCACGTGCGGGTCGGGGTTGGCGTCCACCAGCAGCACCCGGCCGTGGGCGCCCCACGAGGGATCGTCTAAGAGATAGTTGACGATCTCGTTGTCGGCATAGGTGTTGTTGGCGTACCAGACGAGCATGCCGGGCGTATGGTTGAAGAACCGGTCGACGTGGGCGATGTTGCCGGCGGCGTCGAGCTCGTCGATCCAGTACATGCGGTTGAGGCCGATATCGAAGCCGGCGGTCGCAAAGGCCTGCGCTTCGGGCACACCTGTGAAGCCGGTGCCCTCGCCCGAGTTGCGCCATTCGACCAGGTACGAGTGTTCGGTCAGGATGGCGCCGTTGAAGATGAACCAGGGCTTGTCGGTGATGATGCCCTCGCTCTGGTGGGTCCAGGTGTCGCCGCTTTCGGCGTCGTCGGAGACGAGCGTTCCCGCGGCGCTGCCGGTGATCAGGATGTTGTCCAGGTAGACGCCCTCTTCCTGGACCGCGGCATCGGTCTGATAGCGGAAGCGGAACGAAACCGGCCCGGCCCCGAGTTGGGCGGCCGTCACCGGTGCGGTGGCCGTGATCCAGCCGTCCGAGGCCCCGGTGATGCCGTTGCCGGCGAAGTTGTTGCCGTTGGGATCGGTGTTCGTGGTGATGTCCACGCTGTCGCTGTAGACCTGTACCGGGGTCCAGCCGCCGGTGACGGTGCTGGAGATCTCCCAGTACAGGTAGTCCCAATCTTCTTCGATGTCGTAGGCCAGGTTGGCCGTGACGGTGATGTCTTCGCCGGCCCCGACGGTGAAGGCCCGCGCGATCGATTCGTCGCGGTAGTCGCCGCGGTCGCTGTACCACATCAGGCTGCCGAACGGTTGCACCGAGGCAATCGTCTCCAGCGGCGGGAGCTTGATGCGTAGACCGTCGATCGCCCCGGCCGGCGGCTTCGACTGCTGGGCGATTGTGAATTCCAGGGCGTTTTCGGCGCCCACCGCCGTGGTGGTGCCCAGGTCGATCTCTACTGGAGAGTTCCACCCCAGGTAAGGCTCGGCCTTGTCCCAGATGGTGTGGTGCACCGGCTGCATGCCGCTCAGACCGCCGCCGAAGGTCCCCGAGTCCATCTCATCCCAGAACCCGGGGTCGGCGCCAATCTCGCTATAGGAATAGTTATCCGGCAGCCCAATGTCGTGGCCGTATTCGTGCACCAAGACGCCCAGGCCGCCGACCTCGTCGGAGACGGTGTAGTTGAGGATCCACACCCCGCCCAAGGGGCCGTCGTTTGAGACCTGGTAGCCGCCGAGCTGGTTGGCGGCTGGGCCTTCCGGAGTGCCGAGCGCCACATCCCAGCTGTGGGGCCAGATCAGGAACTCGCCATACTCGCCGCCTTGGGCCTGGCCGGCCTCGATCAGGAAGAAGTGATCGACGTAGCCATCCGCCTCTCTAAAGTCGCCATCGTTGTCGTAGTCGTAGACGTCCTCCTGGTCCCAGGCAGTCCAGTCGAAGGCGGGCTGTTCGGCGTTGATCTGCAGCGCCGCCGAGATGGCGATGCGCCACTCGACGCCGTTGTAGCTGTCGCCAGTGACGCCCTCGCCGCAGGCCCCGGCCCCAAAATAAGACGCCGGGCGCGGGATAGTGACCTCGATCACCTCGCCATCGGGCGCGTACACGCCGCGGGAGTTTTCGGCGTACCAGTTGCGGAAGCTGACGCCGCTGAAGTCGAAGCCCTGGCCTCCAGTCCAGGGGTTCTGCAGCTCGGGCCGCATGGTCTGCGTGTAGCCCGTCGTCGAGAACATCAGCAGATCGAAGTAGGCCTGGGTGAAGCCGTTCGTGTACGAATCGGCCGGGTCCACCCAGGGGGTCCAATTGTCGGTGGGCTGCGGAATTTCGTTAAATTGCGGGCCGTCGATGGTGACGGTGTACGTTGGCGGGAGGGTCGTGGTGTCGGTCAGGCACACCCCCTGGAATTCGACCGGGTCCGACGTGTCGTAAGTCTCGGTCCCGCTGAAGTTCATCATGACCGTCAAGAGCTGCGGCGTGCCCGTCAGGGCGGTGGACACCGCCGCGCCCTCGGCTCGCTGCTGTTCGGCCAGCTCGAGCTGTTTCAGCCGCCCCATCTGCGCCACGGGGTTCGGCCGGCTGGCCTGGTGGTTGCGCGCCTGAAAGTCCTTGTAGTACTGGTCAACCGCGGCCTGGACTTGCTCCCGGCTAGCCTCGGGCCCGAGCTGTTGCCGGACGACGCGGAAGACTACGTCCTCGCGCGGCGCGATCAGGTAGGGCTCGTTGCGCTGGAGCTTAGCCAGCAGGCTGTCATAGTGTGCCCGGCGCTCGGCTGGCAGGGCGCCGGCCCTTCCAGAAGCGCCCGGCGATGCGGCGGCCGCAGCCTGCCGGCCAGCCAGGCCGATCAACCCAATACTAAGTAGAACGCCGCCCGCCACCGCGCCAAGGACACTTGTGAGCCTGCTTCTCATGCTGCTTTCTCCTTTTCCTGCACGTTGGATGACAGGAGGCGCTTTCAGCGCGCGCCTCATCGCCGTGACAGCCGGCACCGAGGAACGACGGGGATGCCGTAAGATTGGAGCGTTCAGCCTGATTACGGTAGCTGCACCGAGGCTATTATAGAGAAATACAAAGGGGTTAGGCAAGCCTCAATATGGCGCGAGGCTGCGGTCCCGCGTGGACTTAACGTAAACAGGGCAGCCATTCGCGGATGACTGCCCTGTCGTTTCCCTGGCCGGCCGGCTCAATGCCGCCGATTCAGGCCAATCCAGCTCAGCACCATCAGACTGCCCAGTACCGCCAACGTGACGGTCACCTGCGCGCCCGCGGCCAGCGCGCCTAACCCCACCAACCCCAGCAGCCCGGAGATGATGACCTTGCGGAACATAGCGTCTCCTCCTGTGCGGCGGATGCGCCCCTGCTGCCGGCCTTCGGCGTTGCCGGGCAGCGCTTGTGGCTAAGACGGCGGATGGTCTGTCGTTGTTCCGTCTCCCCCGTTCTCGATCCGCTTTTCACAAAAAACGCTGTCGTTCAGCTGATATCCCAGGCGCGCGTACAGGCGCCGCGCCGCCGCGTTTTCGGGCCGCGCCAGCAATCGCACGCCGGCCAAACTCAGGTCGCGCGCGAGTTGTTCGACGTGGGCCAGCAGCGCGCGCGCCACCCCCTGCCGCCGGTAGGCCGGCAGCACGCTGAGCTCGTCCACGAACAAGAAGCCGCGCCGCGCATCGAGCTTGGGAATCGGCACGACCACCGCCACGCCCACCGGCTGCCCCTCGAGCTCGGCGGCCAGCACCCAGGCCGCTTCCAGCGCCCAGGCCTCGGGTGGCGGCGGCTCGCCCGCCAGGGCGGCCAGCAGGCCAGCAAAGCGCTCGGCGTTTTCAGCCGTGATGCGGTGAACCTCGATGGTCATGTCAGTCGGGACCAACGCCACAGGTCTGCCGCGCGTGACGCTCAATACGCGCGCGCAAAGTACGCCTTTTCCGCTGCGGGCCGCCCGCAGCGCACGCATGCCCCCTGGCCGCCGGGCTGTTCCAGCGGGATGCAGCGCGTCGTGGCCCGGGTGTCGTCCTTAATCGCCAGTTCGCACTCGCGGTCGCCGCACCACCAGCTGTAAGCCCAACCCTTTTCCACCACCTGCTTGAACTTGGCGTAGCTGCCAGGCTCAAAGGTGTTGGCCTCGAAAAATGCCTGGGCGCGGTCATAGAGGGCCGACTGAACGTCGCGCAGCGCCTGCGCCACCGTCTCGGCCAGCCCCGCCTGCGCGGCGAACGACTTGCCGTCGCGCCCGGGCCGATCGCGCCGCGCCGATTCATCAACTGATGACATCTTGCTCCACAAGCAGCATGAATGGCAGCTTTTCCAGCAGTCTGAACGCATGGGCGATACACTGGGCGGTGGAAGACTCGAAGCGGTGTTCGCACTGGTAGGCGCCGGGCGTTTGGGGAAGATCGCCCGCGTGACAGCTCAATTTCCCATTGGCGCCCAAGTAGGGGAGTTCGGACGCCGTGCGCGGCGACACCAAGATGCACCAAAGGCCGTTTCCCGCCAGGAACGCGGCGGCAATCCACACAGGCAGGCGCCCGCGACTGGCGCCGAGCCGGGCAAATCGCGCCATGGCGGGCAGCCAGGCCAATGGGAGCAACGCGTGGATGGCTGGCACAAAGTTGAACACGGGGGGTTTCAGCCAGATAGGCCTTGCCAGGTCGAGCCAGATGCCAGCGCTCAGGCTGGCTGCCAGCCACAGCCAGACCGGCACGCCGGCAGGCCACAGTCTCGTTGACGACCGGAGCATTGGCAGCTTGCCTCTCCCGTACCATTGCATAATCCGCGCGCGTCGTTCATACTTGAACCGTCTCACCCCAAGACGACGCGATGGCATTCCGCCGCGGGCTGCTGCTCCTCATGCTTCTCCCGGCCGGCCTGATCCGGGCCCAAGCGCCCGCGCGGGCCGCGGCCGAGCTGGAGCTCTACGGCACATTTCACGCGCTGGGCGTCATCGTCAACGTGGACGCGGGCGACGATCCCGACCTGGATGCCGCCGCTGGCATCGCGTACCGCGTGCAGGGCAGCGGCAGCGCCTTTCAACCCGGGTTCCCGCTCAGCCGAGTCAGCGCCACCCGCTTCGTAGGCAGCCTGTTCTGGCTGGCGCCGGGCACAAGCTATGAGGTGCGCGTTTCCCTGTCTGATCCCGACGGCGGCCCGCTCCACACCGTAACCTTACAGGCCACGGTCCCCACCCGCGCCGAAATCGCCGTCCCCACGCCTACCGCATCGTTCTACGCCAGCCCGGCCGGCAGCGGGAT
This sequence comes from Anaerolineales bacterium, assembly GCA_020845955.1. GTDB lineage: Bacteria > Chloroflexota > Anaerolineae > Anaerolineales > UBA6663 > JADLEU01. Next base: position 7,475 of record JADLEU010000247.1, read on the forward strand.
GGCCTGCAGCCCAGCTGCGCCCTGCGCTGTCAGCACCGCGCTGGACCAGGCACAGGCCGGCCAGGCGGTGGTGCTGCGCGGCGGCGTCTACCACCAGGGCAGCTTCTCGCCTCCGCGCTCCGGCGCTCCGGGTGCGCCCATCGTCATCCGCAGCTATCCCGGCGAAACGGCTGTCTTCGATGGGGCCGATCCGGCGACCTTCACCTGGACGGCCGAAGGTGGTGGCGTCTACCGGACCACCGTCAACGTCGCCGACCCGCACCTGGTCACGGCCAACGGCGAGCGCCTGCTGCCGTATACCAGCCTGGCTGACTTGCAGAACCTGGTCTGGGGGGTGCCCGGCTTCTACGCCAGCGGCGCGGGCGTGTACGTCCGCCTGGCCGGCGATGCCGATCCCAATTCGGCCCTGATGCGCGTCTCGCGCTTCAACACCGCCTTCGCCGTCTCGCGTGACTTCATCTACTTTGTGGATCTGGCCTTTCGGCATTACGGCCAGGGGAGCTACGCCAAGGCTATCTACTTCAATAATGCCAGTGACAACCTGGTGCAGGGATCGACTTTCAGCCTGAACGACCTGAGCATCGGCCTCAAGTACGACGCGCACCGCAACGTGATCCAGGATAACGTCTTCTCCGATACTCTTTTTGCCTGGCCGTGGGACGCGTTCTATGCCGGGATTGACCTCTCCGGCGGGGGGCTCCGCTTCTACTCGCCGGCCACCGGCCGCGGCACGGTCATTCGGCGCAACACCTTTTACGACTACTTTGACGGCCTGGGTGTCTGCCCCGGCACGACCGCCGGCCAGACCAACGAGACCGACGTGTACGCGAACCTGGTCTACAACACCGGCGACGATGGCCTGGAAACCGACGGCGAGTGCAGCAACGTTCGCCTGTGGGGCAACACTTTCCACGATGTGCTGATCGGCATCTCGCTCGCCCCGGTCTACACCGGCCCCGTCTACGCCATCCGCAACTTGATCTACCGGACGGGCGTGGGCAACAGCGATTACACCGGCAGCCCCTTCAAGTTCAACAGCGGCTACGGCCCCTCCGGCCCCATGTACCTTTTCCACAACACGACCGATGCCGTCCTCAGCGACGATGACGGCCCCAACCACGGGCTGTACATCAAGGCGCCGGGCACGTGGCGGCTGATCTACGCGCGCAACAACATCTGGGCCGGGACGGACGCCGCCATCAACAATTACAACACCTCCCAGCCGGTTGATTTGGACTTCGACAACCTGTGGCGCGATGGCGGCGGCGCCCTGGCACGCTGGGATAACACTAACTATGCCACGCTGGCGGCGTTTACGGCGGCCACCGGGCAGGAGCCCAGCGGATACAACCTGCCGCCCGGCTTCGCTGGCCGTGCGGCTGGCGACTACACGCTCACCCCAACCAGCGCGATGCTGGATGCCGGGCTCGCTCTGCCGGGCATCAATGACGGCTACGTGGGCCTGGCGCCCGACCTGGGCGCCTTTGAATACGCAGGCTACGGCTTCACGCTGACGGTCTCGCCGGCCGCCCAGGCGGCCGCGCCCGGCTCGGCGGCGTCCTACCGCCTCGACCTGCAAGCCATCGGCGCCTTCGCCGCCGGGGTCAGCCTGGCTGGCTCCAGCCCCACGCCCAATCTGGCCGTGCAGGTGTCACCGGCGGCGCTGGCACTGCCCGGCCAGTCTGAGGCCACGCTGGTCGTCACGAACACCTTTACCGGGCCGCTGCTGCCGGGGCTGTGGCACACTGTTCCGATCACGGCTGCCGGCGGGGGCCTGACGGTCACAGCCAGCGCCAGGCTGCTCGTCGGTGGCGCGCGCCTGAGCCTGCCGCTTCTGCTGACCCCCTGACCGCCGCAGGCGGTCAGGGCCCGTCGTCCAGGTACCGCACGGCCTCGTCAATGTCGGCCGCCAGGTAGAGCAGGCCGCTGTCGCCGGGGTGCAGGTAGCTGGCCGCCTCGCGCATGAAGGTCGTCACCGTCTGCGCCCACACCTGGCCTACCAGCACCAGCGGTTTGGCCTTCAGCTCCCTCGTCTGCATCAGGCTCCAGGTCAGCGCCACCTCCGACAGCGTGCCGATCCCGCCGGGCAGCGCGACGGCCGCGTCGCAGAACTCCACCAGGTGATACAGCCGCTCGCGCAGCGTCGCAAAGCGCTGTTCCTCGCGCACCCAGGCGTTGGCCCGCAGGCTGCGCCAATCCTCGATCAGCGTGCAGGTGACGCCCACCACGTGCCCGCCGGCCTCAAACGCCCCGCGCGAGGCCGCTTCCATCACCCCCGAGTACCCCCCGGTCGCCACGGTCCAATTTCGCTTGGCCAGCGCCTCGCCCAGCGCGCGCGCATCCTCGTAGGCGGGCGACCCGGGCCGGGGCGCTGACCCCCCATACACCGATACGATCCTGGCCATTCGCTCTCCTTGCCAATTGGCAGCTACTCCGGCAGCCCGCGCGCCCGCAGTTGCGCGCGGATTTCGGCGTGCCGGGTCTTGGTAATCAGATACAAGGATACCGCGATCGTGCTCAGCAACAGGATTGCCGCGCCGGCCAGACCGACCAGCGCTCGCGGCCCCAGCAGGACGGCCGGAGGCGGCACCGGCGGCGGAACGACAGCCGCACCGAGGTCAAGCTGTGCGCTCGTCGTAGTCCCGGGGTCAGTTCGGGCGTGAGCGCCGTGTACGGCGCCGACACGGCCGTGAAAGCCGTGGCCAGCAGCGCTCCCGCCAGGGAGTGCCAGAACTTGCCCGCGTCGCCGAGCGGTGGCACGACCCAATGCAGAAAAAACGCCAGGCCAAACGGCACGGCCGCGAACAGCAGCCACGGCCGGCGCCGGCCGTGGCTGCTGGTGCTATGGTCGGTCAGCCAGCCGATGACGGGATCGTTGACGGCGCCCCAGATTTTGGCGATCAGGAAGGTGTTGCCGGCCACGCTCGGCCGCAGTCCGGCCACGTTGATGAGGAAGTCCAGAAGGAAGAAGCCGTTGACGGCCGAGACGATGGCCGGGCCGGCGTCGCCCACGCCAAAGGCCAGCTTGGTGGCCAGCGGCAGCTTGTGCCGCGCGAGCGGCGGGGTGTCCATGGCCGTCATCACGTCTCGCGGGAAGTGGCAGCTCTGGATGCGGGGCCGATTATAGGCCGCTTCGCGCGCGAGCGCCCAACCGGGGGATCTATCCGGATCTATCACACTGCCTTCATTGGCGGGACACGTCAACCCCCACAAAGGGGTATTGGATCGGCAGGGCTTCTCGGGCTATCATAACGAGCTAAGCCCGATCCGCTGCCTGCCGCCCAGGCGTGGATGCACCTTGGGGCGGATGACTTGCCTGTCTACTCCCTTTCTCAGATCGACGGATCCTGCTCAACAACTCGGTTCGCTGCGTCAAGCGCCGTTGGCATTCGCCCCAAGGAGGTTCATCATGACCGGAAAAGTGCCTGGACTCGGAGCAGCGGGCGCAGTCGCGCTGCTCCTGCTCGTTGCGCTGGTGGTATGGGTGCGGCCGGCCGAAACGGCTGCCGGGCAGCCGGCGCCGGCCGCCGCGGCAGCCGCTGTGGTCGGGACCAGTTTCACCTATCAGGGCCGCCTGGTAGCCAACGGTGCGCCTGCCAACGGGAGCTTCGATTTCCAATTCCGGCTGTATGATGACGCCCTGGCCGGCAGCCAGGTGGGGGTTACGGTCACCGTCGCCTCCAAGACCGTGGTCGACGGCTACTTCGACGTTGCGCTCGACTTCGGTGCAGCCGCCTTTGGTGGGGGCGCCCGCTGGCTCGATATTGGAGTGCGCCCTGGCGGCACCGCCGGGGCCTACACCCTGCTCACCCCGCGGCAGTCGCTGACGGCCGCGCCCTACGCCCTGGCGCTGCCCAACGTCTACACCGACGAGGGCAACAACTTCGTCGGCGTCGGCCGCGACTTCCGCATCTCCGGCAATGAGGTTTTCGGCGTGCGCTACGACGGCTCCGCCAACCAATACGGCGGCATGTATGTGGAGACCTCCCACACCAACGGGTGGCCCTTCTATGGCTATGCCACGGGCGGATCGTTTCGCGCGTGGACTTACTACAACGGGTCGAGCGGCGACTGGCACCTCTACAACGCCGGCATCCGTCTTTCGGTGCCCAACGAAGGAGGCCTGCGCATCGGCCCCGCCCTCGACTACAGCCTCGTTATCAGCAACACCACCGGCTCCGACGGCATCCGTATCTACGATACTGGCGATGACAGCATTCAAATCGGCGTGCCCCCAGACGTTGCCAACTACGGTGTTTACATCCCCTCGCCCGGCGTTTCCACTTATGGCCTGTGGTCCAACACTGCCAATGCTTCGGGCGAATGGGCGCTCTACAGCGTCGACAACGTCCAGGCCGGCAATGTCCTGGCCAGCGGCTTCTCGCTCCTGGCCCAGGTGACGGGCCCCGCTGCGTTGGAGCTTGGCGACGTGGTGGCCGTTGCGGCGGCAGGCAAGCCAATGCCGGGCGGCACCGACTCGCTGCCGCTGGTGCGGCTGGCCGACAGCGCCGAGCACACTGGCCTGATCGGCGTGGTGAGCCAGCGCATGGTCTGGGCGCTGGCCCCCGGCAAGGAAGACGAAGGGGCCATGGCGATGCAGGGCGCCGAGGGCCCGGCCGAGCCGGGCGACTATGTGATGCTGGTCGTGGCGGGCGTGGCCCAGGTCAAGGTCGCGCCGGGCGCGCCCATCACCGCCGGCGAGCGTCTCACGGCCGACGGCCTGCCAGGTCACACGCGCGCGCTGCAGACCCGCATCATCGAGGGCATGCGCGTGACCGAGGGCGCACCCGTCATCGGCGTGGCGCTCGAAACGCCCGCCGAGGGGCAAGCCACTATCGCCGTGTACGTCAACTTGCGCTAGGAGGCGGGCATGTCTAGGAAGATTTCGCTCCTGCTGGCGGCCGTCGTGTTGTGTCTCCTGGCCGGCTCGGCGCCCCGCTCGGTTTTGGCCGCGCCCGAGGGCTCAAGCGGCGGGCCCTATGTGCTCGACTGGTGGACCGTCGATAGCGGCGGCGGAACCAGCACCGGCGGCATCTATAGCCTGCAGGGCACCATCGGCCAGCCCGAGGCAGGCCGGGCGGCCTGCGGTCCCTACCGGATTGGCGGCGGCTTCTGGGCCTCGCCGGGGCGCGCGGGCGCGTGCTGGCTCAGCCTGCCGCTGATCTCGCGCGGTCCCTGACGGATCGGGGCGAACGACCACCCTAACCAGCGGCTAACAGAAGTTGGGCCGGCTTGCTCTGCGCGGCGATTCGCCTAGAATCGCTGCCATGACCACCGCGGCCGAGCCCGTGTCCCAACCTTCGCCTGACCTGGTGCCCGAGGCGTCTGCCAGCCAGCGCGCGGCTTGGGACCGCCTCGGGCGCGGCGCGGTGTTCGTCGTGCTGCCGCTGGCGCTGCTCGTCTACCTGGTGGCAACCCCCGCTTTGGCCTTGCGCTGGCGGGCGACCGTGCCTTTTATCGGAGCGTTCGTCGAGCAGACGCTGCTCTTCAACGACGTCGGGTCGCTTGGGCCGGACCCCTGGCCTGCCTTCGCCGCCGGCGTCCAGCCCGGCGATCAACTGCTGGCCGTAGATGGGGTGCCGGTGCGCAGCAGCGGCGACCTGGCGCGCGTTCTGTCCGCCAAGGCGCCGGGCCAGACGGCCACCCTGACTGTTGGCCCGGCCGCTGTCGCGCCCGGCCCGGCGCCCATGCCGCGGGAGGTGGTGGTGCCCCTCTCGCAATTCTCGCTGGTAGATTTTGGCACGTACTTCGCCGTTCCCTACCTCGTCGGGCTGGTCTATCTGGCCATTGGCCTGCTGGTATTTTGGCTGCGGCGCAACCAGGTGGCCGGCCGGGCCTTCGTCCTGTTCTGCGCCGCCGCCGCGGTTGGACTGGGCGGCATCTTCGACCTGTACACCACGCACCGCTTCACCTGGGCCTGGACCCTGGCCGTGCCGGGGGCCGGCGCCAGTCTGATGGTGCTTGGCCTGGTTTTTCCCCAGGAGATGCGCGTTTTAGCGCGCCGGCCCGGGCTGCGCCTGCTGCCCTTCGCGCCCTGGGCGGCGTTGGCCGGCTACGCGCTGTACACGCTCTACGCGCCGGGCGTCGACCCGCGCGCCTACATCCTGGCCTGGCGATCCTGTTACCTCTACCTGGGCGCGGGGATGCTCGTGTTGCTGCTGCTGCTGGCCTACCGGCGCCTCTCGAGTCCCTCGCCGCTGGTCCGCGAACAGAGCCAGGTCATCCTCATTGGAGCGCTGGCGGCCTTCGCGCTGCTCCTGGCCTGGACGCTTCAGCCGCTGTTCGTGCGTGACACGCGCCCCTTGAACGCCGCGCTCGACTTGCCGCTGCTGGTGGTGTTCCCGGCCGCGGTGGCCTTTGCGCTCCTGCGCTACCGCCTGCTGGACGCGGACTACGTCATCACCCAGACCCTGATGTATGCCGGGATGGCGGTCCTGGCCCTGGCCGCCTATGCCCTGTTGTTGACGGGGGCGAGCCTGATCGCGAGCGCCGCCCTGCCAGCCGCTCATCCGCTGGTGATCGGGCTTCTAGTCTTCCTGCTGGTGGCGGTCTTCAACCCGGTGCGTGAGCGGCTGCAGGCGCTGGTCGACGACACCTTCTTCCGTGGACAGCGCGCCTACCGACAGCGGCTGCAGGCATTTGGTCGCGCCCTCACCCGGGCTGGGTCGCTCGATGAGATCGTCCGCGCGCTCGACGAACAGATCGAGGGTGCGTTGCGGCCAGCGCAGCGCCACCTGTACCTGCGCGATCCCGTCACCGCCGATTTCGCCGCCTATGCAGCGGCAGGCGGGTCGGGCCAGCCGCCTCGGCCGCCCTCAGAGATCCGCTTTGCTGCCGGCGGCCCGCTGGCCGCCGCCCTGGGGCGCGGCCGGTCCGCGCTCTTTCTAACGCCGGGCGGCGCCGTGCCGGCCGGCCTGCAGCCCGAGCGGGCGCGGCTGGCCGTGTTGGCCGCGGTCGTGTACGCGCCCTTGCCTGGCCCCTCGGGATTGGCCGGCTGGCTGGCCATTGGTCCCAAGCTCTCGGGCCTGCCGTTGACGCGCGACGACGTGCGCTTTGTCGAGGCGCTGGCCGACCAGGCCGCGCTGGCCATCGAGCGCGCCACCGTCATCAGCGACCTGGAGCAGCGCGTGCGCGACCTCAACGTGCTCAGCCAGATGTCGCAGGCGGTGAACTTCACCCTGACTTTTGACGATCTGTTGGAACTGGTCTATGCCCAGGCCAGCCGGGTGGTGGACACGCGCAATTTCTACATCATCCTGCGGCAGCCGCGCGGCGACACGTTCGCCTACGCCTTCTTTGTGGAAGACAACGAGCGCGACATAGATCAGGAGAATGTGCCCTGGCCGGCAGGGCGCGGACTGGCCAGCGAGGTCTGGCGCACCGGGCAGCCCATCCGCACCGACGACCACCTGGCCGAATGCCGGCGGCGTGGGGTAGCGCCCCGCTCGCGCAACGCCGAGTGGCGCGCCTGGATGGGCGTGCCCCTCAACGCCGGCGCCGACACCATTGGCGTGCTGGCCGTGGCCAGCTTTGAGCCCGACCAGGGCTTTTCCGAAGACCAGTTCCAGATCCTGCGGGCCATCGCCGATCAGGCCGCCTCAGCCATCGTCAAAGCCCAGCTGCTGCAGAAGGCCCAGGAGCGCGCGCGCCAGTTGGCCTTGCTCAACGAAGTCAGCACAACCATGGCCGAGAGCCTGGCGCTCGATCCGCTGCTCGAGCGCATCGTGCAGAGTTCGATGGACATTCTGGGGTGCGAAGCCGGCAGCCTGTTCCTGACCGACGAGGAGACTGGCGAGTACGTGTTCGGGGTGGCCGCCGGGCCGGTGGGCCAGAACTTGATCGGGATGCGCATCGCGCCCGGCAAGGGTTTCGTGGGCGAGGCGATTGAGTCGGGCGCGGTGATCATCGTCAACGACGTCCAGAAGGATCCACGCTGGTTCCGCGGCTCGGACCAATCGACGGGCTTTGTCACTCGGGCCTTGATGGTCGTGCCGCTGCGGCGTGGCGAGCGCACCATCGGCGCGCTGGAGGTGATCAACAAGCGCAGCGGGGCGCCCTTCGACGACGAGGACCGGAGCCTGCTAACGGCTTTCTCGGGTCAGGCGGCGGTGGCGCTCGAGAATGCCCGGCTGTTCGCCCAGACCGACCAGGCCCTGGCCGACCGCGTGGCCGAGTTGTCGATGATGCAGCGCATTGACCGCGAGCTGAACGCCGCGCTCGACGTGCAGCGCGTGATGGACATCACCCTCGACTGGGCGATGAAGAACACGAACGCCACGGCCGGCTCGGTCGGCATGGTGACCGAAGCCGGCATCAACATCATCGCCACCCGCGGCTACGGCGATACGGTCGAGCAACTGCGCGACAAGCCGCTGCCGGTGGACCGCGGCCTGATGGGCCGGGTGGTGCGCAGCGGCGAGCTGAGCCTGGTGCGCGACGTGCGCGCCGACCCCGATTACCGCGGCATCCTGCCCGCCACCCGCTCGCAGCTCACCATCCCTATCCTGCGTGAGCCGGTGGTCGTCGGGTTGATCAACCTGGAAAGCGCGGAAGTGGACGGGTTCAGCGACGACCAGGTGGCCTTCGTCACCCGCCTGCTGGACCACGCCTCGGTGGCCATCACCAATGCCCGGCTGTACGCCGAGGTGCAGGCCGCCAACATCGCCAAGAGCGACTTTGTGTCGGTGGCGGCCCACGAGCTGCGCACGCCCATGACGTCGATCAAGATGTCGGCCGAGCTGATGCTGGCCGGGGCGGTGGGCGCCGTCAACGACACGCAGCGCCAATTCCTGAACACCATCAAGAACAACCTGGACCGGATGACGACCATCGTCACCGATCTGAACGACATTACGCGCATCGAAACCGGCCGCCTGCGCCTGGACCTGCGCCCCTTCGACTTCCAGGGGCTGATCGATGAGGTGCTGCGGGCCTCGCGCGGCCTGCTGGAGGCCAAGCAGCAAAACCTGAAGCTCGATGTGCCGCTGGATCTGCCCGAGGTCTATGCCGACAGCAACCGCGCGGCGCAGGTGCTGACCAACTTGCTTTCGAACGCCAACAAATACACGCCCGAGCTCGGCGAGATCACGCTGCGCGTGCGCGCGGCGCCCGCCGACCCGGCGCCCGGCGGTCAAGGCGGCCCACGCCTGCACGTCGCGGTGCAGGACACCGGCATCGGCATCTCGCCCGAGGACCAGCGCCGGCTGTTCCAGAAGTTCTTCCGCTCCGAAGACCGGGCCGCGCGCGAGATGGCGCCCGGCACCGGGCTGGGGCTAAACATCGTCAAGAACCTGGTCGAGCTGCAGGGAGGCAACATCTGGTTTGAGAGCGAATTCCGGCGCGGGAGCACCTTCCACTTCACCCTGCCGTTGGCAGAGGCCAGGCCGGAATGACCGTGACCGCCGCGTCCGGCGTTGACAAGCTGGCTTTGCTGGCCGGGACCTTTGGCGGCCTGGCCAGCGACGAGTTGACCGAGCTGGCCGGCCTGACTAAGGTCGGTCGCTATCCGGCCGGCCATGTCTTGTGCCAGGAGGACGCGCACGAGGACATCTTCTACATCCTGGCCAGCGGCGAAGCCGTGATCACCAAGCAGATCAGCGATGCCGAGGGCGAGCGGGTGCTGCGGCGCGTGGGTGTGGGCGACTACGTGGGCGAGATGGCCTTGATCCAGAACGCGCCGCGGGCGGCCACCGTGCGCACGGTCAGCGAGTGCACCGTGCTCGAGATCGGCAAGCAAGACTTCGAAGCCATGCTCAGCCGCAGCCCGCGTCTGGCCATCAGCATCATCCGCACCACGCTCAGCCGCATGCGGGTTAACGACCAGATGGCCATCGGCGATCTACAGCGCACCAACCGCGTCCTGGCTCAGCTCGACCGCAACAAGCTGGAGTTCATCCAGGTGGCGGCCCACGAATTGCGCACGCCGCTCACGGTCATGAAGGGCTATCTGAACGTCATCAAGTCCGACGAGCGCCTGCCGGCCGGCGGGCTGCTGGCCGAAGCCCTGGCCGGCCTCAGCCGCGGCACCGAGCGGCTGCAGGAGGTCGTCAACGCCATGCTGGATGTCGCCCGCATCGACGCCGACATGGCCGCCGGCCCGCGCTTTGCAGTGGTGCCCGTGCCGCTCAAGAGCATGGTCAACGACCTGGTGCGCCGGCTGGAAAGCGATGCCGAGGGGCGCCAGTTGCGCATCGATATCGAGCACGCGCGCGACACCCCGGCCCTAAACGCCGACCCGACGCTGATCCAGAAGGCGTTGTACCAGGTGCTCATCAATGCCATTAAATACACGCCCGACGGTGGGCGGATCCTGGTGCGCACCCGGCCGGTGCAGCTCGACCGGGGCGTGCCGGGCGCCGAAATCAGCGTGCGCGACACCGGCATTGGCCTGGCGCCCGAGCATCAAGAGCTGATTTTCGAGAAGTTCTACCAGGTCGGGTCGGTGGACCTGCACTCGTCGCACAAGACCATGTTCAGGGGCGGTGGGCCGGGCCTGGGCCTAGCCATCGCCCGCGGCGCGGTGCGTGCCCACGGCGGACGCATTTGGGTGGAAAGCCTCGGCCACGACGAGGCCAACTGCCCGGGCAGCACCTTCTATCTGCACCTCCCGGTCGACCCGCCGCACGTGCGCGCCTGACGGGCGCTGCCCGTTCTCACCCCTCGCGCCCTGCTGGCATCCCGTCGCTATCCTGCGCGCACCATTGTCGCGCTGGCCCGCGAGGCATCCCCGCTCCGGTCGTGGCGGCTGCCTCCGTGACGTTCACGGCCGCGGCGCTACGCGCCGTCGCGCGCGGTCACCAGCTGGCTGAGCAGCTCGCTGCGAGGCGGCAGCAGGGTCAGCTCGCCCTTGTTCTCCAGGATCTTCTGGGTCTCCAGGATCTCGAAGACCGCCGCGGCCACCTCGGGGTTGGTGGTGATCGTCTTCAGCGCTTCGCCGACGATGCGCGGGCGAATGGCCGCGGCCCTGGCGAACTCGACTGCGGCCTGCCGCTCGGCCGTGCTGGTGATGATGCTCACCTGGTTGGCGCCGGCCTGCTTGATGGCTGAGGTGACCTGCCGCAGCCGGTTGACAACCTTGGCCTCGATCTGCTCGATCATGCCCTGGTCGCGGAAGTGCACCTTGCGGATGTAGACCGAGCCGAGCTTATAGCCCCACTCGTGCGAACGCGGCGAGACCTCCTCGCGCACGGTGCGGCTCATGAAGTGCCGGTCGATCAACATTTGGTCCAGCGGCATGTTGCTCAGCGAGCGCACGACCGCGTTGCTCACGTTGGCCGCCAGCGAACCGCGCGGGTCGGCGTTCTTGAACAGATAGGACACCGGCTCGCTGATGTACATCTCGTACCAGATGCCGACGCCCATCGGGGCGCCTTCCTCGGAGTTCACCGGGTTACTGCGCAGGTACTGCTGGTCCAACCGCATGTCCAGCACCCGGCGCGAGCCCAGCCAGTTCACCAGGAAAGCGCTTGGCCCCAGCTGCAGCGGCAGCAAATGTAGGCCCGGCTCGCGCAGGATCCCGATCACACGGCCAAACAGGATGAAGACCTGGCAGGTGGCTTCTTCGACAATCGTATAGAAGCCGGCCAGCCGCAGAAAGAACATCCCGATCGGCACGACAAACCACATGCCGACAAAGACCAACGCCGCCCCGACGATGAATTGGATCAGCGCGTTCATTAGCCCAGCTCCCGGACCAGGCGGCGAGCGTGGGTGAAGAGCCGCAGCCGCACGTTCCGCAGGTAGGCCGGCAGGGTCTGGGGTCCGTGCTGCCGCAGCGACCGGAGCTGCTCGGCCAGGGCGATCAGCGGCTCGACCTCGGCCTGCGCGTTTAGGGTTTCGATTTCCACCGCTCGTTTCGATTGCACGATCTTCTGGTCCGCGGCGGCCTGCGCCAGGCTGATGTCGGACGAGACCTGGTTGTGGGCGGTGTTGATGGCGGCCAGGGCTGACTCAACCTCCGCCGGGGGATCGATCCCGGTGATCAGCGAGGCGTCGAGAAGGATGCCGTAACGGGCGGCCGAGGAGGCGCACTCGCGCTCCATGTGCTCGTTCAGGTCGCGCAGGTTCTTGCGCAGGTCATTGATCGAAACGCCGGTCACGCCGCTTACCCCCCCAGCGCTGGCCGCGGCGCCCGGCTCGCTGACCACGGTCTCTGCGCCAGCCGGCGCGGTTGGCGCCTCGAAGCTCGCGATCCGCTCGCGCAGCACCGAGACAAAGTAGCCCATGACATGCGAGATCGGCCGCTTGACGCCGAACAGGTAGGCATACAGGTTGTTCTCGGCCACCCGGTAGCGGATCTGGCCGGTAAGGCCGGTGTTGAGCTGGTCGCGCGTCACGGCCTCCAGGATCGTGCCGCCCTCATTGGCCTGCGGCTCGTCGGGGTCGTAGGCCATGTTCACGGTCTGGGTGGCGACCGAGGCTTTGTAGATGCGCTCCCACGGCCACTTGAAATAGGGTCCGCCGGGTGGAATGACGCGCACCTGCGGAAAGGTGTAGCGCTGCCTGTGCTCCGGGCTTAGCAGTTCGCCTAAGGCCGAGTCGACCGTGGTGGCGGCGCCCACCCGTTCCGCCCGGCCCAGAACGGTCTTGACCGCTCGCTCATTCTGCTCCACGGTGTAAAATCCCAGTAGCACGTAGCGCAGGATGAACCAGGCCACCAGCCCGGCCAGCATGCCCAAGATGAAACCCATTGACGGCCTCCATTGATCCCCCGGGATGTCGTGCCTGTGCCTTTCGTTGGCGCAGGGTTGGAATTCTAGCCAGATCAGGGCTCGGCGCAAATAAAAGCGCCCACCGCTGCGGGTGGGCGCTAGGGTTGGGGGGGCGGTCAATCCGCGCGAGGCTGGGGTAGGTGGGGGTTGAGGCGTGCCAGGATGCGCTCGCGCCGCATAAAACCCATCAGCCGCTCGACGGGCTGACCGTCTTTGAACAAGATCAGGGTTGGGAGGCCCATCACACCAAACTGCGTGGTTACGTTAACATTGGCGTCAGCATCCAGCTTGCCGACCTTGATCGCGCCGTCCCACTCCTGGTTCAGCTTTTCGATCACTGGCGCCAGCATGTGGCAGGGCCCGCACCACTCCGCCGTAAAATCGACCAATACGGGCGTCTGGCTGTCGAGGACCTCCGCCTTGAAGTTGTCGTCGGTAAAGTGGTGCAGGTCAGCCATGTGTGTCTCCTGGGTGGGCCGCGCCGGAAGTGGCGGCCAGCCAATGTTAGCCGCTGCGCGGATGCGTGTCAAGCAGGGCAGCCGTCGCCGCGTCGAATTGACACTCATCTATCGTGGCTGTATAATTTCTCGGTAGGTATTAGCACTCTCGGTCCGAGAGTGCTAATTGGTGATATGCCATGGAAAAACTGTCTGATCGCCAAGAAACCATTCTCGGTCTAATCATTCGAGATTACATCGAGACGGCTCAGCCGGTAAGCTCGAAGGCGCTGGTGGAACGGTATCACCTGGGCGTCAGTTCAGCTACCGTCCGCAACGAGATGGTGGCGCTGACCGAAAAGGGGTACCTGCGCCAGCCGCACACCTCCGCCGGCCGCGAGCCTACCGAAGAGGGCTACCGCTACTTCGTGCAACGCATCGCCAGCGAGAATGAACTGCCCGTGGCCGAACGGCGGACCATCAGCCACCAATTCTACCAGGCGGGGCGCGATTCCGAGGAGTGGATGCGACTGGCCGCCTCCGTGCTGGCCCACCATTCGCGCGGCGCCAGCCTGGTCACGGCCCCGCGCCAGCTTAAGGCGCGCTTCAAGCACCTGGAGCTGATTTCAACCCAGGGTCGCCTGGCGCTGCTGGTGTTGGTGCTCCAGGGCGGCGAAGTCCGCCAGCAAATGCTGACCCTGGCCGAGCCGCCGGGGCAGGAGGGCCTGAGCGAGGCCGCGCGCGAGATCAATGCGCGCTGCCAGCGGCTGGACAGCGACGGCGTCCTGGCGCAGAGCGCCTGCCTACCAGCGCTGGGCCAGGAGGTCGCCCGCCTGATTGCCGACATGATGCGCAAGGCCGAGGCCTTTTCGTCGGGCGAGATCTTTCGCGACGGCGTGACCACGGTCTTGGCCGAGCCCGAATTCGCCAGCTCGGATTCTGCCCGCCAGGCGCTGCGCATGCTCGAAGAGCGCACGTACCTGGAGGAGTTCCTGGCCAAGGCCATCTCGCCCACCGTTGGCGGCGTCGAGGTCGTCATTGGCGGCGACAACTCGTGGCAGGAGCTGAAGGATTGCTCGATGGTGCTGGCGCGCTACGGCGTGGCCGGCTATGCCACCGGGGCGATGGGCGTGCTCGGCCCGCAGCGCATGGCCTATGGCCGCACCATCTCCACGGTGCGTTTTGTGGCCGGGCTGATGAGCGACATGATGTACGAAGTGTATAGCGAGTAGGCCGGCGAGCGCTGGCGCCTGGCCAGGCGGCGAGGGGCCGGATCTAGTGGAAGGCGTATTATGGCTGACGAGAACGCGACGTTTGAGAATGTGGACAGCCCCCCGGCAGAAGAAGACGCCCGGGCGCTGGAGCACGAACTAGAGACGGTCAAGACCCAGGCCGCCGAGTATCTGGAAGGCTGGCAGCGGGCCCGGGCCGAGTTTGCCAACTACAAACGCCGGGTCGAAAAGGAACAGGCGGACATGCAGCAGAACGCCACGGCGCGCGTGGTCGGCCGGTTTCTTGACGTGATCGATGACTTCGATCGCGCCATGCAGGACCAGCCGGCGCCCGAGGCCGACGCTGACACGCGGACCAAGTGGGCAGTGGGGATCGGCTTGATCCAGCGCAAGCTGCAGAATCTGCTGGATGCCGAGGGGGTCGAGCGGATCGCGGCCGACGGCCAGCCTTTCGATCCCAACTTGCACGAAGCGGTGACGCACGAGGACAGCGGGGCGCACGAGCCTGGCCGGGTGATCGGCGTGATCCGCCAGGGCTACAAAATCGGCGACCGGGTCATTCGGCCGGCGCTGGTCAGAGTAGCGCGCTAACAGCTTTTCAGGAGACTTCGACTATGGCCAAGATCATTGGCATTGACCTGGGCACGACCAATTCGGTGGTGGCCGTCATGGAGGGCGGCGAGCCGGTCGTGATCCCTTCTTCCGAAGGGGCGCGGCTGGTCCCCTCGGTGGTAGCGGTTAACCCCAAGAACGGCGAGCGCATGGTGGGCCAGGTCGCGCGGCGCCAGGCGGTGCTCAATCCCGAAAACACCGTCTTCTCCATCAAGCGCTTCATGGGCCGCAAGTACAGCGACGCCGAGGTGCAGAAGGCCCTCAAGTTCGTGCCCTACAAGGTCAGCGCCGCGCCCAACGGCGACGTGCGTGTGACCATGGGCGGCAAGGAATACTCGCCGCCCGAGATTAGCGCGATGATCCTGGCCAAGCTCAAGGCCGATGCTGAAGCCTACCTGGGCGAGGCAGTCACCCAGGCCGTGATCACGGTGCCGGCCTACTTCAACGACAGCCAGCGCCAGGCTACCAAGGATGCTGGCCGCATCGCCGGCCTGGAAGTCCTGCGCATTATCAACGAGCCGACGGCTTCTTCGCTGGCCTACGGCCTGGACAAGAAGAAGGATGAAACCATCGCGGTCTATGACCTGGGCGGCGGCACGTTTGACATTTCGGTGCTCGACGTGGGCGACGGCGTCTTCGAGGTCAAGTCCACCAATGGCGACACCTTCCTGGGCGGCGACGACTTCGACCAGCGCCTGATTGACTGGGTGGCCGATGAGTTCCGCAAGGATCAGGGCATCGACCTGCGCGCCGACCGCCAGGCCCTGCAGCGCCTGAAAGAAGCCGCCGAAAAAGCCAAGATCGAGCTTTCGACCGTGGCCCAGACCGAGATCAACCTGCCCTTCATCACTGCCGACGCCAGCGGCCCCAAGCACCTGAACATGACCGTGACGCGCTCGAAGCTGGAGCAGTTGTCCGACGACTTGGTCCAGCGCTCGATCCGGCCCGTCAACCAGGCGCTGGAAGACGCCCGCCTCAAGCCGGCGGATATCGAGGAGGTGGTGCTGGTCGGCGGCATGACGCGCATGCCGGCTGTCCAGGAGGCCGTGCGCCGCATCTTCAACAAGGAGCCGCACAAGGGCGTCAATCCGGACGAGGTGGTGGCCGTCGGCGCCGCCATCCAGGCCGGCGTGCTGGGCGGCGAGGTGAAGGACATCCTGCTGCTGGACGTGACCCCACTGACGCTGTCCATCGAGACGCTGGGCGGCGTGGCCACTGCCCTGATCGAGCGCAATACCACCATCCCTACTCGCAAGGGCCAGATCTTCTCGACGGCTTCGGATATGCAGACTTCAGTGGAGATCAAGGTCGTCCAGGGCGAGCGTCCCATGGCGGCGGACAACAAGGTGCTGGGCAACTTCATCCTGGACGGCATCCCGCCAGCGCCGCGCGGCGTGCCGCAGATCGAGGTGACCTTCGACATCGATGCCGACGGCATTCTCAAGGTCTCGGCGGCCGACAAGGCCACCGGCCGCTCGCAGCACATCACCATCACCGCCTCCTCGGGCCTGTCGAAGGACGAGGTGGAGAAGATGGTTAAGGACGCCGAATCGCACGCGGCTGAAGACCGCCGCCGCCGCGAAGAGGTCGAGGCCCGCAACGCGGCCGACGCGGCCATCTTCACGGCCGAGAAGGCGCTGCGCGAAGGCGGCGACAAGGTGCCGGCCGACGTCAAGAGCTCGGTCGAAGCCAAGATCGCAGCCGTGCGCAAGGCGCTGGAAGGGTCTGATCAAAACGCCATCACCCAGGCCACCAACGAGCTCTACCAGGTGGTCCAAACCGTCGGCACGGCTATGTACGGCCAGGGCGGACAGCCAGGTCCTGACGCGGGCGGCCAGGCCGGGCCCGGCCCGGGCGACGGCGGCCAGCACCCCGGCGGCGACGATGTGGTCGAGGGTGAGTTCAAGGAAGCCTGAGTAGTCGTCGACACGAATGAGCGTGACAACCAAACGCGATTACTACGAGATCCTGGGCGTGGGCCGGCAGGCCAGCCAGGATGAGATCCGATCGACCTTCCGCCGCCTGGCCAAGCAGTACCACCCGGACGTCAACAAGGATCCGGTCGCCGAGGAGCGCTTCAAGGAGGTAAACGAGGCCTACGCGGTCCTCTCCGACGAGCAGAAGCGCGCGGCCTACGACCGCTATGGCCACGCCGGCGTTAGCGGCATGGGCGCGCCCGACTTCTCGGGCTTCGGGATGGAGGACATCTTCGAGAGCATCTTTGGCGGGTTCGGCACGCGCACTAACTCGCGCCGCAGCCCGCGGCGCGGCGCCGACGTGCGCTATGACCTGAGCATCACCTTCGAGGAGGCCATCAGCGGCGTCGAGAAGGAGGTCCAGGTCACGCGCCACGAAGTCTGCCCGACCTGCCGGGGCAGCGGCGCCGAGCCGGGCACTTTGCCGGTGCGCTGCCACACCTGCAATGGCTCCGGCGAGGTCCGCCAGGTGCGCCAGACGTTCCTGGGCTCGATGGTCAATGTCTCGACCTGCCCGACCTGCCAGGGTAAGGGCGAGACCGTTGCCACAGCTTGTGGCACCTGTCATGGGCGCACCCAGGTGCGCCAGACGCGCCGGCTCTCGGTCAACATCCCGCCCGGCGTCGACAGCGGCACCCAGATCCGCATGTCTGGCGAAGGCGAGCCGGGCCAGAACGGCGGCCCCAACGGCAACCTGTACGTGGTCATTACGGTTCAGCCGCACAAGTACTTCCGGCGGCAGGGCGATGACATCGTGCTCGAAGTGGCCATCAACCCGGCG
Source organism: Anaerolineales bacterium (assembly GCA_020845955.1). Classification (GTDB taxonomy): domain Bacteria; phylum Chloroflexota; class Anaerolineae; order Anaerolineales; family UBA6663; genus JADLEU01. Next base: position 25,223 of record JADLEU010000247.1, read on the forward strand.
CAGGCTGCGCTGGGCACCGACGTCCTGGTGCCCACCGTTAATGGACAGGAGAAGGTCAGGATCCCGGCGGGCACGCAGCCGGGCACAACCTTCCACCTGCGCGGCAAGGGCGCGCCGCGCTTGCAGCGCAGCGGCCGGGGCGACCTGTACGTGCTGGTGACCGTGGCTACGCCCACCAACCTGTCGGGCGAGCAGAAGCGGCTGCTCAAGGAATTGGCCAAGAGCCTGCCGGCTGACGCGGCGCCGCAGGAGCGGGGCTTGATCGACCGGATTCGCGAGGTGCTGATCGGCGAGTAAGCGCGCCGGCCGTTAGGCCTAATGCAGTGGCTTGAGATAACCCTGACCGTTGATGGCGAAGCAGCCGAGGCCGTGGCCGACGTCCTCACGCGCTTTGCGCCCCAGGGCGTGGCCATGGAGGCCACCCGGCTGGAAACGTCACTCGACAGCGACGAGACGCGAGCGGTGGGCGACGTGCTGGTGCGCGCTTATCTGCCGGTGGATGCCGCGCTGGACGTGCGGCGGGCCGAGCTGGAGCAGGCGCTCTGGCACATGGGCCAACTGCTGCCACTGCCCGCCCCCACGTTCCGGCCGGTGGCTGACACCGACTGGGCCCAGGCCTGGAAGAGCAATTTCCGGCCGCTGCGGCTGGGCCGCCGGCTGATGATCGTGCCGGCCTGGCTCGAGCCGGCGCTGGAGCCGGGCGTGGCCGCCATCCGCCTTGACCCAGGCATGGCCTTTGGCACCGGCACTCACCCGACCACGCAACTCTGCCTGCTGGCGATCGAGCGCCACCTGGCCCCCGGCGCGCCCATGCTCGATCTGGGCACCGGATCGGGCATCCTGGCGATCGCTGCCGCGCGGCTGGGCAGCGGACCCGTGCTCGCCCTCGACGTCGACCCCGAGGCGGTGCGGGTGGCCGGCGAGAACGTGATCGCCAACGGTGTCGCCGGGCAGGTGCGCGTGGTGGCGGGCTCGCTGGCCGAGGTATTGGCCGGCCAGTATGGGCCAGAGTGGCGCGGCGCGCCGCTGGTGGTGGCCAATATCCTGGCGCGCATGATCATCACCCTGCTCGAAGTGGGCCTGGCGCAGATCGTCGCCCCGGGCGGGCTGCTGGTCGTGTCGGGCATTCTCGACACGCAAGCCTTCGAGGTCACCGCCGCCCTGAAGATCGCCGGTCTGACCATTGTGGCTCAGGAACAGATCGACGACTGGGTGGCCCTCATCGCTCGTAAGTAGCGACGAAGGGCCGCGTGTTGGTCAGGAACACAAGGCCGCGCTTTGCCAGGGCCGGGCGGCTCAGCGCGCTGGCATCGGCCCTCTGGGTGGGTGCGGGGCTAACCGCCAGCGTAAAGAAAACCGCCTCGGGCGGCGAGGCGGCGGGTGTTGTTCGTCGACGCTTGCTTACCTTGCGGCCGTCGTGCCGCTAGTGTCGGCTGGCGGGGGCATGGTGCCGCCGCCGGTGTTGAAGCGGTAGACGATCCGGCCGCGCGTCAGGTCATACGGCGAAAGCTCCACCTTGACCCGGTCACCCAGCAGAATGCGGATGTAGTATTTGCGCAGCCGCCCCGACAGATAAGCCAGCACGGTGTGGTTGTTGTCCAGTTGTACCCGAAAGGTGGTGCTGGGCATGGCCTCAATGACCGTGCCCTCGACGACAATCTTCTCTTCTGTCTTCGCCATTCGTCCTAAGCCTCGTCCTCTTCCCGCGCCCCAACCGCTGACTCTGCCGCCGCGGCCTCATGCTCGACTGAGTTCACGTTCTCACCGGCCTCGGGCTCGTCTGGCTCGGGAGGCAATGGCGAGTCGGCGTCTTCGTCATACGCCGTGTCGGATAACACCGCCTGGAGCGCCAGCCCGATACGCTGGCGCTCCGGCTCGACGTTCAAGATGCGCACGCGCAGCGTGGCGCCTTCCACCACTCCGGGTCGGTTGGCAATCTGGTTGGTGGGCAGCAGACCTTCCACGCCTTCGCCTAGGTCCACAAAGGCGCCGAAGGGGGCCAGCCGCGTCAGCGTGCCTTCCACGATCTGGCCGGGCTGGAACCGGTCGCCCACGCGCTGCCACGGATCGGGTTGGCGGCGCTTCAGGCTCAGGCCGATGCGCTTGCTCTCGCGGTCGACTTTGAGCACTTCCACTTCCACGGTCTGGCCCACGGCCAGGATCTCGCTGGGGTGCTTTACCCGCCGCCAGGAAAGCTCAGAAATATGGATCAGGCCATCGGCACCGCCCAGGTCTACAAAGGCGCCGAAGTCCCGCAGACCGGTGACCGTGCCGGTGCGCACCTGGCCCTCGGCCAGGTCCGACAGCAGGCGCGCCTTCTGCTTCTCGCGGTATTCCTTCTGGGCGTTGCGCTGCGAAAGCACCAGCCGCCGGCGCTGGCGGTCGACCTCGATCACCTTGAAACCCATCCGGCGCCCGACCAGCTGCGCCAGGCGGCTCTGCCGCTCGTTCTCGGGCACGCCGCGCGGCAAATCGGTGATGTGCGACACCGGCACGAACGCCTGCACGTCGCCAAACTGCACGATCAGGCCGCCCCGGTTGTAGCCGGTGACCGACCCTTCCCACATCTCGCCGGCGGCCATTAGGCGCTCGGCGGTCAGCCAGTCCTTCTGCTGCCGGCCCTGGTTGACCGAGACGCGCAGGTTGCCGTCTTTGTCCTCGGGCTCGATGACAACGACCGGCACTTCCTGGTCGACCTCAAAGCTGACGCCCTCTTCCCGCAACTTGTCGAGCTCGGCGCGCGGAACGACCCCATCGCGTTTCAGGCCTAGGTCGACGATCATGCCCTGGGTGTCAAGGGCGACAACCCGGCCGGACAAGACGTCCCCCCGCTGCGGACGCGGTGTGGCTTCCGAGCCTTCAAACAGCGTCTTGAAGTCTTCTGACTCGGCCATCGTGGCTAAACCATCCTCGACCAAACAAAAACTCGGCGATGTGCCAACTGACTTGGCGCGCCGAGTTGCCTGGGTCAAATCGTGCGAGGTGAAAACAACTCGTAATTATCTCATCTCTGCCGTGTTGCCCCACAACCCAGACTGCGCCGTTTCGCGCGGCTCATACTAGATGAGTAGGTGCATTATACAACCCGCTTATTTCAATGTCAATTTTATGGCTGAAATTGGGACAAATGAAACTCTACCCTTGACACTTGCCATTAGGTCCGATATTCTTGAACCCCGGTCTAAATTTGAACCCTTATCTAATGATTTCTGCTTGGCATGCCTGACCCACTGCCCTCCCTCCGCGAGCGCAAGAAGGCCGCTACCAAGGAGCGGATCTACTTCGAGGCGCTTGGTCTTTTTCGCCGGCGCGGTTTTTCCAAGACGACCATCGAGGACATCGCCGAGGCGGCTGGAGTGTCCAAAGGGACCTTCTTTAACTACTTCCCCACGAAGGAGGCTCTGCTGCAGCATCTGAGCGAGCGCCAGGCGCAGGCCACCGCCGCTCAACTGCAGATCGTCCTGCTGCAGCCCGAGAGCACCACCCGCCAGCGGTTGGAGCGGCTGCTGCTGGCTCTGACCGCTACCGTGGAGGCCGACCGCGAGCTCACGCGCGTGGCCGTCTTCGAGTTCCTCAAAGCCCCGGCCGCTCTGGCCGCTAACCCTTACCGCAACCTCTTCCGCCAGGCCGTCGGCGCGCTGCTGGCCGAAGGGCAGCGGCGGGGCGAGGTGGCTCATGATCTCGATCGCGACCTGCTGTCCAGCGCCGTCACGGGCGTGTATTTTCAGCAGATCTTCGAATGGTGCGCCGCGCCCGCGCCCTACTCGCTCAGCGCCCGCCTCGGCCAGTTACTCGACATCCTGTGGCGCGGGGTGGAGCGCTGATGCGGCTCGATGGCCTGGTGAGCCTGGGGCAATCACAATGGGCTGGGTGATTCTGTCGACCGCGGCGCTGGCGTTCAGCCTGGCACTCACCTGGTGGCTGCACCGCTTCCACCGCTTTGGCCTGGAGGTGACGCCGGCCACGGCCGCGCTGGGCGGCAATGGACCACTGATCGGCGTGGTGGTGCCGGCCCGCAACGAGGCGCGCAACATCCGGCACTGCGCGCAGGCGCTGCTGTCCCAGACCTACCCGAACGCCCAGGTGATCGTCGTCGACGACGGCTCCGCCGATGCCACCCCGGCGATCCTGGCCGAGCTGGCCGCGACGGATCCCAGGTTGCGCGTTGTGAGCGGCAGCCCACTACCGCCGGGTTGGGCCGGCAAACCGCACGCGCTGGTGCAGGGGGTGCAGGCTGTCAGCCCGCGCGCCGAGTGGTTGTGTTTCGTCGACGCCGACACCTTCGCGCACGCCTCTTTGCTGGCTGCCGCCTACGCCGCGGCCCAGGTGCACCGGGCCGACATGCTCAGCCTCTTTACCCGCCAAGAGCTGGCGACCTTTTGGGAGAAGGTCGTCATGCCCGTTGTCTTCAGCGCCCTGTCGGTGGGCTTCCCGCCGCAGAGGGTCAACGACCCGCGCCGGCCTGACGCGATCGCCAATGGGCAGTTCATCCTGATCCGCCGGGCGGCCTACGAGGCGGTCGGCGGGCACGCGGCGCTGTTCGCGTCCATTACCGAGGACAAGGATCTGGCGCAGAACGTCAAGCGGGCCGGCTACCGGCTGCTGCTCGCCGACGGCCGCCGCCTGGCGCAGACGCGCATGTATACGTCGCTGGCCGAACTCTGGGAAGGGTGGACCAAGAACATCTACCTGGGGCTTGAGGGCCGCCCCTGGCTGCTATTGGCCGGCGTGCTCACCGGCCTGGCCGGTGCGCTGGCCCTGCCTGGCTGGCTGCTGGCCGGCCTGGTGTGGCTGGCGTCGGGCGGCGGAGCGCCGGCGTTGGTGGTGGCGGCCCAGGCCGCCCTGGCCTGGGCCTACGTCATCGCGGCTCGGGCGGAGGTCGCTCACGCCCTGGGCATTGCGCGCGTCTATGGGTTGACGCTGCCGCTGGGCGCCCTGGTCTTTGCCGGACTGATGCTCAATTCCACCCTGCGCGGCCTGACCGGGCGAGGCGTGCGCTGGAAAGGGCGGGTGTATAGACGGGATGGAGTTCAATGAGGGAGGCGGGAATTCGGTGATGCCGGTTCTGCAGGCCGAGAACGTTCAGAAGAGCTACCGCATGGGCGAGTTGACGGTCAGCGCGCTGGCGGGCGTCAGCCTGGTGGTGCAGAAGGGCGAGTTTGTGGCCGTCATGGGCCCGTCTGGCTCAGGCAAGTCTACCCTGCTGCATCTGTTGGGCGGGCTCGATGGGCCGAGCGAGGGCGAGATTACGCTGGCCGGCCAGCCGCTGTCGAAGCTCAGCGACAACCAGATCACCATCGTGCGTCGGCGTAAGGTCGGTTTCATCTTCCAGTTCTACAACCTGCTGCCCACGCTCAATGCCGAGGAGAACGTGGGGCTGCCCCTGTTGATCGACGGCCAGAGCCTGGCCCCCCATCGGGCCAAGATCGCCGCGCTGCTCGAGAGGGTGGGCCTGGCCGACCGCAAACATCACCGGCCCGACCAGCTTTCGGGCGGGCAGCAGCAGCGCGTGGCCATCGCCCGGGCCTTCGTCAATGATCCCGAAATCGTGCTGGCCGACGAGCCGACCGGCAACCTCGACTCGAAGACCGGCACGGCCATCCTGGCCCTGCTGCGCCGCACATGCGACGAGCTGGGCGCCACGATTGTCATGGTCACCCACGACCCACGGGCGGCCTCCTACGCCAACCGCGTGATCTTCCTTAAAGATGGACAGTTGGCGCGTGAGCTGAGTAACTCGGCGCCTGGCCACAACACCCAGGCGATCATGGACGTCATGGCCGGCCTCGAGTAACCGGCGTTTCGCCGGCCGCGCCCGCCATGTTTGGCTCACTGCCGCTTCTGACCCCGCTCGTTCTGGCGCTGCGCAACATGCGCGTGCGCTGGATGCGCACGGCCCTGACCTGCCTGGGCATTGTGCTGGGTGTGGCTGTCATCCTGGCCATCGCCATCACCAACGAAAGCACGCTGCGTTCCCTGCGCTCGGTGTTTGACGAGGCCTCGGGCCGCGCCAGCCTGGTGGTGCTGCCCACGGCTGGCGACGGCGAAGGCCTTGACGAGACCGCGGCGGCGCGGGCGGCCGGCCAGCCGGGGGTAGTGACGGCTGCCCCGACGGTCATCGGCACGACCCTGCTGGCGCGGGATGTGGAGAGCTGGCAGTTCGCCGTCAGCCTGTCCGGCCAGGCGGTTGGCAGCAGCTTGCAGATCTTGGGCGTGGATCCTGAGCTGGACCCGCTGGTCCGGCAGTACGCGCTGGCTGGCGGGCGCTGGCTGCAGGGCGAGGCCTATGAGGCCGTGCTGAGCGAGACCTACGCCGGCGATAAGGACCTGCGCGTGGGCGACGACCTGGTGATCGTGGCGGCCGGCGGTCAGGAGCGGCTGCGCATCGTGGGACTCGTCCGCCGCGAAGGCGCCGGCCTGCTCAACGACGGCCAGGTGGCCTTTGTGCCGCTGCCGGTGGCGCAAGACCTGTTCGGGCGGGCTGGCTATCTGGACGAAATCAGCATCGTGGCCGCGCTCGAAGTGGCCAACGCGCCGGCCGCGCTGGAGGCGCTGAAGGATCGCCTGGGCGAACGTCTGGGGCGCGGCTATGATGTCACCTATCCAGCCGAACGCGGCCGGCTGGTGACCCAAATGTTGTCCACCTATCAGCAGGGGCTCTCGTTCTTTTCGGTCATTGCCCTGTTCGTGGGCGCCTTCCTGATCTACAACGCCTTCACCATGACCATCCTGGAGCGCACCCGCGAACTGGGCCTGCTGCGGGCGCTGGGTATGAGCAGCGGGCAGGTGCTGGGCCTGGTGCTGACCGAAGCCGTGACGCTGGCCGTGTTGGGGTCGGCCCTCGGGCTGGGTTTCGGGATGGCGCTGGCGCGCGGGCTGATCGCCATGCTCGGCGTGGTGCTGGCCAGCGACCTCAGCGCGTTTTCAGTGCCGCCGGGAGGTTTGCTGCAGAGCCTGCTGGTCGGCGGGCTGGTGACGGTGGGCAGCGCGCTGGCGCCCGCGGCGCAGGCCGCGCGCACCTCGCCGCTGGAGGCGCTGCGCACGGCCGGAGCGCAGGCGGCCGGGCGCCCGCGCCGCCCAGCCTGGCTGGTGGGGGGCGCCCTGATCTTCGTGGCCTGGGCGGCGCTCTACGCCCTGCCTGTTCGGCCAGAAGCGGGCTTCGCCGTGGGCGGCCTGGCGATTCTATTGCTGCTGCTCGGCGCCACCCTGATGGTGCCGGCCGTGGTCGGGCTGGCCGAGCGCTTGGTTCGCCCCGCGGCAGTACTGGCATTTGGCGCCGAGGGAGTGCTCGGGTCGGGCAACGTGCGCCGGGCAACCGGGCGCACGGCGCTGACCGTGGCGGCCCTGCTGGTGGGGATTGCGATGGTCATTGCCACCAGCTCGCTGTCTGGCGCCTTCACGCACGACCTGACCAGTTGGGTCGAGACGGCGCTGGGCGGCGACCTGTATGTGCGCTCGCCGCAGCCGATGCGCGAGCAGTTCGAGCGCCAACTGGCGGCGCTGCCTGGCGTGGAGGGCATCACCAAGATCCGGTACTTTGCCGTCCGGGCAGCAGCCTCGGCCCTTGCCTCCGGCGCCGACGGCGATACCAGCCTGATCTATGCCGCGATCGATCCGGCCACCTACCAATCGGTCGGCGAGTTCCAGTTTGCCGCCAACCAGGGCGACCCGCGGGCGAACTGGGCGCGCTTTGCGCGAGGCGATGCGCTCTTCATCTCCACGGTGGTGGCCGACCGCTACCAGGTGCAGCAGGGCGACACCCTGCGGTTGGTCACGCGCCGTGGCGAGCACGACTTCTACGTGGCGGCTGTGGCGGTGGATTTTACCGGCCAGGGCTATATCGTCACCGGCCACTGGGACGACATGCGGCGCTGGTTTGCGCAGAGCGGTGTCGACCGCTTTACGATTGGCGTGGCGCCCGGCTACACCAGCCAGCAGGTGGCGGAGACCATCGAGGCGCGCTATCAGGCCGCGCGCAATGTGTCGGTCGAGACGACCGAGGACTTCAAGCAGAAGATCACTGGCCTATCGGCCCAGTCGTTCCGGCTGTTTGACGTGCTCGGCCTGATCGGGCTGGTCGTGGCGGCGCTGGGCGTTATCAACACCCTCATGATGAACGTGCTCGAGCGCCAGCGTGAGATCGGCAGCCTGCGCTCGCTGGGGCTGACCCGCTGGCAGATCACCAAGATGGTCCTGGCCGAGGCCGGCACGCTGGGCCTGATCGGCGGCGCGTTTGGGCTGGCATTCGGCTATGTCCTGTCACAAGTCTTTGTCGATGCCGTCAACGCCATGGTGGGATACGACCTGCAGTACATCTTCATCCCCGCGCCCTTTCTTGCCGGGGCCGGACTGGCGCTGGGTGTTTCGCAGGTGGCCGCCCTGTATCCGGCCTGGAAAGCGGCTGGCGTGAACATCGTCGAAGCCATCAAGCATGAATAGGCGGAGGTTCGAAGTGGGAAGTCAGAGGTTGGACGTATGAGTCGCGCGCGCGTCTTCATCAGCCTGCTCGTCGTCGTGCTGCTGGCCTCGGCCGGCTATTGGGGCTACCAGACCTATCTGGCGCCGGCGCCCCCCACGCCGAGTCCCGAGCCGGCCGGCGCGAGCACACCCGCCCTGCCGGCCCTGGTCGCAGCCGAAGGCCGGCTTGAGCCGGCGCGATCGGCCACGCTGGCCTTCCGCCTGGCGGCTCGGGTGGCTGAGGTGCTCGTCCAGGAAGGCCAGCCAGTCGAGGCCGGGCAGACCCTGATCCGCCTCGAGAGCGCCGACCTAGATGCAGCGGTGGCGCAGGCCAGGGCCGCGGTGAGCCAGGCCGGGGCTGCCGTGGCGCAGGCGCAGGCCGCCGTGGCGGTGGCCCAGGCGCAGCTCGACCAGGTGCGCGCTGGTCCCCGGCCGGAGGAAATCGCCACGGCCGAGGCGCAGCTCAAGGCCGCGCAAGCGGCGGTCGGCCAATCGGTGGCGCAGCGTGACCAAGTCACCCGCGGCGCCGAGGCCGGCCAGGTGGCGGCGGCCGAGGCGCAGCTGGCCCAGGCGCTCGCCCAGCAAAAAGAGCTGCAGATCGCCTACGACCAGGTGCTGGACGACATCGAGTTCCTGGCCGGGCCGACCGAGGAGCGCACGCGCTTTCAGCTCAACGCCGCTAACGAGGCGGTGGCGGCGGCGCAGGCGGCGCTCGACCAGGTGTTGGCTGGCGCCAGCGCGCAGACCATCCAGGCCTACAACAGCGCGGTCGGCGTCAGCGCGTACCAGCGCGACGCCGCCGCAGCGCGCCTGGCCTTGCTGAAGGCCGGCGCCTCGCCGGAGCAGCTCGCGGCAGCCGAAGCCGGCCTGGAGCAGGCCGAGGCCCAGGTGCGGCAGGCTGAGGCAGCCCTGGAGATGGCCTCGGCCGGCCTGGCGGCGGCCAAGGCGCAGCAGGCCCAGGCCACGCTGGCCGCGCCTTTCGCGGGAACGGTCGTCCGGCTGGACCTCGAAGCGGGTGAGTTGGCTACGCCGGGCGCGCCGGTGGTCGAGCTGGCTGATCTCGGCGCCTGGCGCGTGCGGACCGTTGACCTAGCCGAGACCGATGTGGTGCTGGTGCGGGTTGGGCAGACCGCCGCGATCACGCTGGATGCCCTGGCGGACGAAACCTTCACCGGCCGGGTGACCGAGATCGCCGCCGTGGCCGAGACCAACCGCGGGAACGTCACCTATGCGGTCACGCTGGAGCTCGATCCAGTGGA
>JADLEU010000248.1 GCA_020845955.1 Anaerolineales bacterium
CGGGCCGAGTGAAGTGCGGGTTGGCGGCCAGCCTACTTCTTCCGGGCCTGCGCCTCCATCGCCGCGCCGATGCCAGCTCCGATCGCAATGCCAAGCGCGACGCCCACGGCGATGTTATCCATCGCGGCGCCGAGGGCGGCGCCGAGCGCCACGCCAAGCGCCATCCCGACCCCCATCTTGCCGCCTCGCGGCTGAGTTGGCGGCTTGGTGGATCCAGGGTCCTTCTGGCTGCTCATTTGGTCCTCCTGTCTGGCTCACTCCTCCAGCCTCAGGTGCTGCGCCACCTGCGCCGCCAGCGCCGCCGCCGGCGTGGCCTCGTCGCGCCAGCAAATCGGGATGTGCAGGTTCTGGCACTCGGACACGATGGTCTGGTGCGTCAGATGGTTGAAATCCTGGAACTTGCGCCACATCGCCTGGGGCGTTGGGAGCTGTTCGATGGCCTCTTTGATGGCCTGGTGGGCCGGATCTGCCGCCCACTCGTCGGCCCGCATCCGCTCTGGGATGGCCAGCGCCACGATTTGGCGCGCCGGCAGCGCCCGCGCCAGCACGGCGGGGGCATTGGCTCCCCCGTTCACCAGCAGTGCCGCGTCCGGCGGCGTGGCGTGGACATCCTCGACCAGCAGGTCGAGGTACTCGACCAGGGCGGCGCGGCCGAACTGGTCATAGTCTTCCCACGAGAGGTTCAACAGCCAGCTGAGCGAATGAGTTGTGCTTAGCCGAGCGGTGTTGGCCGGATGCCGGTCGGGTTGGAAGCGCGCTTGGTACAGGTTCTGGGCTTGCGCGTCGACATCGTAGACCGGCAGCCGGTACTGCGCGGCCAACGCCGTGGACACGGTCGTCTTGCCGGCGCCCAGGCCGCCCACGATCCAAAAGAGCTGGCGGCCGGCCAATTCCCGCCGGGCCCGGCTCAGCAGCCACTCGTTGATCTCAAACTGCATGTGCCCGTAATCCCCGTTGCGGTTGCGCTTTGGCGGCCTCCTCCAGCCTGGCGCCGCGCTGCTACTGCACAGCATAACACCAAATGCCCCCTATAATACCTGCCCAGCAGCGCCCGCGGGTCGCCGGCCCGCGGCTCAGGCCGGAAAGGAATTTCATGATCTGTCACAGTCAATCGTGGCTTGCACCAGCAGTGTGCGGCAATGGGCTGGCGCGCCTAGCAGGCGCACAGGCCGCCTCGTGACAGCCGGGCCGCCCGGCGCGCTCCCGCTGATCGGCGTCACCGCCCATCGCGCCGCTGATCCTGACCGGGCCGCATTGGATGCCCTCCTGGCGTTGATCCTGGCGGCGATCGAGCGGGCTGGCGGCGCGCCGGTCGTCATCCCGGCCGGGCTGGCGCCGTCCGCGCTGCGTGCGATCTACGGCCGGGTCGACGGGGTGCTGCTCTCGGGGGGTGGAGACGTGGATCCGGCCTGCTACGGCGCGCCGCCCCACCTGGGCGTGGTCGGGGTAGACCGCGAACGCGACGCGGCCGAATTGACCCTGGCGCGCTGGGCCGTGGAGGGGGGCAGACCCCTGTTTGGAATCTGCCGCGGCGCCCAGGTGCTCAACGTCGCGTTGGGCGGCAGCCTGTACGCCGACGTGGCCGACCATCCTGGGGCCGAGCGCCATGCCTACTCACCTGGGCTGCCCACCGATTTGCGGCCGCATGCGGTGACGGTAGCGCCTGGCAGCCGGCTGGCGCAGGCGCTCGGCGCGCCGCTGTTGTTGGTCAACAGCCTGCATCATCAGGCCTGCCGCGCCGTGGCGCCAGCCCTGCGTGTGGTCGCCCACGCCCCCGATGGCCTGGTCGAGGCGGTCGAAGCGCCCGCGCACCCCTTTGCGCTGGCCGTGCAGTGGCACCCCGAATGCCTGCCCAATGTGCCCGAGATGCAGCGCCTCTTTGCCGCCTTCGTGGTCGCAGCCGGCCGCGCCAGAGGCTGAGCCGTTAAGCAAACCCAGCCTGGAGCCCGCGCAGGAGGACGCGAGCCCAGGCCGGACTTGCCTGGCTTTGGCGCCGTGCTACCAACGCTTCGTCGGGCCCACCAATCCCGACACGCTTACCGCGCCAAAGATCGCCAGGACAATCACCAACACAATACCGGCGCCGATCAGAACGGGATCCATCGCTCTCCTCCCGTGTCCAAGGGCTGGCGGTGCGGGCTGCGAACTCCATTGGTCCGCCTTACGGCGTCCCGGCCGCCTGGCCCTGCTCACCACTACTACTCTCAAAGAGCCAGATGCCCCCTGCGTTAGGTCGCTGCTGCTATTATATTAATGCCAATCGCACCGTTTTGTTACGCCTAAGACGCGAAATTACATCTTCTTAATGGATTGTATACAAAAAACCGGTTGCTGTCCGCCTACTTTGGTCATGCCCCGCGGACTCTAACTATTGTTGCGCGACGTTAGAAGCGCGAGGCTGGACAGCTTCCCCTGCTCATGATCTTGCGCTGAGTTCTCAGGGACCCAACTTGCGGCATCCACCGTTCACGGCACGGCCCTCCACCGTCTGCGGCCGCGATCGGCCGGCGCGCTTCCGGCTGAGGCGGTTGTTCCTGGCCTGGGTGCTGGGTCTGCCGGCGACCATCGCGCCTTGGACCGCGGCGCGGGCCGCCCCAATATCAAGCCCGCTGGTGCCGCGCGCCCGGCTGCTGCCGGCCGTCTCGACCACGCTCGTCATCAGCCAGGTGTACGGCGGCGGCGGCAACCTCGGGGCACCCTATCAGAACGACTACGTCGAGCTGTTCAATCGCGGCCAGTCCTCCGTGTCGCTGGCGGGTTGGTCGCTTCAGTATGCCAGCCCGTCTGGATCAGCCTGGCAGGCGCTGGCGCTGCCTGGCGTGACCGTCGACCCTGGCCAGTACTTCCTGGCGCAGTTGGCCGGCGGCGCCAATGGCCTGCCCCTGCCAGCGTCTGACGTCAACGGCACGCTGTCGCTGGCGGCCGCCGCCGGCAAGGCGGCCCTGGTGAGCGACACGGCCGCGCTGGCGGGCGAGTGCCCCATCTCCAGCGCCATTGTGGACTTGGTGGGCTACGGCGCGGACGCCTCCTGCGCCGAGACGTCAGCGGCGCCGGAGGCGAGCAACTCTAGCGCCGTGCTGCGCGCCGCGGGCGGCTGCCGCGACACCGATAACAACGCCTCCGATTTCGAGGCGGGCGCGCCACTGCCGCGCAATACGGCCGCGGCGCTCCGCCTCTGCCAGGCCAATCTGGCCGTCGAGATGGCCGGGCCGGCGCTCGCGCCGCTCGGCGGGGAGGTGGCCTATCACCTCAGCGTGCGCAACCTTGGCGAAGCGATTGCGGCCGGTGTAACCCTCACGCACACGCTGCCCGCCGCCGTTGAGTTCATCACCTACACTGCCAGCGCCCCACTGACCGTAACGCAGCCCGGTCCGTCGGCCTGGGCCTGGCTCGCCGGAGACCTGGCGCCTTACAGCAGCGCCCTCACCTTGACCGTGCGCGGCGTCGTGTCGCCGGCCCTGAGCCTGGGCAGTTGGTTCACCACGACCCTGGCTGCCGCGACGCCCTTGTCTGAAACCACTCTGGCCGACAACACGGCCGAGCTCGGCACGCTGGCCGGCGCGCCCAACCTGACGCTTACCAAGTTGGGGCCGGCCGAGGCGGCCTTGGGCAGCCCGGCTGTTTTCACCTTGACCTATGCCAACACGGGCGACCTGCCGCTTGACGCCGCCCTGGTCGATGACCTCCCGAGCGAGTTTGACTATTTGGCCGACTCGGCCGGCGGCCTGCACGTGGGCGGCGTCATCACCTGGGCCCTCGGCACGCTCAGCCCAGGGATCAGCGGCACGGTGCGGCTAACGGCCACGGCCAATGCCGCCGGGATCTTCACCAACACGGCCGCGCTCAGCGGGTCCCTGCCGGAAACGGACGCCAGCGACAACCTCGCCGCCTGGCCGCTCTCGGTGGCGGGGCCCGGTGACTGCGGCGGGCCTTTCCTGCCCATTCCGGCCATTCAGGGGACCGGCGCCATATCGCCCTATCTTGGCCAGCCGGTCTGGACGAGCGGCATCGTCACCGGCGATTACCAGGGCGCGGCCCGCCTCAACGGCTATTTCCTGCAAGCTGAGGCCGGAGATGGCGACCCGGCCACGTCCGACGGCCTCTTCGTGGCGTCTAATAGCCCGGCCGTCAGCCTGGGCGACCGGCTCCTCATCTCGGCCACCGTTGCCGAAACCGGGGACCTGACAGAATTGGCCGCGGTCACGGCGGTGACCGCCTGTGGCGCCGGCCATTCCCTGGCGCCCGTCGCGCTCTCCCTGCCCGTGCCCGCGCCTGGCGGCCACGAGCGCTATGAGGGGATGCTGGTGACCGTGCCTCAGACCCTGACGGTGGCGCAGAACTACTTTCTCGGGCAGTTCGGCCAGGTGACGCTCGCCGCCGAAGGGCGCCTCTTCGCGCCCACCAACGGCAGCCATCCCGGGACGACGCTGGAGGCGAACACCCGCCGCACGCTCGTGCTCGACGATGGCAGCCGCATCCAGGATCCAGACCCCATCCCGTATCTTGGATTGGAGAACACCCTGCGCGCCGGGGATGTGGTGACCGGCCTGACGGGCTTAATCGACTATGCCGCGGTCAGCTCCGACAGCGCCGTTCGCTTCTACCGCCTGCACCCCACCCAGCCCGTGACCTTTACGCGCACCAACCCGCGCGCCGCCGCGCCGCCGCCCGTGGGCGGCAATGTGCGCGTGGCCAGCGTCAACCTGCTCAACTATTTTAACGGCGATGGCCTGGGCGGCGGCTTCCCCACCGCCCGCGGCGCCGACACGCTGGACGAGTTCCTGCGCCAGCGCGCCAAGCTCATCACGGCCGTGGCCGCCCTCGACGCCGACGTGGTTGGTCTGATGGAGGTCGAGCGCGACGGCGCCGGCAGCCTGAGCGCCATCCAGGACCTGGTGGATGGCCTGAACGCCGCTACCACGGCAGGCGCCTTTGCCTTTGTGCCTGAGCCCGCGCCGGGCAGCGAGCAGGTGAAGGTATCCCTGCTCTACCAGCCCGCCCGCGTGACCCCGCTGGGAACCGCCGCTAACTACCAGGTCACCAATCACCCCGACTATCCCAACCGGTTGTTCGACCGGCCGCCGCTGGCCCAGACCTTCACCCACAACGTCACGGGCGCAGTCTTTACCGTCATCGTCAACCATTTCAAAGCCAAGATCGGTTGCCCGGCCTCCGGGCCCGATGCCGACCAGGGCGATGGCCAGGGCTGCTGGAATGCTAAGCGCGCGGCCCAGGCGGCCGCGCTGCTCGACTTCGTGGCCGAGCGCCAGGCCGCCAGCCGCGTCCCAGACGTCCTCGTGGTAGGAGACTTGAATGCCTACGGCGGAGAAGACCCCGTGCTGACCCTGGCCGGCGGCGGCCTGGTGGACCAGGTAGCCCGGCACGTGCCTGCCGCTGAGCGCTACTCTTACGTCTTCGATGGGCTCTCGGGCTACCTCGACCATGCGTTGGCGACCCCCGGCCTCGACGCCCACGTGGCGGGCGCAGCCTTCTGGCACATCAACGCCGACGAGCCGGCAGTGCTTGACTACAACAGCGAAGACCGGCCGCCCGGCCTCTACGCGCCCGACCAGTTCCGCGCCTCCGACCACGACCCGGTGTTGATCGGCCTGGCCCTGCCCGCGCCGGCCAGCTTCGCCGGATCGACCAAGACCGCCGATGCCGCGGCCGTCGCCAGCGGCGGTATGCTCACCTACATGCTCACTCTGGTGAACACCGGCCAGGTGACTGGCACCTTCTGGCTGACCGATACGCTTGATCCTCGTTTGACCCTGGTGAGCGCGCCCGGCCTGTCTGGCCTGACCACCCTCACGGCCACGGGCACGCTGGCGCCGCAGGCCCAACAGGTGTTCAGCCTGACCGTGCGCGTCATCCCCGGCCAGGCGGGTGCGCTGGCCAACATCGCCCAGCTCGGCGGTGATGGACAAACGCGCCAACTGGAAGCCCCGATCGTCACGATCGTGGCTGCCCCCCGGCGCCTCTTCGTGCCGCTGATCGTTCGGCCCTAGCCGCGCGGCGAGCCCTGGCACACCTGGCGGCCGCCTCCTACACCCGCGTCTTGGGCTCTGTTGGCTGTCCTGGGCGCATTGACAAACCCGCGCGCGTTGGCCCATAATGCCGCCCACAGCCCACCGGCAATCACGCCGGTGGGGAAAGCGAGACATCGTGACCGAGACTGTTGGCTTCATTGGCCTGGGCATCATGGGGCGCGGGATGGCCCGCAACCTGCTCAAGGCAGGCTACGACCTGCGCGTGTGGAACCGCACCGCCAGCCGCATGGACCCGCTGGCCGCCGAGGGCGCGCGCCCCACCCGCGACCCGGCCGACCTGGCCGCCCAGTGTGATCTGATCTTGATCTGCGTCAGCGACACGCCCGACGTGGAGGCCGTCATCGCCGGCGACGACCCGCGCGGCGTGCTCCACGGCGTGCGCCCCGGCGCGCTGGTCATCGACATGAGCACGATCAGCCCGCACGCCACCCGCGCGTTCGGCGCCCGGCTGGCCGAAAAAGGTGCCTACCTGCTGGATGCCCCCGTCAGCGGCGGCAGCGAAGGCGCGGCGCACGGCACCCTCAGCATCATGGTCGGCGGCGCGGCCGAGCAGGTGGAGCGCGCCCGCCCGGTGCTGCAGGCCCTGGGCAAGACCATCACCCACGTCGGCGGGTTGGGCGATGGCCAGATGGTCAAGCTCGTCAACCAGATCCTGGTGGTCGGCCATGCTCTGGCGATGAGCGAAGCCTTGCTCTTCGCTCAGGCCGGCGGGCTGGACCTGCGCAAGACCCTCGACGCCGTGCTGCCGGGCGCCGCCGGCAGCTGGATGCTGGCCAACCGCGGCCCGCAGATCCTGGACCGCGATTGGCGCCCCGGCTTCACCATCGACCTGCAGCAGAAAGACGTGCGCCTGGTGCTGGGTGCGGCCGATCAACTGGGGGTGCCCATGCTGGCCACGGGGCTGGTCTTTCAGCTCTACCGCACGCTCCAGGCGGCCGGCCTGGGCGCCGAGGGCAACCACGCCCTCATCAAGGCGCTCGAGCGGCTGGCCGGCATTGAGATCCAGGCCGCCGTGGCTGGCGGACCGGGCCAGGGAGGTTAACCATCGCCCGGCTCGAAACCCTGCCGCCCGCGGCCCTTGCCCACACCAACCGCCACCCGCGCCTCTGCCAGCCTATGCGCCTGTCCGGCATGCTCTTCTTCCAGATCGAGCACGACACCTACCACCTGGCGCGCACCACAGGCCCGATCCGCCTCTTTGCCGCGACCGCCGCTGGCCGGCTACTGCGCCGCGATCCACTTGTGCACATGCGTCCGGTCATACAGCTCCACCGGCAGGCCCTTGGCCCGCTCCAGGGCGGCGTCGGTGAAGATACTGGTCGTTACGATGATGCCGACGTCGGCCCGCGTGGCCGCCAGCGCCTTCTCAAACCGGCCGATGACCTCGGAGGTCACCGGCACAATCCAGCGCACGCACAGCGCCGCGTAGAGCGTGCCGGCCTTCTCCAGCGCGAACACCACCTCGCGCGGCGCCTCGTCCAGCGGATCCTGGTGCGTCCAATACTCGTGCACCCGATAACCCTGGGCTGTGAACAACTGCGCTAGCGCCTGCCGGAAATAGTCCATCTCGTTCAGCATGCGACGCCACACCGGCCGGCGCCGGCGCGCGCGGGCGCGCAATGCCAGGGCCGATAGCAGCGCCAGCGCCGCCAGGGCGGCGCCCAACGCCAGAGCGATCAGCAAAACGGTGTCGCGGTTCATGGCGGTTGTCCGGCCGCCGCTCAGCGCCCGAACTTGGGGGAGTGTAGCCGCAGAAGAGGGAATGTCAACCAATCGCGCAGCGGGGTAATCGCCAACCGCCTGTCCCCTGAGGTATAATCTTTTCGGGTTTCTGCCCTGGCACGCGGGTGTCGCCAAGTGGTAAGGCAACGGCCTTCCAAGTCGTTATTCGTGGGTTCGAATCCCATCACCCGCTCCTCTTCATCCGGCCTCAGCCTGAGCCGTTGCCGCTGGTGCCCGGCGAGCCGCAGCGCGCGCCGGGCGGTTCCCCGCTTTCTGCCGTGCCGCGCGGCCGGGGGCAAAGCGGCACCACCGTCTCACTTGACGACCGCCCTGGCGCCTCGACTACGTAAGCGCGCAGTTAGACTAGGTGACGACCACCTGCCGGTTGCCAGCCTGGAATCGATCTGGCCGGGCTGGAGGCCCCGCGGACGGTCAGGCGTGCCTTGACTCGCAAGGCGCGCTGAACTCGGGCAAGCTGCTCGGCCGCGCCGCGCCCTGACTGGTCCCAGGCAGCCCTGGCCTGGGTGGCCGCGCCTGGGCCACCCACGACCCCGCGCGCTGCTTGACTCTGGCCAACGACGCGGCCCGGTGCCGCCGCGGCGCTCAAAGGGGCGCCGACCGGCGGCCTGGTGGCGGCCATCGAGCGCCTCCTGGTTGCGCGGCCGCCGGCTGGCCATTGACCAGTGACAAGGCTGTTGGTAGAGTCTGGACCGTGTCCAAGAAGAAACGCCGTACCCCTAACCTCCCACCCGACACCTTGCTGCGCAGCCGCCTCGATGCGCTCTGGCAGCCGCCGCGCCTCGCGACCCAGCCGGTCGACCAAGCGGAATCCGACCTCACGGCGGCCACCCGCGGACTGCGGCCCGAGTCAGCCGCCGTCGTCCTGTTGGCGGCCTACCTGGCAGCCGGCCCTCAGGCCCAGGCGCTGCTGGACAACTGGCTGCCCGGCTGGATCGCCAGCCAGGGATACGCCAGCGCGTTCGAGGATCTCCTGCTAAGCGGCCGCCTAGCCGAGTCACAGGCCGCGACTGCCCAACGCTGGTTGGCTGCTCTTGGCCGCGCCGTCGAGTTGCCGGCGGCCTCTGGCGCCGGCGCCTTCCACAGCGCCCACGAGATCGACGACGGCTCACAGGCCGCGGTCAGCGTGCTGTGGTACACCACTCCCCAGCGCAACCGCGCGCGCGGCCTGCAATTCCTCATCGACTACAACCCGCCCTGGGACGGCGCCGTCAAAGACGTCCTGGTCATGCCCTCCAAGACGCCAGACTCCCTGCTGCGCCGCTTTATCGACATCTGGGCTGAGCGCGGCCAGCCGATGACGCCGATCGGCGCGGCCGAGGCCAAACGCAAAATCATCCGCGCGCTCGAGGCCAACCGGGCAGCCCAGATCCGCCTGTCCCGCGACCTGGTGCTGGCCCGCGGCCTCATCTGCGAGCACATCC
Organism: Anaerolineales bacterium; assembly: GCA_020845955.1. Classification (GTDB taxonomy): domain Bacteria; phylum Chloroflexota; class Anaerolineae; order Anaerolineales; family UBA6663; genus JADLEU01. The sequence goes on from JADLEU010000248.1 coordinate 9,215, forward strand.
TCACGCTGCCCGACCTGCCCGACACTCCCGGCTTTACCGCCGCCGATTTCGACGCGCTCAGCCAGACTGGCCAGCGCGCGGAGGACATCGTGCTGTTCGAGAAAACCGTCGCGCGGCGCGTGCGCCTGGACGACGGCAGTGAGGTGTACGTCGACGCCAGCCTGGCGAATGATGACTTTTCCGCCGATCTCGACCTCAGTGGGGCGCTTGACGAGTTGCCGGCCGAACCGGGCGCCATTGAGGAACCCTTCTCCGTCGACCTTGATGATTTCGACGACGACGAAGCCTGACGGCGGCTGAACCCGGCCTGGATGCGGTATAATGTAATCGATAGCGACCACGCGCCCGGCGTGGTCTTTTTCGGCCTACCCGAGGCAGTATGCTGGACAAGCTCGCGGGCATCGAGGCCCGTTACGAAGAACTGGACCGCCTTCTGGCCGAAGGCGCCTCTGACTACGCGCGCCTGGCCGAATATGCCAAGGAGCGCGCCGGCCTGGAACCCATCGCCACCGCCGCTCGCCAATATCGCACCCTGCTCAAAGACCTGGAGGGCGCCCGCGCCCTGTTGGACGACCCCGCGCTGGGTGAGATGGCCGCCGATGAGGTGCGCGGCCTGGAAGCCCGCCAGGTCGAGCTGGAGCAGCGTCTGCGCCTGCTGCTCGTCCCCAAGGATCCGCGTGACGAGCGCAGCGTCATCGTCGAGATCCGCGCCGCGGCCGGCGGCGACGAGGCTGGCCTGTTCGCCGCCGATCTGTACCGCATGTACACCCGCTACGCCGAAGACCGCGGCTGGCGGCCCGAGCTGCTCTCGGCCAACGAAACCGGCGTGGGCGGCTTTAAGGAGGTCGTCTTTCAGATCAAGGGGCAGGGCGCCTACTCGCGCCTCAAGTATGAGTCTGGCGCCCATCGCGTCCAGCGCGTCCCCACCACCGAGTCCGCCGGCCGCATCCACACCTCCACCGCCACCGTCGCGGTCATGGCCGAAGTGGACGAGGTCGAGATCGACATCCCTGAGCGCGATATCAAGCTCGACACCTATCGCGCCTCCAGCGCCGGCGGCCAGAACGTGCAGAAGAACGCCACCGCCGTCCGCCTGACCCACCTACCCACCGGCCTGGTGGTCACCTGCCAGGACGAGCGCTCGCTCACCCAGAACCGCTTGCGCGCCATGTCGATCCTGCGCGCCCGGCTCTACGAACTGGAGGAGACGCGCCGCCAACAGGCCGAGGCCGCCGACCGCAAGGGCCAGGTGGGCACCGGCGAGCGCAGCGAGAAGATCCGCACCTACAACTTCCCCCAGTCGCGCGTCACGGATCACCGCCTGGGCATCTCGTCGTACAACCTGGCCGCGGTCATGGACGGCGACCTCGACGTCTTCATCGACGAGCTCATCGCCCGCGACCAGGCCGAGAAGCTCAGCGGCAGCCTGGCGCCCGCGCCGGCCCTGGCCGACGATGAAGACTAGTGCTTGGCCCCCCGCCGCGCCGCTCGCGGCCCGCGCCGCGCTCTCGGCCGCCCTGGCTGCCCTGGCCGGCGCCGAGTCGCCGACCCTCACCGCCCAGGCGCTGCTGGCCCACGTCCTGGGCATCACCCGCAGCCGCCTGCTCGCCCACCCCGAGCTGCCAGTGGCGCCTGACCAGCGGGCCGCCTACGAGCAACTCGTCGCCCGCGCCGCCCTGGGCGAGCCGCTGGCCTACCTCACCGGCCAGCGCGAATTCCACGGCCTCGACTTCCTGGTCGAACCCGGAGTGCTCGTCCCGCGCCCCGAAACCGAGCTGCTGGTGGATCTGGCCCTGGCCCGCCGGCCCGGCCGCATCCTTGACGTCGGCACCGGCTCAGGCTGCATCGCCGTGGCGCTGGCGGCCAATCTGCCGCAGGCCGTGATCACGGCCGTCGACCTGTCGCCCGCCGCCCTGGCCGTCGCCCGCCGCAACGCCCGGCGCCACGGCGTCCTCGGCCGCCTCACCTTCCTCGAAAGCGACCTCCTGTCGGCCCTCCCAGCATCCAGCCTCCCGGCCCCTGGCCGTCCTGCCTCCAGCTTCCAGCTGATCGCTGCCAACCTGCCCTACGTCGACCGAGGCGCCCTGTGCGATCTGCCCGTCGCCCGGCACGAACCCTGGTTGGCCCTCGACGGCGGCCCGGGCGGCCTGGCGCTGGTGGGCCGCCTGCTGCGCCAGGCAGGACCATGGCTGGCGCCCGGCGGCGCGCTGCTGCTGGAGATCGGCGCCGGGCAGGGACCGGCCGCCCAATCCCTGGCGTACGCTGCCTTCCCGGCGGCTCGCTGCCAGGTCCACCCGGATCTGGCTGGCCACGACCGTGTGCTGGAGGTCGCGCTGCCCGGCCCGGTTCGGCCGGCATGAGCCTGCCCATCCGCCTGGTGGCCTGCGACCTCGATAACACCCTGGTCGGCCCCGGCATGGAATTGTCGCCGCGGACGTGCGCCGCCGTGTCACAGGTGTTGGCGCGCGGCGTGGCCGTCACCATCGCCACCGGCCGCGGCCCGGTGCCCGCTGGCCGCTTCGCCGCGGCGCTCGGCCTGACCGCGCCGCTGATTTGCTTTCAGGGCGGCCTCGTATACGATTATGTGGCCCGGCGCGTGCTGCACGAGGTGCGCCTCGACCCCGCCGTCATTCCTATCGTCACGCGGCTGGCCGAAACACACGGCTGGAACCTACAGTTTGAAACGCCCAGCATGATCTACCTGCCGCGCGAGTCCAACCACCCCGCCGCCCTGCTCGACGACCTCCTCAGCGTGGCCCCCTGGCAGCGCGTCGACAGCTTCCTGACCGGCCTGCCCGAGGCGCCCCACAAGTTCATCCTGGCCGTGCATTCGCCCGCCGAGCGCGACGCGCTGGCCGCCGAGCTGCGCCAGCGCCTGGTCGAGGCCGGCCTGCACCTGACCGTGGTGCCCTCGCACCCCATCCTCGTCGAAGGCACGCCTCCTGGCCTCAACAAAGCTACCGGGCTGGCCTGGCTGGCGGACTACCTGAGGATCCCGGCGGAATCCGTCCTGGCCGTGGGCGACAACGACAACGATGCCCCCATGCTGGCCTGGGCCGGGGTGGGCGTGGCGCTGGAAGGCGGCTCGCCCGCGGCGCAGGCCGCCGCCGATTGGATCGCCCCGACCGTGGGGAACGATGGCGCCGCGGCAGCGCTCGAAAAATACGCATTAACCTGAGTGGACACCGAAGTCCTGCCCGCCGGTGATCCCAGCGCCCTGCGCTATGCCGGGGACGTGCTCCGCTATCATGGCCTGGTGGCGTTTCCCACCGACACCGTCTATGGCGTCGGCGCCCTGGTCTCGCGCCCCGACGTCATCCAGCGCCTATACCAGGTAAAAGGCCGCTCTACCGGCAAGGCCATCGCCGTGCTGGTCGGCCGCGTGGCCGACCTGGCCAACGTGGCCGGTGAGCTGTCACCCGCGGCGCGGATCCTGGCGCGCCACTTTTGGCCTGGCCCGCTGACCCTGGTGCTTACCAAACACCGCGCGCTGCCGGCCGTCATCAGTCCCCTGCCCACCGTCGGCGTCCGGCAGCCCGACCACCCTATCACCGGCGCGCTGCTCGAACTGGTCGGCCCGATGGCGGTTACGAGCGCCAACCGTTCGGGCGAGGCCAACACGCTCACGGCCGCCGATGTCCTGGCGCAGTTGGCGGGCCGCATTGAGCTGATCCTGGACGGGGGGCGCGTGCCCGGTGGCGTGCCCTCGACCGTCGTCGACTGCACCGGCGCGGCGCCCAGGGTGCTGCGTGAAGGCCCCGTCACGGCGGCGGCCATCGCCGCCGCCCTCAGCGCCGCCAGCACTGAAAGGGGAAGCATATGAACACTCGTCGCGGTGGCGCCCTGGTGCCCGGGCTGCTCCTCATCGCCCTGGGCGTCTGGTTCCTGGCCGACAGCCTGGGCCTGCGCCTGCCTGGCCTGGGCGATCTCTGGCCGCTGTTCCCGCTGGGCTTTGGGCTGGCCTTCTTGGTGCAGTACTTCGCTGGCGGGCGCCAGGACGACGGCTTGATCTTTACTGGCGTCACCGGCGCGCTAATCGGCGCCTTTTTCCTGACTATTACCCTCGGCCCGCTCGGTTGGGGCGACCTGGGTCGCCTGTGGCCAGTCTTCCCGCTGATCGGCGGCGCGGCCTTCCTGGCCCAGTGGCTGGTCAAGCCCCGCGACCGCGGCCTGCTGGCGCCGGCCGCCCTCGGACTGGCGGTGGGCCTGGTGGGTCTCCTGTTCACGCTCCAACTACTTGGTCCGGCCGTCGCGGAGCAGGCCGCCCGCCTGTGGCCGGTGGTGCTGATCCTCCTTGGGCTGGGCCTGCTGCTCAGCTACCTGATGGGGAACCGCCGCACCCCCCAGTGAGCGGCGCTGGCCCGTGCATATCGGCCTAGACGCCAGCCGGGTGACCGTGGCGCGGCGCACCGGCACCGAGCGCTACGCCCGCCGCCTCATCGAGGCCCTGCTGGCCCAGCCCTCGCCGCACACCTTCAGCCTCTACTTCCGCGACCCACCGCCGCCCGGCTGGCCGCCTGTCCCCGCCTCGCCCGGCGCCCGCGCACCCACCCTCCGCGTGATCCCCTTCCCGCGCCTATGGACCCACCTGCGCCTGTCGTTCGAGCTACTCGCTCGCCGCCCGCGGCCCGACGCGCTCTTCGTGCCCGCGCATGTGCTGCCGCTGGTCCATCCCCTGCCAACGGTCGTCACCATCCACGATCTGGGCTACCGCCGTTTCCCCCAGGCGCACCCGCCTGGCCAGCGGCGCTACCTCGACTGGTCCACCCGTTTCTCGGCGCGCTTTGCCGCCCACCTGTTGGCTGACTCAGCCGCCACCCGGCGCGACCTGGCCGAATTCTACGGTGCGCCGCCCGAGAAAGTCACGGTGGTCTACCCGGGCGGGCCGGAGGGCCTGACCCGCGTGGACCCGGCCCCGGTGCGCGCCCGCTATGGGCTGCCGGACGATTACGTGCTGCACGTCGGCACCCTGCAGCCGCGCAAGAACCTGGCGCGCCTGATGGAGGCGGTGGCCGCCCTGCGCGGCCGCTGGCCGGGCCTGGCGTTGGTGTTGGCCGGGCGGCCGGGCTGGCTGGCCGAGCCCCTGCTGGCCCAGGCGCACGCCTGCTCCGCCTTCGTGCGCCTGCTCGACTACGTGCCCGCGGCCGACCTGCCCGGCCTGTATTCGGGCGCGCGCGTCTTCGCCTTCCCCTCCCTCTACGAGGGCTTCGGCTTCCCCGTGCTCGAAGCGATGGCCTGCGGCACGCCGGTAGTCTGCGCCAACACCGCCTCGCTGCCCGAGCTGGCCGGCGAAGCCGCCCTGCTGGTGGATCCGGCGGACACAGAGGCGCTGGCCGCCGCGCTCGGCCGCGTACTCGGCGAGCCCAATCTGCGCGCCGGCCTCGCCGCCCGCGGCTACGTCCAGCTCCAACGCTTCTCCTGGGACCGCGCCGCGCAGCAGACGTTGGCGGTGTTGGAGATGGCTGCGAGAAGGGTCTGAAACCTTGCCGGGGTAAAAGACCAAGGTCCCTTATCCTGCCCATGCCCGCCCTCCCGTCCGTCACCCTCCTCGGCCTCCCCGTTCACGCCATCACTATGGCCGAGACCTTGGCCTGGATCGAAGCCGCCGTGACCCAGCGCGTGCCGCGCCAGATCTGCACCGCCAATCCTGAGTTCCTCATGGCGGCGCGGCGCGATCCCGAGTTCCATCGGGTGCTGGCGGGCGCCGACCTGGTGCTGCCGGATGGGGTGGGCCTGCTGTGGGCCGCGCGCTACCACGGCCGGCGCCTGCCCGAGCGCGTGGCCGGGTCCGACTTGATCTACCGGCTGGCCGAGCTGGCGGACCGCCATGGCTGGCGCCTGTATTTCCTGGGCGCGGCCGAGGGCGTGGCCCCGGCCGCGGCCGCGGCGCTCCAGGCGCGCTGGCCGGGCCTAGTGATCGCCGGCGCCTTCGCCGGCAGCCCCGGTCCGGCGGGGGAGGACGCCCTGGTGGAGCGGGTGCGCGCGGCCCGGCCCGACGTGCTGCTGGTGGCCTATGGCGCGCCGGCGCAGGACAAGTGGATCGCCCGCCACAAGGACCGGCTGGGCGTGCCGGTCAGCCTGGGGGTGGGGGGCGCGTTTGACTTCGTGGTGGGGGTGGCGCAGCGCGCGCCGCGTTGGGTGCAGCGCCTGGGCCTGGAGTGGCTGCACCGCTTGTGGCGCCAGCCCTGGCGGGCGGGCCGCATCCTGACCGCCGTGGTCGCCTTCCCTCTAGCGGTGCTGCGCGCCGGGCGCGGCCAGGATTAATGAGTTCTCATTCAGAATTCACGCCTGTCTCAGCCGAGACCGTATACTGAAAGTTGCATTCTCCTCTGCGCACCGCACTACCAGTAGCCGAGTGGCTGGTGGTGCGGTGTAGGTTAAGCCCGCCCAACCGCCTGGTCGGCCGCAGTGGCGCCGGACACCCGCACAAGAGTGGCCAAGACTGTTGATCACGGGCTTTGGGCGTTATGGCGGTGCGGTTGCCTACCGCGACTCAGGCGTCGCCGGCGCGCGCCAGGGCTCCCGGCCCGCGCGCCAGTCGGCCGCGTAGAAGCGCAGGTAGTCGGCCATATTTCGCGACCAATACTGCTCGGTGTGGCCGCCGGGCTGCAGCCGGTAAGTGTGCTCAAAGTCGAACCATGTAAACACCTGGTCCAGCCAGATCGCGCTCTGGCGCTGCCCGTCGTCCTCGCCCACGTCCACGTACAGCGCCGGCGCCGGTCCAGCGCGGGCGATGGCGCGCGCGTACTCCAGCACGTTGTTTTCGTCGCCCAGGAACACGGCCGGGCTGTGCCCGCCCACGCGCCCAAAGACCTTCGGGTAGCGCAGCCCCAGGTGGATGGCCCAGCCGCCGCCGCGCGACAGCCCGCCGATGGCGCGGTGCGGGCCGTCAGCCAGCGTGCGGTAGTTCGCGTCGAGGTAGGGCACCAGGTCGGTCACGAAGGCCGGGTCCAGCCCGGTGTCGATCCGGTCGCGGGGCATGACGATGATCAGCGGCGCGATCTCGCCGGCGGCGATGAGCGCGTCGGCCGTCTCGGGCGCGCCCAGCCGCACCCACTGGTCCTCGGTGAAGCCCAGGCCGTGGATGAGGTAGAGCACCGGGTAACGCTCGCCGCTGCTGGCGTAGCACGGCGGCAGGTAGATTTGGGCGTCGATGTCGTAGCCCAGCCGGGGCGAGGGCGCCGCCAGCCGCCGCACCCACCCGCGCGCCTCGGCGCAGGGCGTGGCCGCGATGCTGGCAGCGAGGGCCGGGGTGGGCGGAGGCGTGGCGCTGGGGACCAGGATGGCGGAGGGCGCCGGCAGTGCCGTCGGGCTGGCCCTGGCCGCGGCTGGCAGCGCGCTGGCCGTTGGCGCCCCAGTCGCCGAGGTCTCAGCCGCCGCGAACCCGGTTTCGACCGGCGCCCCGGCCGCCGCCGGCACACAAGCCGGCAGCAGCGCCGCCAGGCCAACCAGGAACCATCCCCGCCAATTCTTCACACGCACCGGAATTCACCGCCCGCTCCCGCATTATACCCGCCTCACCCCTTCCAGCGTCCGACCTTCCACCACTCACTCCTCCCTCTCCAACCTTGCCTGCTTGACCGCTCCCCTCCCGCTTCCACTATTGCACCCTTCCCCCAATCGCAGTAAAGTGGCGGCATAGTGGGGACCGGCCCCTGGGCGAGAGCAGGCTGGAGAAAGGCGAGCCATGACGACCGGACACCGCGGCGTCTTCGACCAAAAGCTGATCGAGCTCCGCGACAACATCCTGTGGATGGGCCAGTTGGTGGACGCCGCCATCGAGCGCTCGCTGCGGGCGCTGCAGGCGCAGGACCACACCCTGGCGCGCCAGATCATCGCCGACGACACCGCCATCAACGACCTGCGCTTCACGGTCGAGGAGGAATGCCTGACCCTCATCGCCACCCAGCAGCCGGCCGCCTCCGACCTGCGCGTCATCATCGCGGCCATGAACATCGTCAACGACCTGGAGCGCATGGCCGACCACGCCACCGGCATCGCCAAGACCGTGCTGCGCATGGGCAACGAGCCGCTGCTCAAACCGCTGGTCGACCTGCCGCGCATGGCCTCGGTCGCCCGCGATATGCTGCGCCGCGGGCTGGACGCCTTCGTGACCCACGACGCCGCCGCGGCCCGCCAGGCAGCCGGCGCCGACGACGAGATCGACCACCTCTACAAGGCCATCTTCGACGAGTTGCTGGCCATCATGTCGCGCGACCCCGACAGCCTGGCGCGCGGCACCTACCTGCTGTGGTGCGCCCACAACCTCGAGCGCATCGGCGACCGTGTCACCAACATCGCCGAGCGGGTGGTCTTCATGACCACCGGCACCATGCGCGAGCTGAACGACTAAACGCGCCCAGCAGCGGCAGATCTTTCGCCTCCACGGGCGGGCTGACGTCCGGCGCCAGCCTGGCCTCGCGCAAATCAAACGCGTTTCCCGCGACCGATGGGCTGGCCTGAGCCCGTTCCGCTTGCCCGATCTCGTAATCCGCCTACAATGGCCCAAAGCTAGGCAGCTTGAATCGAGCACGCGCTGTCGTTTGCGGCTGCCAGGGGGAAACCGCCGCGCCAGCAGCTTTTCACCCGGCCATGCCTGCCGGGTTTTTGTTGATGGCCAGACTCGAAGAATTGACGCCAGGCGCCAACGTCAAGGGCCTCATCCCCGGCCAAATCGCCGTCGTCGTGGCGGCGGCCTGGCACGGCTCGGACGTGATCGAGTTGACCTATAAGGACGCCCAGGGCCGGGTGGACAACACCCTGCTCTATCGCGACAACGAGCCCGCGCTGGAAGTCGTCACCGGCAGCCCGGCCTGGAGCTTCGACGGCGATGGCGCGCTGCTGCGCCTGGTGTCGGAGGCCAAGCGCATCCGGCTGGCCTACCTGTTCGACCCGGTGCTGGCGGTGCACACCTCGCTGATCGAGCCGCTGCCGCACCAGATCACGGCTGTTTACGAGCACATGCTGCCGCGCCAGCCGTTGCGCTTCCTGCTGGCCGACGACCCCGGCGCGGGCAAGACCATCATGGCCGGCTTGCTCATCAAGGAGCTGCTGATCCGCGGCGACCTGCGCCGCTGCCTGGTGGTAGCGCCGGGCAACCTGGTGGAGCAGTGGCAGGACGAGCTGGGCAGCAAGTTCGGGCTGCCGTTCGAGATCCTCTACCGCGAGATGATCGACGCCAGCCGCGGCGGCAACCCCTTCAACGACCACGACCTGCTCATCACGCGGCTCGACCACCTGGCGCGCAACGACGAGCTGCAGGAGAAGCTGGCCCAGACGGAGTGGGACCTGATCATCTGCGACGAGGCCCACAAGATGTCGGCGTCGTACTTCGGCGGCGAGGTGAAACTCACCAAGCGCTACCAATTGGGCCAGCGGCTGGCCGGCCTGTGCCGCCACTTCCTGCTGATGACGGCCACGCCCCACAACGGCAAAGAAGAAGACTTCCAGCTCTTCATGGCGCTGCTGGACGCCGACCGGTTTGAAGGCCGCTTCCGCGACGGCGCGCACGCCAGCGATACCTCGGACCTGATGCGCCGGCTGGTGAAGGAGAGCCTGCTCAAGTTCGACGGCACGCCGCTGTTCCCCGAGCGCCTGGCCTACAGCGTGGAGTATGCCCTTTCTGACCAGGAAGCCGCGCTCTACACCCAGGTGACCGACTACGTCGTGGATGAGATGAACCGCGCCGACCGGCTGGACGGCCAGCGCGGCAATGCCGTCGGCTTTGCGCTGACCATCTTGCAGCGCCGCCTGGCGTCGTCGCCCGAGGCCATCTACCAGTCGCTACGCCGTCGCCGCGAGCGCCTGGAGCGGCGGCTGGCCGAGACTAGGCTCCAGCAGCGCGGCCGCACCGCCGCGCTAGACCTGGCCGGCCCTTGGGCGTCCCTGGCGCCGGAGGACCCCGCCGAACTGGAAGAGGTCCCCGACGCCGAAGTGGAGGCCGCCGAGGAGCGCCTGCTGGACGAGGCCTCGGCGGCGCGCACCGTGGCCGAGCTGGAGAAAGAGATCGACACCCTGCGGCGGCTGGAGGCCCAGGCGCTGCGCGTGCGCCAGAGCGGGGTGGACCGCAAGTGGGACGAGCTCTCGCGCCTCCTGCAGCAAGGCGCGCCGGCCCTGGAGCAGGGCAGGCGATTACGCAAGCTGATCATCTTCACCGAGCACCGCGACACCCTCAACTACCTGACCGGCAAGATCCGCGCCCTACTGGGGCGCGGCGAGGCGGTCATCAACATCCACGGCGGCCTGGGGCGCGAAGAACGGCGCCAGATGGAAGCGGCCTTCAAGAACGATCCGCAGGTGCTGGTGCTGGTGGCCACCGACGCGGCCGGCGAAGGCATCAACCTGCAGCGCGCGCACCTGATGGTGAACTACGACCTGCCCTGGAACCCCAACCGGCTGGAGCAGCGCTTTGGCCGCATCCACCGCATCGGCCAGACCGAGGTCTGCCACCTGTGGAACCTGGTGGCCAACGAGACCCGCGAGGGGCGCGTCTTCCAGGCGCTGCTGCGCAAGCTGGAGCGCGAGCGCCTGGCGCTGGGCGGGCAGGTGTTCGACGTGCTGGGCCGGGTGTTCACCGAGACCCCGCTGCGCCAGCTCTTGATCGAGGCCATCCGCTACGGCGACCAGCCGGAGACGCGCGCCCGGCTGCAGCAGGTGATGGACGAGAAGCTCGACCGCGCTCACCTGCAGGCCCTGATCGAGGAACGCGCCCTGGCGCACGACAGCCTGGACGCCACCCGGGTGCAGGCCATCCGCGAGGAGATGGAGCGCTGCCAGGCGCGCCGGCTGCAGCCGCACTTCGTCGCCGCGTTCTTCATCGAGGCCTTCCGGCTGCTGGGCGGCACGCTCCGCGAGCGCGAGCGGGGCCGGTTCGAGCTGACCCACGTGCCGGTGCAGGTGCGCACGCGCGACCGGCACGCTAGCGCGGGGCAGGCGGCGGCGCCGGTGCTGGCCCGCTACGAACGGGTGACGTTCGAGAAGACGCTCATCCACCTGCCCGGCGCGCCCGGCCCGGCCGAGTTCGTCTGCCCCGGCCACCCGCTGCTCGACGCCGTCATCGACCTGATCCTGGAGCGCCACGGCGCGCTGCTCAAGCGCGGCGCGGTGCTGGTGGACCCCGACCCGGCCAGCCCCGGCCCGCGCGTGCTGCACTACCTGGAGCACGCGGTGCAGGCGGCGCGCCCCGGGCCTGACGGCGCGCGCCACGTGGTTTCGCGCCGGCTGCAGTTCGTGGAGGTCGACCCGCACGGGCGCATCGTGGGCGGCGGCTGGGCGCCGTACCTCGACTACCGGCCGGCCACTTCCGACGAACACCCGCAGCTCGCCGCCCTGCGGGCGCAGGACTGGCTCAAGACCAACCTCGAGGCCCTGGTGCTGGCCTACGCGGCCGAGCACCTGGTGCCGCCGCATCTGCGCGAGGTGCGCGAGCGGCGCGAAGCGCGCGTCCAGAAGACGGCCGCGGCCGTAAAGGCGCGCCTGACGGCCGAGATCAGCTATTGGGACAACCGCGCCAACCAGTTGAAGGACCAGGAGTTGTCCGGCAGGCCGAACGCCCGGCTGAACTCGGGCAA
>JADLEU010000249.1 GCA_020845955.1 Anaerolineales bacterium
CGGCCGACCGCCTACTGCCGCAGCACGCGCGAGGAGATTTTCGCCGCGGGAACCGAGCCTACCGCGCCCGACAACGTCTGGCTACCGGTAGCCATCAACCGCGAGACCGGCAAGCGCGCCACCGCCTGCACCCCGCCCGAATTGGTCGAGCAGCGCTACTACCAGATCCTGCCGCCCGAGGCGGCCGACTGGGTGCGCTCGGCCAACCTCGAGCAGCCGCCCACCGAGTACGACGCCTTCGCCGGCACCTGCCTGGCCACCGGCGACGCCCAGATCACCCAGCCGCAGCCCTTCGCCTACGTCCACGGCCTGGTCGAGATCCAGGGCACGGCCCGCGGCGAGAACTTCGCCTTCTTCCGCGTGCAAGGCGGCCAGGGTCTGTTCCCGCAGACCTGGGCACAAATCGAGGGCGACCGGGGCGAACAGATCGAAAACGGCCTGCTGCAGACCTGGAACACGGCCGGGCTCGACGGGCTGTACTCGCTGCAGTTGGTGGTCGTCAAGAACGACCCGGCCGGCGGGCCTTTCATCTTTGAGACCGCCACTATTCAGGTGACAGTCGACAACCAGCCGCCCACGGTCAGCCTGCTGGCGCCGCTGCCCAACGCAATCTACTCGCTGGCCGGCGACGAGTCCATCGTGCTGCAGGCCCAGGTGCAGGACAACCTGTCGGTGAGCCGTGTAGTCTTCTACGTCAACGGCGTGGCGGTAGCCAACAGCACCGTGCCGCCGTACTCCACGCGCTGGCGCCTCGCGGGCGCCGGGGCGCACACCATCCAGGTGCGCGTTTACGACGCGGCCGGCAACAGCGCCGACGCGCCGCCGATCACGATCACGGTGCAGTAGGCAGCAGCGCTGGCGCATGGCGCGCTGCCGCCAGCGGCCATTTCGGTTGTGGCGTTGAGTTAGAGGCGGGGGGCGTCGTCAGCCGGTCCCCGGCATGCGCAGGCCCCAGGTCTTCAGAATGGGGATGGCAAAGAGGATGCCGGTGTGGGGTTGGTCCAGCGGGCCGACGATGGCCTCTGTGACGCGCGCCAACTCGTCCAGGTTCACGTCGTCGGCCACCACCGACCAGATGGTGCGGTGATGGGCCTCAGCCGCCTCGAGCAGGTCGTGGACGGAGGGGAACAGCGGCACGTCATCGCGGATGCCCTGTGCCCGGTGCAGCCCGGTAGAGTCGAAGATCGTGGCATCGCCTACCCCCGCGGCCTCCCAAGCATCCAGCACGTCCCAGATGCGCGCCGGGTCGTCGAGGATCGCGACAAGCAACACAGGCATTAGGGTTTCTCTCCTTCATTGGCCTTGGGCCGGTGCCCCGGCGGCGGCGCGGCCACGGGCTCCGCCGGGGTCCGCGTGCCGGCTGAGCGCCGAGCGCGGCTGTAAGCCCAGCGCAGCATCAGCGGCGTCAGCAGCGTGGTCGCCAGCACCACCAGCACGATGTCGGCAAAGACCACCGTATCGATCAACCCCTGCCTCAGCCCGACGCTGGCGACGATCAGCCCCACCTCACCGCGCGAGACCATGCCAATGCCCAGCCGCAGCGCCTCGCCGCGCTGCAGCCCGCCCCACCAGGCGCCCAGGCCGCTGCCCAGGATCTTGCTGACAATGGCGACCAGGATCAGCGCCAGGCCAAAGACTAACGCCCGGCCGCTTACTTGCCGGGCATCGGCCTGCAGCCCGATGTTCACAAAGAACAGCGGCACGAAGAACCCGTAGGTGAGTGTCGTGAAACTGTGCTCGATCTCCTGCCGCAGACTCGAGCGCGCCATGGCTACCCCCACCAGAAAGGCGCCCGTAATAGCAGCGATGCCGCCCAGCACCTCGGCCGACCAGGCAAAGAGCAGCACCAGCACAATCCCAAATGATACCAGGCCATATGAAATCGGCAGGCGGTGGATCCAGTCGAGCAAGCGCGGGACCAGCCAGAAGCCGAGCAGAACGGCGCCGGCCAGGTAGGCCGCCATACGCGCCAGCACGATCACTACCTGCCCCGGGCCGCCCGCGCCCCCGCCGCCCAGCGCCAGGAAGATCGACAGCACCAGGATGACAAGGATGTCGTCGAAGACGGCCGCGCCCAGCAGCGCCAGGCCCTCGCGGCTGCGCAGAACGCGCAGTTCTATCAACGTCTGCGCGGAGATGCTCACCGAGGTGGCGCTGAGCACGACGCCCATAAACAGGGCGAGCACCACCGGATAGTCGAAGAGCAGCGCGACGCCCGACCCCAGGCCTACCGGCACCAGCACGCCCAACAGGCCGGCCGTGAGCGCGGCCCGGCCGGTCTTGAGCATCTCGTCCAGCTCGATCTCCAACCCGGCCAGAAACATCAGCAGGATCACCCCGAGATCCGCCAGGTGATGAATCTGCTCGCCCAGGTGCTCGTCGCTGAACCAGGTCAGCCGGAAGAAATCGAGCAGCGTGGGACCCAGCAGCACGCCCACCAAGAGCTCTCCGAGCACAGCCGGTTGGCCCAGGCGTTTGCTCGCCAATCCACCCAGGCGCGCCGCGCCGATGAGCAATCCGAGGGCCAGGATGAACTGGAGAAAGGGGGACATGCAGCACCTCAATCGACACGGGCACTTGACGCGCGCGGCTGAATTGCCGTTACCACAGGGGGCTCAGTCACCTGTTGCGATTATATCGGTTTCATCAGCCCCTTAACCTTAAATCGGCGCTTTCCGCCCGGAGCCTGCCAGAGGCGCCGCTACCGGTGGCCCAGGGCGCATCCAGGTTGCTTAGCCGCAGAAGAGCCGGCCAAACAGTAGGACAGACTGCCTCCAGCGCGGGTGCGCCCTGCGCTATACTGCCGGCATGCTGTCGATTGACCTGCTGGGGCCGCCGCGCCTGCAGCGTGACGGCGAAACGCTGCGCCTGGCGCGGCGCAAGAGCCGCGCGCTGGTCTACTTCCTTGCCGCGCACTCGGAGCCCGTGACGCGCGAACAGCTTTTGAGCGTGCTCTGGCCCGACCTGGACCGCCCGGCGGCACAACAGACGCTGCGCACGACGCTGCACGGGCTGCGCAAGCTATTGGGACCAGCCTTGCTAGCCGACGACGGCCGGCTGGCCCTCGCGCCGGAGACGCGGGTAGACGTGCGCGCATTCGAGGCGCACTTGCGCGGTCCGCGCCCCGGCCCAGACCAACTACGCGCCGGGTTGGCGCTCTACCGGGGCGACTTCCTGGAAGGCTTCAGCCTGGCAGGCACACCTAGCTTTGACGACTGGGCGGCGCTTGAGCGCGAGCGCTGCCGGCGGCTGGCCGTGCGCGGGCTGGCGATCCTGGCCGCCATTCAAGAAGCGCGGGGCGATTTCGCGGGCGCGCTCGAAACCGTCGACCGCGCCCTGGCTTTTGATGCCCTGCAGGAAGACCTGCAGCGCATGGCCCTGCGCCTGCACTACCTAGCCGGCGACCGGGCCGGCGCAATCCGCCGCTATGCCCAACTGCGCCAACTGCTCGACGACGAGATGGGCGTGCTACCGATGGGCGAGACCCGCGCGCTCTACGACGCCATCCTCACCGACAGCCTGCCCCGGCCGGCCGCGCCAGCCGGCCCGCTACCCGAAGCCTCGCGGCCGGCGGTCGCGGGCCCCGCGGCGGCCGCGCCGCCGGCACCTTTCGTCGGGCGGGCTGATGAGCTGGCGCGGCTGGGGGCCCAGTTGGAGCCGCACACGCCGCGCAGCGCGCGCCGCCTGGTGGTGATCGAGGGCGAACCGGGGATCGGCAAGACGCGCCTGGCCCAAGAGTTCCTGCTGGCGTCGGGCACGCTGGCGCTGCGGGGCAGCGCGCGCGACCTGGAGCAGGCGCTGCCCTATCAGCCCATCATCGAGGCGCTGCGCCACTTGCTGGCTCACCCGGCCTGGCCGGCGCTGCAGGCCGGGCTTTCGGCCAGCGGGCTGGCGCCCGTGTGGCTGGCCGAGATCGGGCGCCTGCTGCCTGAGTTATCCGCCGGACAGGCGCCGCCCGGCAGCGCGCCTGATGAGCCGCGCCTGTGGGAGGCGGTCCATCAATTCCTGGCAGCCATCGCCCGCCAGCGCCCGGCCGCTGTCTTCATCGACGACGCGCAGTGGGCCGACGCCTCCACGCTGGGCCTGCTCAACTACCTCCACCGCCGCGCGCAGGCCGACGAGGCCGACCTGCTCTACCTAGTGGCCGCGCGCCCGGCGGCGAGCGACACCGCCCTGGCCGCGCTGCTCACCAACCTGGTGCGCGAAGATCGGCTGGCGCGCCTGAGCCTGAGCCGTCTAGGCCCGACCGAGGTGAGCGCGCTGGCGCAGCAGTGGACGGCCGCCCGTGCGCCAGGCGTCCGCCAGGCAGACGAGGTCCGTGCCCTGGCCGAGTGGCTGCTAAGCGCCTCCGAGGGCAGCCCCTACGTCCTGGTGGCGCTGCTGCGGCACGCCAGCGAGCACGGCCTGCTCAATCCTGCCGGCGGACTGGAGTTGTCGGCGCTGGGCGAAGGGCCGGTTCTCCCGCAGACGGTGTATAGCCTGATCCAATCTCGGCTCGCCCGCTTGTCGGATGGGGCCCGGCGCGTGCTCGATGCGGGCGTGGCAGCCGGGCGCGAATTCGCGTTCGAGGTCGTCTACCGCGCGGCCGGCCTCTCGGAATCGGCCGCGCTCGACGCGCTGGATGAGCTGCGCGCTGCCGGACTGATCGACGCCGCGGCCGCGCCCGGCGGCGCCGAGGTCGGCCGTTCTCTGGACTTGCCGCAATTGACCTACCTCACCTTCGACCACAGCTTGACGATGGAGGTGGCCTACCGCGAGGTGGGCGAGCCGCGCCACCGCCGGCTGCACCGGCGCGTGGCCGAGGCGCTCGAGCAGGTCTATGGACGCCAGCGGCTAGACGCGGTGGCGGGGGTGGTGGCGTGGCATTTCGCCGAGGGCAACGAGCTCGAGCGCGCGGCGCCCTATGCCCGGCGCGCTGGCCAACTGGCGGCCAGGCTGGCCGCCTGGACCGAGGCAGCGGCCTTCTTCGAGCAGGCCCTGCAAGCCACTGAAAGCGCGCGGCAGCGCCTGGACCTCGCGCAGCAACTGGGCGAGGTCTACCTCAATGCCGGCGACGCCAACCGGGCCTCGGAGGTGCTGCGGCTGGCGTTGACCTTGGCGCGCGACGAGGGCGATGACGCCCAGGTCGAAGCGGTCCAGCTCTTGATGGCCCAGGTGCAGCTCTATCAGGCGCGCTACGGCGAGGTGCGCGGCCTGGCGCGGCAAGTGCTGGCCGGGACCGCTTCGGCCGACCGCGCGGCCACGGCCGAGTTCTTGATCGGCACGGCCGATTCGCTAGAAGGCGCCGACCTGGCCAGCGCCAGCCAGCACTTGCGGGCCGCGCTCGAGCGCTTGCGCGAGGCCGCGGCGCGCGGGGAGGCTGACCCCGGGCGCCGGGCGCGGGTAGTTTTCGAGTTGGGCGGCGTCGCCGCTCAGCTTGGCGACCTGCCGGCCGCCGTGGCGCAGTACCGCGAGGCGATCGAGATTGCCGACTACAGCGGCTATCCCGGCGCGCAGCCATACCGCATCCTGGCGCGCAATAACCTGGCTTACCACCTGCACCTGCTCAGCCCCGGCGACCCGGACGCGCGCGCGCAGGCCGAGGCCGGCCTGCAGCTCGCCCAGGCGCAGGGCCAGTTCCCCCTGATGTCGTACCTGCACTCGACCCTGGGCGAGATCGCGCTGGCGCGCGGCGACCCCCAGGCGGCGGAGCGGCACTTCAACGAGGGCCTGGCGCTGGCCCGGCGGCTGGCGATGCCCGAGCGCGTCGCCGGGCTGACGGCCAACCTGGGGTTGGTCGCCCTGGCGCGGGGCGAGAGCACCCTGGCGCTGTATCGTCTCTCAGCCGCGATGGCTCAGGCCGACGCGGTGGGCACGCGTCACCTGGCGGCGCAGATCCGGCTGTGGCTGGCGCCGCTGCTGCCGGCCGCGGAGGCGCGCGAGCGCCTGGCCGAAGTGCGCGCCTTTGCGGAGAGCGGCGGCCGGGTCCGGCTGCTGGCCGAGGTCGAGGCCATGGCGGCCCGGCTGGGGGAGGCCGGCTGAGCACGGCCACCGCGACCGTCTGTTTCGATCGTGCTTCGCCCAGCGGTGCGAGGTGGACATTCCGTTGAACGCCACTTACCGGATAGCTGAGGTTGGCGGCCGGTTTGTGTGCCGGACGGCTGTTTGGCCCCAACCGGGGCGCCTGTCTACGGCCGTGTTCACGCCGGCGTTTACGCTCCCGTTGACAGACTGGTCACGCCGGGCGGTTATGCTCAGGCCAATACAATAACGCTATGGCGTGAACGCCAAGGAGACACAGAAGATGACCTGGATAATTGACAATGCCCACACCCGCGTTGGATTTTCGGTGCGGCACATGATGATCAGCACGGTGCACGGCGAGTTTGAGAACGTGAGCGGAACGGTGGACTTCAATGAAGCCCAGCCTAGCGGCTCGCGCGTGGACGTGCAGGTTGAGGTGGCCAGCCTCAACACCCGCGACGAGAAGCGCGACGCGCACTTGCGCTCGGCTGACTTCTTTGACGCGGAGAACCATCCCTACCTGACCTTCAGGAGCACCAAGGTCGAAGTGATTGACGACACCCACGGCCGGATCACGGGCGACCTGACCATGCGCGGCATCACCCACAGCGTGGTGCTCGGCACCGAGTACAACGGTATGGTCAAGTCCCCCTGGGGCCCATACAGCGCGGGCTTCACGGCCACGACCAAGATCAACCGCAAAGACTGGAACCTGAACTGGAACGTAGCGCTGGAGACCGGCGGCGTGCTGGTCGGCGATACGATCACCATCGCGATCGAGCTGGAGATCATCAAGCAGGCCGAGGCGGAAGCGGAAGCGGTCCCCGCCTAGGCGCAGCCACGGCGCCACCCCAGGAACGCGGCGCGGGCCTGGCCGCCTCCGAAGCAAGGATGTGTCCCAGGCCACCAGGGCCCGAGCGGCTAAGCCGCTCGGGCCCTGTGTGTTAGGCCGCGGACCCTGCTCAATGTGTCCGAAATCCGATATCTTCAGCCGCACCAGGCAGCACGTCGATCACGTGGTCCTCTTGCGGCCGGGCGTCCCCGCACCAGGCGGCACCTGGGCCGA
>JADLEU010000250.1 GCA_020845955.1 Anaerolineales bacterium
AGGCTGCCTCGGCCACGCCGCGCCAGACGCGCTCGTCGTAGGCCGGCAGATCGCAGCGCAGCGCGCCGTCGGCGCGGTAGCCCAGGGCATACCCGGCCTGCATCAGTTGGTGGATTTCGCTGGTGCCTTCATAGATGATGGCGCCGCGGCTGTTGCGCAGGAAGCGCTCCACGTCGTACTCGTCGCTGTAGCCGTAAGCGCCGTGGATCTGGATGGCCTCGTGCGCGGCCTCAAAGGACGCGTCGGTGGCGAACCACTTGCACAGCGAGGTCTCCTTGGTGTTGCGCAGCCCCTGGTTCTTCATCCAGCCGGCGCGCAGGTACAGCAGCCGCCCCATCTCGTAGTCGCGCACCATGCGCGCGATCTTCTGCTGGATGAGCTGGTGACGGCCGATCTCGCGCCCGAAAGTCTTGCGGCTGTTGGCGTAGTGTACGCTGGCCTCCAGCGAGGCGCGGATCAGCCCCACCGCGCCCGAGCCCACGGTGTAGCGCCCGTTGTCCAGGCATGACATGGCGATTTTGAAGCCCTCGCCCTCTTCTCCCAGGCGGTTGGCAGCCGGCACGCGCACGTCGGCGCAGTTCACCCAGCCGGTCGAGCCAGCGCGCACCCCTAACTTGCCGTGGATGTCGCCGCGGGTAACGCCTGGCTGGTCGGTCTCGATCAGGAAGGCCGAGAGTTGGTCGTGCGGGTCGGGCCGCTCGGGGTTGGTGCGCGCCACCCACAGAATGTGGTGCGCCTTGGTCGCCAGCGAGATCCACATCTTCTCGCCGTTGACAATGTAATCGTCGCCGTCGCGGCGGGCTGTGGAGGCCATGTTGGCCACGTCCGAGCCGACGCCTGGCTCGGTCAGCCCGAACATTGCGTATTTCTCGCCACGCGCCTGCGGCGCAAGGAAGCGCTGTTTTTGCGCTTCCGACCCCCACTGCAGCACTGCCAGGCTGTTAAGACCCATGTGCACCGACATAATCACGCGCAGGCTGGTGTCGCAGGCCTCCAGTTCCTCGCACACCAGACCCAGGCTGATGTAATCGAAACCCTGGCCGCCGTACTTCTCGGGGATACAGATGCCTAGGATGCCCAGCTCACCCAGGCGCGGCAGGATGCTGGGGTGCATCGTCTGCTCGCGGTCAGACGCCTTGATGATAGGCGCCACTTCCTTTTCGCAGAAATCGCGCACCATCTTCTGCACCATCAGGTGCTCTTCTGAGAGAGAAAAGTCCATGGGTCGGCTGGGCTCCTGTAAGGATGAGTAATGGCCGTCAGGCCTCGGATTCTCCCGAGCCGGCCGAAGCCGCCAGGCGGTGGCGCTCCAGCGCGGCTTGGATAACGGGCCGAGCTTCCAAATCGACCCGGTTGGCTTCGAACTGCACCAAGAGACGCGGGAAATCCCACTTGTAAGGCTGCTTGTGCGGCGGGGCCTTCACCTCACGGAACTCCCCCACCGCGTGCCAGGCCTGCTGCTGGTAGACCATCTCGATCGCTAGCAGGGTGAGCTCCTTGGGTCGCGAAGCGGTGACCTCACCGCCCCAGACAGTAGCGACATTGCCGTTATTGTCGAGTTGGCGCAACAAGACTAACGAGCCCGGGCGATACTTGGCGTGTCGCATTCTGAAGGTCTCCTGTCAGGTAAACGGTGCTTCGACTTTAGCGAGTTCACCCGATTTGTCAACTTGACAGGGTGATTAATATCGTATATTTTGTTGCTGCATCATGTATCATATACGATATATGGCAGACGTCAAGGGAAAGGTGGCCCATGACTGACATGCCGTTCAAGCTTACGCCAGTCAGTGCTGGCATGACGCTGACCGAGCGCGTTTATGTAACACTTAAAGAGGCGATCCTGGACTTGCAGATCAAGCCAGGCAGCCCCTTGGTGGAGGACGACCTGGCCCGGCAGATGGGCACCAGCAAGACCCCGGTCCGCGACGCCCTGCTCACCCTCGAGCGTGATGGGCTCGTCACGAAAATCCCCTACAAGGGCACACACGTTTCCGAAGTCGCCATCCGCGACGCCACCGAGATTTTCGAGCTGCGCGCGGTGCTCGAAGGTCTGGCCGCCCGGCTGGCTACCCCGGTCTTTTCGCTGCGTGACCTCGACGCTGCTGAGGATCTGCTCGACCAGGCCGACGCTGCTCTCGCGCACGGCGAAGTCGACGCCTGTTCGGTCTTCGGCGCCCAATTCCACGCGGTGATCCACGAGCGCGCCGACAACCGCCGCCTCAGGCCGATCCTGGACAAGCTCGAGGAGCAGCTCCGCCGCCTGCGGCGCCTGTCCAACCTGCTGCAAGGCCGGCTGGAAAAGTCGGGCCACGAACATCGCCGCGTTCTGGCGGCCCTACGCACCGGCGACGCCAAACAGGCTGAAAACGCCATGCGCGCTCACCTCGACAGCGTGGTGCGCGATTTCGCCGGCGACGGCGATGGCGCTCTCGCCCTTGGCGCCTACGCCGCCGCCCCTGCCCGAGGCGCCGGCCCGGCGCGGGAGCCTCTCCCGGCTGGCGCCAACCATCCCGCCCTCGCCAAGAGCCACCACAACGGAGATCACGCGTGAGTCTTAATGCGGCTGAGGCCATCGTAGCCATGCTCAAGGCCTACGAGGTCAATTACGTCTTTGGCGTCCCCGGCGACACCTCCATCCCGTTCTACGACGCCCTGCGTCAGCAGCGTGGCAGCCTGAACCACATCATGGCCCGCGACGAGCGCGGCGCATCCTACATGGCCGACGTCTACGCCCGCCTGAGCGGCCGGCCGGGTGTGTGCGAGGCCCCCAGTGGCGCCGGTGCGCTGTACCTCATCCCGGGCCTGGCCGAGGCTAATGCGTCCTCGATCCCAGTGATCGCCTTCACCTCCGACATCCCGCTGGAGACCGAGGGCCGCAACGTCCTCACCGAGCTCAACCAGGGCCAGCTCTTCGGCGCCGTCACCAAGTGGCGCACGATGCTCAAGCGCGGCGACCACGTGCCCGAGGTGCTGCGCAAGGCCTTCCGCATCGCCACCACCGGCCGCCCCGGCCCGGTGCAGATCACGCTGCCCGAAGACGTGCTCGAAGAACCGCTCGGCGAACACGCCCAGGCCGGTGGTCTGTACGCCGAAGCCGCCTGCCGCGCCTACCCCGCCTACCGCGCCGGGGCCGAGCCCGAGGCCGTGGCCCAGGCCGCCCGGCTGCTGCTGCAGGCTCAGCGCCCCGTAGTGGTAGCGGGCGGCGGCACAATGATTTCGGGCGCCTGGGCCGAGCTGACCGAGCTGGCCGAGCTGCTCAGCCTGCCGGTCGGCACCTCAATCAACGGACAGGGCAGCATCGACGAGACCCATCCGCTCAGCTTGGGCGTGGTGGGCGGCAATGGCGCCCGCCCCTATGCCAACGAGGTCGTCGCCACGGCCGACCTGGTGCTGTTCGTTGGCTGCAAGACCGATTCAGTGACGACCCTCAATTGGACCCTGCCCGCCAACCGGGACCAGGTGTCCATCTTGCAGCTCGACGCCGACCCGGCGGAAATCGGCAACACCTACCCGGCGGCGGTGGGCCTGGCCGGCGATGCCCGCACGACGCTGCGCAGCCTGACGGCCAGCGTGCACGGCCAACTGGCCAGCCAGGACGGCGCCCTGGGCCGCGAGCCATGGACCGACTTTGCCGGCCTGCGCGCCGCCTGGTGGACGCGCGAGGCGCCCAAGCTGGCGGCCCAGGACGTCCCGATCAAGCCGCAGCGCGTGATGCGCGCGCTGCGCGAATGCCTGCCCACCGGCTCGGTCATCGTGGCCGACGCCGGCACCGGCACGCCCTTCACCTCGGCCTACTACCCTAGCCCGGCCGGCCGCCACATCATCATCCCGCGCGGCTACGGCGGCCTGGGCTATGCCATCCCCGGCGCTATCGGCGCCAGGCTGGCCCGCCCGCAGGCGCCCGTCGTCGGCCTGGTGGGCGACGGCAGCTTCGGCATGAGCTGCGGCGAGCTGGAAACCATTGCCCGCCTCAAGCTGCCCATCGTGCTGCTGCTCTTCAACAACGCTCAGTTCGGCTGGATCAAAACCCTCCAGCACCTTTACCGTGACCGGCGTTATCTATCCGTGGACTTTTCGGCCGACACTGACTATGCCGGCATCGCCCGCGGGTTCGGCCTGGATGCCGTCCGGGTCGACGACCCGGCGGCCCTCGAGCCGGTCCTGCGCGGCGCGTTGGCCAGCGGCCGGCCCACCTTCATCGACGTGCTGTCCGAGTCGGAAGTCACTGAGACCCCGCCCGTCGAGAAGTGGCTGCAAGCCGCGGCCGACAACGAGGGGGCCCACCCCTGAGCGGGGATCGCCGCGCGGCGCGCGCGGCCCACCGGCGAGACAAGGAGGCCATCACCTGAGCGCACGATTTTCGTCCACCCGCACCCCAAGCAAGCTGGTCCGAAATGTCATCAGTCTAGCTCACAGGAGGAGTGAGACCATGAAGAGGATTGGGCAGTTGCTAGCCCTGGTGATGATCACCACTCTGCTCATCACCGCCTGCGGCGGCGGCGCCACCACCGCCGCGCCGACCCAGGCCCCCGCCGCGACCTCGGCGCCGGCTGATACCCAGGCCCCCGCCGCGACCTCGGCGCCGGCCGACACCCAGGCCCCGGCCGCCACCACGGCCCCCTCGGGCGAGAAGACCGAAATCACCATCGTGCTGGCCGAAGACCCGGCCACGCTCGACCCGCAGGTGAGCGAAGATGGCAACGGCCGCGCGGTGAACGAGAACGTCTACGAGACGCTGCTCACCCGCGACGCCGCCGGCGAGCTCCAGCCGCTGCTGGCCACCGAGTACACCCAGGTCGACGACACCACCTGGG
>JADLEU010000251.1 GCA_020845955.1 Anaerolineales bacterium
TGGCCCGCAAGGTTGTGTTGGCCGCCGTCGGGGCCGCCGCGCTGGCACAAGACGAGGCCGTCGACTTCGTCAACCGCCTGGTCGAGCGCGGCGAGATCGCCGAAAAGGACGCGCGCAAGCTGATCCGCGAAGTGAGCGCCAAGCGCCGCAAGGGGGTTGAGAAGGAACTGGACAAGCGCGTGGAGAGTCTGCTTGACCACATGGATGTTCCCTCCAAGGCCGACATTGACGCCCTGGGCGCCAAGATCGCGACCTTGACGAACAAAGTGGAGCAGCTCAAGAAGGCCCAGGTGTAGCCGGGTGGCCTGACAAGCCGGGGGAGCGGCTGCTTCGGCACCGCTCCCCCTTTGATTCCTCGCCGCAGCCCAGGAGCCGCCATGCCAGTCATCAAGCGCTACGCCAATCGCAAGCTGTACGACACCGACGCCAAGCGTTATGTGACCCTGGACGGCATCGCCGAGCTAATCCGCCAGGGCAAAGAGGTGCGCGTCGTCGACCACGCCACCGGAGCTGACCTCACGCCCCAAATTCAGGCCCAGATCATCTTCGAGGAGGAAAAGCGGCTGCGCGGCGGCCTGCCAGGCGCTGTCCTCACGGGCCTAATCCGCACCGGAAGCGACACGCTCCAGCACTTGCGCCAGGCGTTGGCGCCCGCCGGGACCGATTGGGCGGCCGCGGTAGAGGCCGAGATCGACCGCCGGTTGGAGGCGCTGGTACATAAAGGACAGCTTTCCAAGGCCGAGGCTGCTCGGATGGCGGGGCTGCTGTCCAGCGCCGCCCAACTCGTCGAAGGGGGTGAGGCGCCTAGCGCTGTCGCCTTGCGACAGGCACTGGCCGCTCGGGGTATGCCGTCCAAGGCCGACCTGGCCAAGCTTGAACAGCAGATTGAAGCCCTGACGGCGGAGATCGAGCGGGTCAGCGCAGTCCAGGAGCCGCGCCAGCGGTGATCGCCCTCCGCGGCCAGGCCAGCCGGGTGTTTGCGTTTCGGAACCCACTTCAGAAAGCGGTTGTGCCCTGGCGAGCATGATGGTCGCCAGGACGCTGAAGAACCCATCGGCAGCCCAAGCCAACGGGACACGTGTCAAGGCTTGGAGGCAGTACCGGGAGCCATCACTCCCAGGGCCGCCCAGATTTCGGGCAGTTGAGCCTCGGCCGCGCGAGCCCCGATCTCAACGAGCGCCAAGCGCCGTTGAAAGCGGAAGTAGCTTTCGCCCGCCAGATCCGGACAGATGAGAAAGTCGGCCGCCTCGATCCCCCCACCCGACCGGCGGACGAGGTTCTCAAGGGCCGCCACACCAAAGGCCAGCGGTCCCCAGCTCCGCCGTAGCGACGGCCGAAAGAGATCCACTCCAACCACATAAGTGGCTCCCAGGGCGCGCGTCGCATCGACCGGCAGGTTATTCGACACGCCGCCGTCTCCCAGGAGCCGGCCGGCGACAGCCACCGGCTCGACAAAGCTCGGAACCGCGCAACTGGCGTGGACCGCGCGCGCGACTGGGCCGTCACGCAGGATGACGGGCTCACCGGTTTCCAGATCGGTGGCCACGACGGCGAACGGCAAGCGCAGATCGGCGAAGCCGATGTCGCCGATGAGATCCGCCAGCCAGGTCTCCAGCCGGTCAAAGCTTACGAAACCCGTGCGGGGCCACACGGGGCGCGCAATGCGCCACCAATTGAACGTGCCAACGAGCTCCTGGGTCCTGGCCAGGGTGACGCCGGCGCAGAAGATGGCGCCAACAATCGCGCCGGCACTTGAGCCGGCCACGCAGGCGATAGGCACGCCGGCCGTTTCGAGCACCGCCAGCGCCCCCAGGTGTGCCGGCGCCCGCGCCACGCCTCCGCCAAGCGCCAGCCCCAGCCGCGGGGATGGATTGACGGCCTCGGCAGCCGATGGCTCAGAAGTCGACGTCGCGGCCGGCATAGGCGTACTCAAACAACCGCCGCAGCTCGGCGCTCGTGGGGACACGGGCGCTGGTGACGATGTCGGTGTCCAGCTCGGCATCAGCCACCAACGCCGGCAGCGCGGCCCTAAAGTCACCGGCGCCAACGCCGAAGCCGGCAATGCTGGCTGGCTCGGCCAGCGAGGCGCGCAGCGCGCGCACAGCGCTTATCAAGCTGGCCGCGCCCTCTTGTTCACCAGCGGCCGGCAGATGGAGAAATCGAGCGATCTCGTGGTAACGGCTGCCGCCAGGCTGAGCCGCGAACTGCATGGTGTATGGCAAGCACAGACTCACCGCGCGGCCATGTGGAACGTGGAAATGGGCGCCCAGCGCGTGGCCCATCGCGTGCGCCAGGGCCGTCATACTGTTCCCAAAGCCCAGCCCGGCGATGGTCGCCGCATTGTGCATGTGCTCGCGAGCCGTTTCGTCGGCGCCGTCGGCGTAGGCGCGCGGGAGATACTCGAATATGAGCTGGATAGCCTTAAGACACAGGCCGTCCGCAAAGTCATTGTGCCAGGTGCAGGCATAGCCCTCAATCGCGTGCGTGAGAGCATCCAGGCCAGTATCGGCGGTGAGGCCGGCTGGCAGCGACTTGACCAGAGACGGGTCGACGATGGCCAGGTCGGGCTGCAGTTCGCGCGCCCCAAGCGCCAGTTTGCGGCCGGCAGCGCAGTCGGTCAGCACCACGGCCCAGGTGGCTTCGGAGCCAGTGCCTGAGGTGGTCGGGATGGCAATGAGCCGAGCTCGGCGCCGCAGGCCAAAGGTGTCGAAGGGGTTGATCGCGGCTGGGTCAACGTCGGGGCGCTCGTAGAGCAGCCAGGCCGCCTTGGACACGTCGAGGCACGAGCCGCCCCCCAGGCCAATGATCCAGTCGGGCCCGGCGGCCGTCATGGCCGCGGCGCACCGGCGCACCGTTTCCAGACACGGGTCGGGCTCGACCTCCGCAAAGACCTCGGCCGGTATGGAGGCAGCGGCCAACTGCTCCTGGACTCGCTCGACCGGGCCCAGACGCAGTAGGGTGGGATCGGTCACGACGAAGGCCTGGCGGCCGGCCAACTGCGCCAGGTGGGTCAGGGCATCCGGACCGAACACGATCTGAGGGCTGCTAAAGTGCCACATGTCCCCTAA
>JADLEU010000252.1 GCA_020845955.1 Anaerolineales bacterium
CGGCCAGCGGCACCGGGCATTCCTGCGCCGCCAGCCCAGCCGCGAATTCTGCCGCCAGCGCGCCGTTGCCTACCCCCGCCAGGAGCACGTGCCGCGCCGCGCGCCAGGCATCCGGCAATGGCTGGCGCGCCGCCAAGCCCCACGCGGCGCCCACCTCGTCTGGCAGCGCGTCAAGCGCCGACCCGATGTGCGTTGAATCCAATGACCGCAGGCGATCCAAATCGTCGAGGTTCATCGCGTCGTAATCGCTTTCTTCCCAGCTCAGCCCAGGCGCTTACTTGAAAAGCCGGCCGGTCCAAGTTCTACCCCCCAACCCTCGGCTCCGTGCGGCTGGCGATGCGGTACACATCGCGCTGGGGCCAGCCGGCGCGCTCAGCCACCTGCCGCGCGGCCTCCTTGCTTCCTAGCCCGTCACCCATCAGCCGCGCCACCTCGGCCTGCACCTCAGCTTCGGCCCACGCCGGCCGCGCCGCGGCCACCGCCCCGCCAATGACCAGCGTCACCTCGCCCAACACCTCCTTGCGGGCGAAGTGCTGCCGCGCCATCGTGACCGTTCCTCGAAAAACCTCTTCGTGGAGTTTGGTGAGCTCGCGCGCCACCGCCACCGGCCGATCCCCCAAGACCGCTTCCACGTCGGCCAGCGCTGCCAGGAGCCGATGGGGCGCCTCAAAGGCGACCAAGGTGCGCCGCTGCCCCGCGACCTCCGCCAGCAAATCACGCCGCTCCTGGCCCTTGCGGGGCAGAAAGCCCAGATACGTGAAGCTGTCGGTGGGCAAACCAGACGCGGTCAGGGCGGCCAGCAGCGCCGAGGCCCCCGGCACGGGCACGACGGCGTGCCCGGCTGCCAGCGCGGCCCGCACGAGCTCATAGCCCGGGTCCGACAGGTTGGGAGTGCCCGCGTCTGAGACCAACGCCACGTCGCCAGCCTCCAGCGCGGCGAGGACCTGGCTGAGCTTCTCGTGTTTGTTATGCTCGAAATAGCTGGTGAGGCGGGTGTGGAGGTTGAAGTGCGCCAGCAGCTGCCCAGTGTGGCGCGTGTCTTCGGCCGCGATCAGGCTGACCTCGCGCAGAACGCGCAGGGCGCGCGCCGTCACGTCCTCAAGGTTGCCAATCGGCGTGGCGACCAGGAAAAGCGTGCCCACGCGCCGATTATAGCAGGTGCATCCGCCATCCCCGCCCCTAATGGTTCTGCACGAAGTTCACCATGATCAGGTTCTTCGTGCAGTCGCCCTCCGTCCTGATGCTGTACTGCTCGGACAGGGCCGCACCCGTGTTGCTGAAAAGCTGGATTTTGTAGACGTCCGTCGACGCGACCGGGTGGTCGCCCAGGTAGACTTCATATCCGCCGGGACCGATAGCCGGCGAGCTGCCGGTCAGCACCGGAGGCAGCTCGGCGCCGGCCGAGATGACTTTGACCATGAGCGCGATCATGGGGCGGTCATCCACGCCGAAGGCCCGGCCGGCGATGCCGAACCAGCCGCAGGCGGCGTTGTTGAGGAAGTTGGAGAGATAGGTCGGGCTGCCTGGCTGAAGCGTGTAGTTGAAAGGGGAGCGCGTTTTGGTCGGCAGGGGCGTTGGCCCAGCCGGCGTCCGGCTGGGGGTCCGCGTCGGCGTGTGAACCGGCGTCGGCGTGCGGGTGGCGGTGCGCGTGGGCAGTGGCGAGGTCGCGCTCGGCTCGGGCGTCGGTGTCCGTGGGTTTGGCGTGGAGGTGATCGTCGGGGTCTGGGTGGCGGTCCATTCGGGCGGCAGCGTTGGAAACGCCACCTGGCTCAAGGCCGCGGTTGGCGCCGGGGTTGTCGGCCGGGCAAGCGCCTGCGCCACAGCCGGGACGGTAGCAGCCATGAGCTGGCTGCCCCCGGGCACAAACGCCAAGAGATTGGGGTAGGCGTATAGGCTGGCGACGATCGCTGCCGACAGGCAGGTCAGCAGCAACAGCCCGGTGGTCAGCACATTGAGCAGCGCGGCGACACATCCAGCGCCGCGCCGGGCGCGCCTGCGCGGCGCCCGCTGGGAGGCTGCGGTTTCAGACATCGGTATCACTCCCCGCGGCGCGCCGCCGCGGCGGCTCCGCGCTCAGCGTCACCGGTTGACGTGCCGGACAACGTCGGCCTCGACCAGCCGGGCGTCCAGCCAGGCGGCGTACGCTGCCGCGCGCAGCGACTGGATAGCGGCCGGACTGAGCGGTCGCGCCGGATCGCGTTCAAGCACCTGAACGATGTGAAATCCGAGCGGGCTCGCCACGACGGCGCTGGTTTCGCCGGGCAGCAGGGCAAACGCCGCCTCTTCCACTTCGGGCACGGTCAACAGCCCACGTGGAAACCAGCCCAGGTCGCCGCCGGCCACCCGGCTGCTCAGATCACGCGAGTGCTGCAAGGCCAGGGTTGCAAAATCCGCGCCAGCCTGGAGCTGGTCGAGAAGCGTTTGGGCCGCCTCGGCGGTCGACACCAGGATTTCACGCGCGTGAACCTGCTCGGCGGTCGCCTCGACGGCCGTCACCTGCTCCGCTAACCGCGCCCGCAACAAATCGGCCTGCAGCGCCAGGCGGAACTCATCGGGGGCGTACAAGTTGGTTTGCAGCCAGGTAACCAGCACGCCCGGCCCGCCCAGCTCAGACGTGATCTGAGCCAGGGCGAAATCCACCTCGGCATCAGCCACGATCAGCCCGGCCCCGGCCGCGGCCTGTTCGATCACGGTCTGTTCGATCAGGCTATCCAGGACCAGCGCCGGGCAGTTGCCGACCTCGGCCCCAACCCCGGCCAGCCCCGCCTGGCAGCGGACCAGCTCGCGCTCGTACCGCTCCAGGGGGATAGGCTGGCCGTTGACGGTGAGGGCTAACGGCTCAGGTGTTGGGCTCGGCAGAATGGTCGGCGTGGGGGGGAGCACAGTATGCGTCGGCGATGACGCCGGCGCGGCGCCCGCCGTCGCGCCCGTGGTCGCGGTGGGCCCTAACGCCGTCGGCCGCCCGCAGGCCGCCAACCCTCCCAGCAGGATCACGACCGAATACCAGCCAAAGCGCATTGTTGACAAACCAATCGACTATGTGTTGGAACCGCGTTGGAGACCGGCCGCATTATACACGGCCAGGAAGGCACCGCAAGGGTAGCATTCTACATAATCTTCGGGCGTTCCAAAAGATAGCGGCCACACTGGCGGGCCCTCACCCAGCCGCCCTCCACAGCAGCGAGGATGATATCCACCCGGCTCGCCGCGGCTCGCGGGCCAACCCGCCCCCCCTCGCTGGCCAGGCAGAGCGCGAGGCATTGGGGGGCTGCTCGCGAAGCCGTTCACCCTGGGGGACCGGCGCCAGACGCGGGCCTGCGCGCCGCGCGGCAGGCGCGCTCAACGGCTGTTACACCTCGTTGATCAAGGTGAAGATCATCGGCCGGCGCTTCAGTTCCGCGTAGAAGAAATCCGACAACGATTGCTGCACCCTGTCGCGCAGCGCCTGTGGCGAAGCAGCGGCCCCGTTGAGCCTGTCAATGGCGGCCGCGATCTGCTCCTGGGCGGTCGCGAACATTTCTTCGGCGTCGCGGACGAACACGAAACCGCGCGAGATGATCTCGGGCTTGTCGGCCAGCTTGCCCGTCTTGTTGACCCGCAGGTTGACGATGACGAAACCATCTTGAGCCAGCGCTTCGCGCTCGCGCATGACGCTGGGACCGATATCGCCCACGCCGCTGCCGTCCACGTACACATAGCCGCCGGGAATGCGATCGCCGACGCTCAAGCGGCCGTTTTCGAATTCAAGCACGGTGCCATTCTCGACCACCGCGATGTTGTCGGCCGGCACGCCGACCTCGCGCGCGATGGCCGCGTGCTGGGTCAGGTGGCGCAGCTCGCCGTGAATGGGGATAAAGTTGCGCGGTTTGACCAGGTGGATCAGCAGTTTCATTTCCTCGGCGCTGGCATGGCCGCTGACGTGGACGGGCGCGATCGGATCGTAAATCACGCGCGCGCCGCGCCGCAGCAGCTTGTTGATCGTGCGGTGGACCATCTCTTCGTTGCCGGGGACGGGGTGCGACGACAAGACGATGGTGTCATTGGCGATCAAGTCGAACTGCCGGTTGCGGCCTTCGGAGAGCCGTCCCAGGATCGACGAGGGCTCGCCTTGCGTCCCGGTCGTCATGATGACGACCTTAGCCGGGGCCAGCCGCAGGGCCTCGTCGGTGGGTATCAGCATCCCCTCCGGCACGGTCAGGTAGCCCAACTTCTGGGCCATCTTGGCGTTCTCGACCATCGAGGCGCCCACCAGCGCCATCTTGCGCCCGTGACGATAGGCAGCGTTGAGCACCTGCTGGATGCGCGAGATGAGCGAGGCGAAGGTCGCCACCAGGATGCGCCCAGGCGCCTGGCGGAACACCTCGTCAAAGGCCGGATCGATCACCGCTTCCGAGGGGGTCCAACCCGCCTTGTCGGCATTGGTAGAGTCGGACAGCAGCGCCAAGACGCCACGGCCCGAAAACTCGGCCAACTTGGCGTAGTCAGTCGGCCAGCCGTCGACTGGCGTGTGGTCGAACTTGAAATCGCCGGAATGGACGATCAAACCGGCCGGGGTCGTCAGGCCCAGGCCAACCCCGTCGGGGATGGAATGGCAAACGTGGAAGAACTCGACGCCGAAGGGCCCGATGGTTTCGCTGTCGCCAGCATTGACCGTCTTGAGCGTCACGCGGTCGAACAGCCGGGCGTCCCGCAATTTCACTTCCAGCAGACCGCGCGTCAGCGGCGTGGCATAGATCGGCGCGTCGATCTGCTGCATGACGTGCTTGATGGCGCCGGTGTGGTCCTCGTGCCCGTGGGTGACGACGATGCCGCGGACCTTGTCCTTGCGTTCCAGCACGTAGCGGAAATCTGGAATGATGTAGTCGATCCCGAGCATATCGTTCTCGGGGAACATGAGGCCGGCATCGACCAGCAGCGCATCGTCGCCGTGCTCGAACAGCATCATGTTCTTGCCGATTTCGCCCAACCCGCCCAGCGGGATCAGGCGCAGTTTGTGAGCCATTACTTTGACCTTTCCTGACCAAGCTGGCCAGCGGCGGCCGCCCTGGCTGGATCACCCGGGCCGGGCTGGCAGCGCCGCTGGCTTAATACGGAAAAGGCCCCGTCGGAACCGTTCCGGACAGGGCCACGTAAACCCAACGCCTGATCGCGGCCGCGGCCAGCGAGATCAGGTTACCCAGACGACTGGTGTTACCGAACAACCCCTCCGAACTCAGACGGGTGAATTCTATCACACGCCAGTAGACCGGTAAAGGCGGCTTGCCGGGCCTGCCGGCGCGTGCTATAATCACGGCGCAACCATGGGCAATTAGCTCAGTTGGTCAGAGCGTACGGTTCACATCCGTAAGGTCACAGGTTCGAGCCCTGTATTGCCCACTCTTGACCTTATGGGTAGCCTGAAGAGGCACCCGTAAGGTCAACGGTCAGCCCCCCCGCCCAACCCCCGGGGCGATAGTTGACCTTCCGGCTAGTCTCTCTCTTCGGACCAAAAAAACTAGGAAAGTAATGTAAATCAGCGGCTTGGCCAGGACCAAAGCTCGACCCCAGCCAACCGAACACGAGACATTGCGCTGCCTACAGACA
>JADLEU010000253.1 GCA_020845955.1 Anaerolineales bacterium
GACAGCAGCAGCGACGCGATGGCCAGCGTGTGCAGGGCGCGCGTCCAGGCGCGGCGCGAACGAGCCGGTGGCAACACCGAACGGCGGGAGCGGGCCATGGTACCCCCTTGGCTTCTGAATTGTGGTTGGTTTGGAACGTGCCGGTGTGCGGCTCGCGGTTAGTATATGCGAAAACCCGCGCGCGGCGCAAGCGCTGCGGGCAACATTTTGGGTAACGCTTTACTGCCGTGGCGCTGCTGGCACGGCGCCGCTTACGACCAGCCGGTAACCGTGGCCGCGCGCCGTCAATACGAACCGGGGGTGGCGTGGGTCCGCCTCCAGCACCCGGCGCGGCCGGTGGATGGCCGTCTTGAGCTGGTGCAGCACCGCCCAGCATTCCCGCGGCCCAGATCAGCGATCCCCAAATCCAATATCCGCGGTCCGCCCTCTGTCCCCCTCGCCCTCTCCGCCATCTTGATATAGAATTACCGAAATCTAACCTTTGCCCAGCCCGACCATCTCAAGCGCCATGACTGACGCCCGCGTCCTGATCGTCGACGACAACGAGGAAGTCGCCCAGATGCTGATCATGTTCTTCAGCGCCCGCGGCCTCAAGGTCTCCGCCGCCCACGACGGCGAGGCCGCCCTGCGCCTCATCCGCGAAGCCCTCCCCACCGTCATCCTGCTCGACGTCGGCCTGCCTGATATGGACGGCTACGACCTCTTCCGCCAGTTCCGCCAGAGCGCGCGCTCGCGCTACATCCCCGTCATCTTCCTCACCCGCCGCACCCGCAAGGCCGACCGCCTGGCCGGCCTGCAGCTCGGCGCCGACGACTTCATCACCAAGCCTTTCGACCTCGAAGAACTCTACTTGCGCGTCCAGAACGCCGTCGGCCGCGCCGTGCGCGAGCACCTCAGCGACCCGCACACCGGCCTGCCCGCTGGCCCAATCGCGCGCGAAGAAGTCGCCGCCGCCGCCCGGCGCAGCGACCGGGCCGTGCTCGAATTCCGCCTGCGCCACGCCGCCGAGTTCCGCGATCTGTACGGCGCCCTGGCCGGCAGCGACCTGCTGCGCTACACCGCCCTGCTCATCAACCGCGTCCTCAACAGCCAGGGCCAGCCCGACGACTTCCTCGGCCAGCTCGGCGACGAGCGCTTCGTCGTCATCACCGCTCCCGAGCGCGCTGGCGACTTGCGGCGCCAGATCCTCGAGCGCTTCGACAGCGACGCCGTCCAGCACTACGCCCTGGCCGAGCGCATTGGCGACCAGGTGCGCGTGCGCGACGCCTCCGGCCGCGAGCAACTCCTCCCGGTGCTGGGCCTGGAGACCGTGGCCGTCTAATGGCCCTCGCCCCTCGCCCCGCTCCCGCCGGCGAAGGCGCCCTACGCGCCGAGATCGTCCACATCGGCCGCCTCATCCACGCCCGCGACCTGGTGGACGGCACGGCCGGAAACCTCACGGCGCGCCTGGGCCCCCGGGGCCCCCTGCTGGCCACGCCCTCCGGCCTGGCCAAGGGCTTTCTCGAGCCCGACGACCTGATCGTGGTCGACCTCGACGGGCGCCTGCTGGCCGGCCGGCCCGGCCTGCAGCCCACCTCCGAGCTGGCCATGCACCTTGAGGTCTACCGCCAGCGGCCCGACGTGGGCGCCGTGGTCCACGCCCACCCCGCTACCGTCGTAGCGCTCAGCATTGCCGGCATTTCACTGGCCGAGTGCGTCATTCCGGAAGCGATTGTCTTTTTGGGGCTGGTGCCCACCACACCCTACGCCACCCCCTCCAGCGACGAGAACCGCCGCGCTATCGCCGGCCTCATCGGCAGCCACGACGCCATTGTCCTGCAATACCATGGCTCGCTCACCGTCGGCGGCAGCGTCACCGAGGCCTATCAGCGCTTGGAGACTCTGGAGCACACCGCCAGGATCATCGCTCTCAGCCGCCTGCTGGGCGGCGGGCCGCCGCTGCCGCCCGACCAGGTGGCCAAGCTGCTGCAGGCACGCGCGGCGCTGGGCCTGGCCCGGCCGGCCGACACGGAAGAGTTTTGCCTGGCTTGCGGCGTTTGCCACGCGGCCGGCGACCATAGGCCGCGCCCCGCCCTACCTGCCTGGGACGATACCGCCGTGGAGGCGGAGGAACAACTCGTGCGGCGGATCGCAGACCGAGTCAGGCATGCGTTGCTTGACAAGCCATAATGCCTCGGCTACAATCCCCGTGCGCAAGACAGCCCTGCGTGCTCGGTAGGGCTATGGGCCGAGATAGCTCAGTTGGTAGAGCACGCGACTGAAAATCGCGGTGTCCACAGTTCGATCCTGTGTCTCGGCACTCTGCGGGCGTGGTTCAGTGGTAGAACGTCTCCTTGCCAAGGAGAAGGTCGTGGGTTCGAATCCCATCGCCCGCTCAAGCAGCTAACAAATCTTCGGTATGAACGCAAACGGGAAGCGGCCACAGTGTGGCCGCTTCCCGTTTGCGTTCGCGCCTTCGCCCCGAAAGCCCCAGCCCCCGGCGCCGATCACTTGGCCTGCAGCGCGTAGTCCACCGCCTGCTCCAGGCTCAGCGCGCGCCCCTCGGCCCAGGCTGCGGCCAGCTCTGGCTCCGTCAGGCGGTCCTTCAGCGCCCCGACGTTGCGCTCGTGCGCCTCCCAATCGGCCGGCACCAGGCTGGCGGAAATGGACGCCAGGATTCCTTCGACCGCGCCGGACAGGCGCGCCGCACGAACCAAGTCCTTCTGCGCCCGCGCCACGCTGGCCAGCGCCACCAGACAAGCCGCCATCGCGCGCGCGTCTCTGATCGCCAAGTTGAGCCGCAGGCTCTGGTGCGCCAGTTCGGTGGCCCAACCGCACTCGCCGCGCCGCAGTACCAGGTGCGCCAGGCGCCTGGGCGGGTAAGGGTGCTGCACCCCGGCCGGCATACTTCCGCCCGGGTTGAGGGCCTGGGTGTAGAGCTGTTCGGCCTGGTCGTAGTCATGCTGCCTCAGCGCGATATCGCCGAGGTGGCCGAGCAACTCCACCTCCTGAAACCCCGCCTTCAGCTCGCGCCACAAGGCCAGGCTCTGTTCCAGGTCGGCCCGCGCGGCGACCAGGTCGCCTTCGGCGATGGCCACCAGCCCCCGGTGCTCGAGGCCGCGAGCCAGCTGCTTGCGGTCGCCCAGCGCCCGGCTGTGCACGAGGGCCTCCTCCACGGCCGCACGGGCTTCACAATGCTGGTACTGCAGGTAATAGAAGTAGGCGGCCTGGGTCAACGCTTCAGTCCGCGCCTGCATGGAGCTCAGGGCCTCGGGGCGCGCCAGCAGCTTCTGGAAGTATGCCAGCGCTTCGTGGTGGTGCCCGCGCACAAACAGGAACTCGAACAGGGCGCACATCAGCCGCAGCCCCAGGGCCACACGCTTGACGGCTGAGGCGCCAGCAGCCGGTTCCAACGCCCACTCCAGCACCGCGCGCGCATTGTGATGTTCGGGCTCTATGGCGTTGAGCGCCGCGGAGGCGCCGGGTGTGTACATCTGGCGCTGAGCGCTTAACGCAAAGTCCAGCATCCAGTCTGCCAGCGCTTCCCCAGTCAGATCCTCTGCCTCAGCCAGGCGCAGCCGCTCGCGTGCATACTGCCGGATCAGCTCGTGTAGATCGTAGCGCCCCGCCCCGGCGCGGCGGACCAGCGACTTCGACACCAGCGCCGAGAGCGCGGCCAGCGTGGCGTCGGCTACGTGTTCGGCGGCCTGGCGGGTGAAGCCGCCGCGGAAAACCGACAGGCGCCTCAGGGCTGATTGCTCCAATGCGGAGAGCAGCGCCCACGAATGCTCGAAGACCGACTGGAGCGACCGATGGCGCTCGGGCACGTCGGCCGCCGAGATCGACAACACTGCCGGGTTAGCTTCGATTTCTTGGGCGATCTCCGCGCACGACAGCGTGCGCACCCAGGCTGCCGCCAGCTCAATGGCCAGCGGCAGGCCATCTACCAATTGGCAAATGCGCACAATGGCCTGCTCGTCTCCGGCCCTCGGCACAAACCCCACCTGCGCGCGCTGGGCCCGCTGCAGGAACAGCTTTGCCGCGTCCCCTTCGGCGGGCTGTGTCTCGCCCGCGCGGCCGCCAACTGGCAGTCCCTGGACGGCGAACACCCATTCGACCTGTAGTTTCAGCGTCTCACGCGTGGTGACCAATAGCTTGAGTGCGGGCGCAGCCTGCAGCAGCGCTGCCAGCAACTCGGCCGTCCCCTGCCCAAGCAAGTGCTCGGCGTTGTCCAGCACCAGCAGGATCTCTTTGTCGCGCAGGAATGCCAGCAGTTGCGCCTGGGGATCGTCGGGGCCAGAGAATCTGAAGCCGATGGCCTCAGCCACGGCTGTGATAACGAAGCCGGCGGAGCTAAGGGGCGCCAGGGCGACGAACGCGGCGCCGTCGCCGAACGCCTCGCCGAACAGGCGGGCTGCGCGGACGGCCAGGCGCGTCTTACCGACGCCGCCAGGGCCTACCAGCGTGATCAGGCGGCAGCCCGGGTCGGCCAGCAGCCGGCCGAGTTCGGCCAGCTCGGCCTGGCGGCCGACCAGCGGCGTGGCATGGACCGGTAGGTTGTGCCGCGGGGCGGAGGGCGCCGGCGTCCGCTCGCCGCGGCGAGGTTCGCGAGCCAGGCCAGGGGGCGGCAAGCGCTCAAGGGTCTGCTCCCCGCGGGCCACTCTTACAAACACCGGCCGGGCGGCCGGGGCCAGCTCCAGGTTGTTGGCCAGTAGCTCCGCGATCTGCTCCGAGGGGCGCCGCTCGCCAGCCTCGATCTTGCGCAGGGCCGAAATCGAACAGCCCACCCGGCTCGCGAGCTGCTCGCGCGTCAGGCTCAGCGCCTTGCGCCGCTGCTGAAGCCACTGGCCAAAGGTGAGCGACGGCTCTATCGCCATCTCCGGAAGAAGCGCCCTCCCCCCAAGGGCGCGCGTGGTGACCCCCAGTGTAGCACTTTTCTGTGGCACTGCTTTGGGGCACCCACTGCCCCCCAAAGCCAGGCCGGGCGCTGTTTAATCAGCCCAACTTGACAGCGTATGAAGGGAAACAGCCAAGTGTTCTCACTCCCGAACCAATCGTTCGTCCTGGCGCCCGCCCAGGGTCCAACCTTCTGGATCCTCGGCTTGCCTGGCCGGGCCAAAGCCACCGCCGAACAAACCGGCGGCGCATTCAGCCTGGTGGAGGTGGCCTGCCCTCCAAACTACGCGTCGCCCCTGCACATCCACTATCTCGAGGACGAGGCCGTCTACGTGCTGGAGGGCCACCTAACCTTCTTCTCCGGAGACCGGCCGGTGCCAGCCGCGGCAGGCAGCTATATCTTCCAACCCCGCGGCATCGCGCACGGCTTCCGCGTGCACGGCGAGGCGCCCACCCGCCTGCTCTGTCTGACCCTCCCCGCCAGCGCGAACCAGGGTCCGCCCCCGGGGCATGCGCGCCGTGGTCAATTGGGGCCTGAAGGACTGGATCTAGAACTGCTGGCCGACCTTGTGGCGCGGCACAAAATCGACATCCTGGGACCACTGCCCAACCCGGCAGCCGCCTGAGAAGAGAACCAACATGCAACTCACCAGTCTGCACATCCTGCTCACCTACCGCTGCAACCTGACCTGTGACCACTGTTTTGTGTGGGGCAGCCCGCGCCAGACCGGCTTGATGCCCCCTCAGCGCGTGGAGCAGATCGTGGCACAGGCCAGCCAACTCGGCACGATTACGTCCGTCTACTTCGAGGGCGGCGAGCCGTTCCTGTCCTACGGCACCTTGCTGGCCGGCGCGCGCGAGGCCAAGCGCCGGGGCTTTTCGGTTGGCATCGTCTCCAACGGGTTCTGGGCCGCCAGCCCCGAGCGCGCCCTGCGCACCCTGACGCCGCTGGCCGGCCTGGCCGACGATCTATTAATTAGCAGCGACGCCTATCACAATACCGGCGAGGCGCATGACCGCCGGGCGCGCCACGCCGCCGCCGCCGCGGCGCAGCTGGGGCTGCCGTTGAGCGTCATCAGCATTGCCGAGCCCGAATCCGAACAATCAAGCGCCGTCGGCCAGATCCCGGCGGGCGTGCATGGCGTCATGTACCGTGGCCGGGCCGCGGCCCGGCTTGCTGAGCGGGCGCCGCGGCAGCCCTGGGCACAGCTGGCGGCCTGCCCGTACGAGAACTTGCGCGACCCGGGCCGCATCCACGTGGACCCCTATGGCAACGTGCACATCTGCCAGGGCATTGCGCTCGGCAACCTCTTCCAAACGCCGCTGCGCGAGATCTGCGACCGCTACTTGCCCGAAGCTCACCCCATCACCAGCGCCTTGCTGGCCGGGGGGCCGGCCGAATTGGTGCGGCGCTACCAACTGCCGCACGGCGAGGGCTACGCCGACGCGTGCCACCTATGCGATCAGGCGCGCCGCCAACTGCGCCCACGCTTTGCCGACTGCCTGATGCCAGACGAGATGTACGGCGTGCCGGCCAGACATTTCACCCAGGTTTCACCGCACGGTGATCGACACTTCACCCGCTATGGCGCTAACCTGCGCCCAAGTTGAAGGAGATCCAAACTGGAGGACCACCATGAACATTTACCTATTGCTGCTGCTGCGGATCGTTCACATCCTGGCCGGGGTTGGCTGGGTCGGGGGCGCTGTGATCCATACCGTGTTCCTGGAACCGAGCGCCAAGGCCACCTCGCCCGACAGCCGCCGTTTCATGCAGTACCTGATGGGCCGCGGGCGCTACAGCGTCTTCATGACTGTTACCAGCGGCCTGACTGTGCTGGCCGGCGGGCTGCTCTTCTGGAACAGCTCCGGCGGCTTTCAGTGGACCTGGATCCGGTCGGGACCCGGTGCGATGCTCACGATCGGCTCAATCGTCGGCATCGCCGTCCTCTTCCTGGGTCTGCTGATGATCAAGCCGCGGGCCGAACGCCTGGGCGCGTTGGGGCAGGCCATTGGCGCCAAGGACGGGCCGCCGGCGCCCGAGCAATTGGCTGAGATGCGGCAGCTGGACCGGGAGCTGTCGCGCATCGGGCGCGTGGACTTTGCGCTGCTGATCGTGGCGCTGTTCACCATGGCTACCGCCCGCTATTGGGTAATCTAGGCTGGGCGATCAGGAGCTGAACCATGAAACGCACCCTCACACGCGCCGCCGTCCCGCTTGCTGCTCTGCTTGCTGCTCTGCTTGCCCTAACGCTGTTAGCGCAGCAGGCGGTCGCCGGCCATCCCCAGAACGCCTTTCCCGCCAACCGGGCGGCCGCCGCAGCTGCGGCGGCCGCCCCAGTCGACCCCAGCCCGGCCCTGCCCTACCAGGTCTTCCTGCCGCTGGTGGTTAAGCCGCAGCCGGGCACACCGCCCGCCATCGCAAGCTTCACCGCCAGCCCCGCCCTGATCGCGCTCGGCGGGACGAGCACGCTGAGCTGGAGCGTGAGCGGCGCGGCCAGCCTGAGCCTCGCTCCCGGCATCGGCGCGGCGACCGGCGCCAGCTATGCCGTCAGCCCGGCCGCCACGACCGAGTACACGCTGACCGCCACGAACGCCCATGGCTCGGCCAGCGCCACGGTAACGGTCACCGTCGCCGATGCGCCGGCATCCGGCAGCTTCTTCATCGTGCCAACGCCCGCCATCGATCGACCGACTTCGCATCCGACCGTGCGCACCGACGCGGCTGGCGGCGTGCACGTGGCCTTCACGCCAGAGAGCAGCCCACCCGAGGATCCAGGGCGGCCGATCTACTATGCCTACTGCCCCGGCAACTGCGCCTCGGCCGCCGCCTTCACCCGCATCGCGCTCGGCGACGGCGTGGAGTACGCCAACCTGGCGCTCGACGCGGATGGCCGGCCCCGCCTGCTGGCCCGGCTGCGCGTGGACACCCGTTTCGTCTACCAGTACTGGACTTGTGACAGCGGCTGCACCAACCCGGCGCAGTGGACCTCAACCCTGCTGGGCTACGCCTACGCGCGCCCGGTGGCCTCCGGCGAGCCGTTCAGCCAGTTCTTTGCGCTCGACGATCAGGGCCGGCCGCGCTTCGTGTATTTCGACGCCGGCGCCGATCACGAGGATCCGCATTGGGGCGCGTTCTACGCCTTCTGTGACACGGGGTGTGCCAACGCGGCCAACTGGCACGAGACGCGGCTGCTGGACGACCCCTTCGCCAGCACGTTCGCGCTGGCGTTCGGCCCGGCCGGGCAGGCCCGGTTGGCCTACGCCACCTACAACTCCGACGACATTCTGCACCTGCTGGGCTACGCCGAGTGCCCTACCGACTGCGGCAGCGCCGGCAGCTGGCAGGGCACGCCGTTGGCGGCGACGGCCTCGGCCAGCGTGACCGCCAACGCCGGCTTTGCCCTGCAGACCGATGCGCACGGCCACCCGCGGCTGGCGCTGTATACCGGCACAGGGATTGGCGGCAGCCTGGCGCCCAACCGGCTGTACTACCTGGCCTGTGAAGCCGCCAGTTGTGCCCAGGCCGCCAACTGGTCGGCGCTGGACCTGGGCTTGGCCGACGAGCACGGCACGGAGGGCGTTGACCTGGCGCTAGACGAACAGGATCAGCCGCGCCTTGCCTACCACGCTCCGCTCGCGGCCGGCTTTGGTCTGTACTACGCTTGGTGCAACGTCAACTGCGCAAATTCGGCTGCCGGCTGGCAGAGCCAGAAGATCGAACCCAGCGAACAGGTCAACCAGGAACTGCCGATCCCGCCGTGGCCGGGCTGTGCCTTCCCGCAGTGCAACCCGCCCGTGCCGGCCTGCACCGTCTCGTTCTGGGACACGGGCGTGCGCCCATCCCTGGCGCTGGATGGCGCCGGCCATCCGCGGATTGCCTACGACGCCGACCATCATCAGGGCGGGGCCTGCGGCGCCTTCACCGACACCCGGCTGACGCGCTTCGCCTTATTCAGCCAGCCCTGAGCGTCCACGCAATGGCTCACGCCAGCGATACGAGTGCGCCAGACCGCCGAAGCGGCCTGGCGCATTCGCCGCATTAGCCTCGGGCATGCGCCGCCACCCGGCCGGTCTCAATTTCCCTCAGGCGCTGGCGCAGCGGATCGCAGGCGGCCGGCATCACCGGCCCCAGCCACTCGAGCGCCGCAAAACGCTGGCGGAAGTAGGGCGGCAGGTGTTCGCGCAGCCGCCCGGCGCCGCCATAATCATCGGCCGAGCCAAACACAACGCGGCTGATCGGGTACAGCAGGATGGCGCCCAGACACATCAGGCACGGCTCCAGGGTTGTGTACATCGTCACGATCGCTGCTTGTGCCCAGGCATTGGCCGGCGCCGCGCGCAGCGCCTCCATCTCGGCGTGGCGGGTGACATCGAAGCGCGGCGCCCAAATCGAACTCCTCCCTTCGGCTCGGGCGCACCCGCCGATGGACAACACGGCGCCCACCGGCAGGTTGCCATCGCGTTCGGCCTGCAGCGCCAGCGTGATCGCGCGCAGCAGATTCTGCTCATCGGCAGGCGGCATGGTGTAGGGCCTCATCCTGTGGACTGCCTCCTTTTGCCTTGGTGGTTAGCCAGGTCGGACGCGGCCTCCTTCACGACTGGCAGCGGCCGCCTGGCCTCCGACCGGGGCTGCGGCCCAATCGCGCCCTGGCCGCGCGCAAGCGCTAGCGCCCGCCCCCCGCCATCAAGGCCGCCATCTCCGCCAGGCGGGCGGAGAAGCCGTATTCATTGTCATACCAGGCCGCCACTGACAGGAAACGGTCATCCTGCACCATGGTCAGCGGCAGATCGATCAGCGAGGAGTGCGGGTCCCCCACGATGCGCGCGGAGGGCCACTCGCCTTCCAGCACCGCCATGACCCCCTTGAGGGGCGGCTGGCTGGCCGCCTTCCGGAAGACGTCGTTCACCGCTTCGACGGTCACGGGCTTTTGCGTCATCATGTTCAGTTCGACGATTGACCCGGTCCGCACCGGCACGCGGTAGGCCTTGCCGGTCACTCTCAGACCCGGCCAGATGAAGGCCAGCGCCCTGGCCGCGCCGGACGACGACGGGATGATGTTCTCTGCGGCGGCCCAGCTGTCGCGCCGGTCCTTCAGTGGCTGATCGGTCAGCGACTGAGTATTGGTGTACGCGTGCACAGTTGTGAAAAGGCCGTACTCGATGCCAAACGCTTCGCCGATCACCTTGACCACGGGCGCCAGCGCGTTGGTCGTGCAGCTGGCCATCGAAACGATCTTATGCCTGGCCGGATCGAACGTCTCGGCGTTGATGCCGGCCAGGATAACGGCATCGCAGTCGGCCTTCGACTTGGAGGCGGCGCTGACGAGCACCCGCTTGGCGCCGCGGTCCAGGTGGGGTTGGGCGCCAGCGCGCGTCGTAGCACGCCCGCTGCAGTCCACCACGACGTCGATACCCAGATCACCCCAGGGCGGCAGTTCGTGTTGGGCGTTGAAGTAGGGGATCGCGCGCCCCCCGATGCGGAACCCGGTCGCGTCGGCCTCGACTGGCTCGGGCCAAATCCCATAGTTGGTGTCCACCTGGAACAGCGCCGCCAGCGTGGGCGCGTCCTTGATATCCGATATGGCAGCGGCCGTGAAAAGGCCGCGCTCAAGCCCAATCCGCTGCAGTATGCGCCCAATCCGCCCAAACCCGTGAATAGCGATCTTGTTCATGACATCTCTCCCATGGAAGGCACCGGCAACTCCCAGTCGACCAGCCGGCGTCCGGCTAGCCAATAATGATTGTATCACCCCGGCACGCACAGATCGGCCATCGGTGCTACGAATAGCAGGTCTTCACTAGACCGAGCGGCAATCCGTCCCGGCCGGCGAGCCCGTCCCAAGCAGTGCCCGCCGGTCTCCTCAGGCGCCCGCGAGCAGTAGTGGGCCAGCCGTCCCCTCCCATCATGACCCGGGCCCAGGCGCCGCGCTGGTCCGGCGACACGGCGATAGGTCGTCGCCACGCTGGCGTCGTTGTGCCCGCCGGCTGGCAACGCTGCTTCAAAGAACACCCGGTGAACTGCGCTCCTGGCTGGCCCGTGCTCGGCGGCCATAATCGATTGATCGCCTCGCTGCAGGCGCAGCACGCTAGTTCAATAACGACGGGCAGGCGCTCAGGTGAACACGAACGCCCGAGGCGGCGCGATTCCCGCCTCGGCGTTGTGTTGACCAGGCTGCCAGGCTTGAGCCGGGCCGATCAAGCGTGGGCGATCATCACATGCTTGGTGATCTGGTAATCGCCCATCGCCTCCGCCGACAGATCTTTTCCAAAGCCGGACTGCTTGAAACCGCCGTGGGGGGTCTCGGAGGCCAAGGGCAGGTGATCGTTGATCCACACCGTGCCGAACTCGAGCTGCGCCGACAGGCGCATGGCCCGGCCGATGTCGCGCGTGAAGACCGAGGCGGCCAGGCCGTAGAGCACGTCGTTGCCGTAAGCCACCGCTTGGGCCTCGCCGGCGAAGCCGCTGACTGTGATCACTGGCCCAAATACCTCGCTCTGCACGATTTCGGACTTCTGGTCAGCGCCGGTAATGACCGTGGGCGCGTAGAAGTAGCCGCGCTCAAACTCGGCTGGCTGGCCGCCGCCAGTCAGCACCTGGGCGCCCGCGGCCTTCGCCCGATCGACAAAACCGCTGACGCGCTCGTGTTGGGTGCGTGAGATAAGCGGCCCCATCTGTGTGTCGTCCTCGAAGGGCTGGCCGACCTTGACCGCCCCAACCGCGGCCACCAGCGCCTCCTTCACCATTTCCAGCCGGCCCTGCTCCACGTAGACGCGAGTGGCCGCCGTGCAGTCCTGGCCAGTGTTGAGGGTCGCCGCCAGCGCCGCTTTGGAGGCCACCAATTCAGGATCGGCGTCGTCGAAGACGATGATCGGCGCCTTGCCGCCCAGCTCTAGGTGCACTCGCTTGAGCGTCTCAGCGGCCGTACGCATCACCCGCTTGCCGGTGGCGGTGGAGCCGGTCAGGCTGACCATGCGCAGGTCGGGGTGCTCCACCAGGGACTGGCCGGCGTCGTTGCCGCCGGTGATGATATTGACCACGCCGGCCGGAATACCGGCCTTGGCAATGAGCTCGGCCAACATGAGAGTCGTCAGCGGCGTGGTAGGCGCCGGCTTGAGCACGACGGTACAGCCTGCTGCGAGAGCCGGCCCAAGCTTCCAGGCCGCCATCATGAGCGGGTAATTCCACGGCGCGATCTGG
Organism: Anaerolineales bacterium; assembly: GCA_020845955.1. Classification (GTDB taxonomy): domain Bacteria; phylum Chloroflexota; class Anaerolineae; order Anaerolineales; family UBA6663; genus JADLEU01. Next base: position 12,077 of record JADLEU010000253.1, read on the forward strand.
CCTACTGGCCCAACGGGCTCACGCCGATACAAGGAGGTGTAGCCGGCCATGAACTCGCCCGCGTGGGAGCCATGGGTGTCGCGGGCGGCAGCGGCGAAGAAGCGCAGATTGTCCACCGCGAAGGGCAGGTCGCCGCCCAGGCTGACAAATTTATACGGCTTACCGGTCTGCTCGGACTCGACGCGGGCCAACTCCTCCATGCGGGCTTCGATCAGCTCGGCCAGATTCCACAAGGCTTGGGATCGTTCGGCCGGTGTCTTCCTGGACCAGCGGCCATCATCGAACGCGGCCCGGGCGGCTTGGACAGCACGGTCCACGTCGGCGCGGCTAGCGTCAACCACCTCGGTGATAGTATCACCGGTGGCCGGGTTTCCGATCGGCATGCGCCCGCCGCCTAACGAGTTGGTCCATTGGCCGTCGATCCACAGACTGTGTTCCATGCGGCATGCTCCTTGCGAAGTGGGCTACAGGACTGACTTTAGAGAAACGAGTCGCCGGCGCTGGCCTAATCGGTCTGGTCGA
>JADLEU010000254.1 GCA_020845955.1 Anaerolineales bacterium
AGCTACACGCAGCCGGCGGTCGTGATCACGCCGCATCCCGCGGCGCAGCTGAGCGGCACGGGCACCGGCACGATCCTAATGCTGGAAGAGGAGTTGTGAGATGGACGTGCGTGAATGGGCTCTGATCATCTTCACCCTGCTGGCGCAATTGGCCGTCGGCTCCTTCGCCGTGCTGGGCGTGGTGCACTTCTTCGCCGTGCGCGCGGCTGGCGAGGCGCAGGCTGACCGCCTGAGCGACCGGGCCTTGCTGGCCATCGGGCCAGTGTTGGTGCTGGGCCTGGTGGCCTCGCTCTTTCACCTGGGCACCCCGGTGAACGCCTACCGGGCGGTGGCCAACCTGGGCACCTCCTGGCTGAGCCGAGAGATCCTGGCCTCGGTCCTGTTCACCCTAGCGGGAGCCGCCTTTGCCTTCATGCAGTGGCGCAAGATTGGCAGTTTCGGCCTGCGCACAGGGGTGGCCGTCGCGGCGGCCGTCATCGGGCTGTTCCTGGTCTACAGCATGAGCATGGTGTACCAACTGCCTACCCAGCCGGCCTGGAATACGCTCGCGACCCCGATCGCGTTCTTCGTCACCACGCTGCTGCTGGGTGTGCTGGCGGTGGGCGTGGCCTTTGTGGTCAACTATGCCCTAGTGCAACGCCAGGAGCCGGGCTGCGCCGAGGCGCAGTGCCAACTGCTGCGCGGGGCGCTGCGTTGGATGGCCCTGGCGGCGGTGCTGCTGCTGGGCGTGGAAATGGTCGCCGCGCCGCTGCAGGTGGCCTATCTGGCGGCCGCGCCGGAAGCGGCGGCGCGCGCCAGCGCCGGGCGGATGTTCGGCGAGTTTGGGCTGCTGTTCGGCCTGCGCCTGCTGCTGGCCTTCGTGGGGGCCGGGGTGCTGGGTCTGTTCCTGTATCAAAATGCCCAGAGCCCGGGCCGCGAGCGGGTGCTGGCGAGCGTGGTGTATGCCGCCTTCGCGCTGGTGCTGGTCTCGGAAGTCCTGGGGCGGTACATCTTCTACGCCTCGCACGTCAAGATTGGCCTGTAGACGCGCTGGGCCGCACCGTTTGCGAGTAACCGGGGGCGCCGCGCCGCGACGCCCCCGGTTTGGGATCCGCGCCATGCCGCACCGCCGCCTGACCTTGCTCGCGCTGCTGACAGCCCTCACCGGGTTGGTTCTGGCCGGCGCGAGCGCAGCAGTTGCCGCGCGGTCGAGCCCGCCCCCCACTGGAGAGACGGTGATTGAGTTGGCCGTCACGGGCGTCGACCGCGCCAACGCGCTGGCCTATTCCCCTGACGGGCGCTGGCTGGCGGTTGGCGCCTCCACCGGCCTGCTGCTGTACGACGCGCGGACGTTGGCCGAGCAGCGCTTCATCCCGACCGGCGCCTGGGTGCGCAGCCTGGCGTTCTCGGCGGATGGGCAGCTGCTGGCGACCGGATCCTACGATGAGGTTGTGCGGCTGTGGCGGGTGGCGGATGGTGTCCTGGCGCGCGAGCTGGTCGGGCACGCCGGCTGGGTGCGCAGCGTGGCCTTTTCGCCCGACGGCGCGGCGCTCGTTTCCGCCTCGGATGACGACAGCGTGCGCGTCTGGCGCGTCAGTGATGGGGCGCCCCAGCAAGTGCTGACTCAGGGGCTGGACGGCGTGCGGGCGGTGGCTTTCTCGCCCGACGGCGCGACCCTGGCCACCGGTGGTTACGACAACGTGGTGCGCCTGTGGCGCGCGGGCGACGGCGCCTTGCTGCGCGAGCTGGTCGGGCACACCGACTGGGTGCGCTGCCTGGCGTTTTCGCCCGACGGGACCATGCTGGCCTCGGGCGGGTTCGACCCGACGATCCGGCTGTGGCGAGTAGCAGACGGGGCGCTGGTGGGCAAACTAGCGGGTCACACGTCCAGTGTGCTCAGCCTGGCGTTTTCACCCGATGGCGCGGTGCTGGCCAGCGGGTCCGTGGATACCCGCGTGCGGCTGTGGCGGGTGGCGGATGGGGCCGCGGTGGGTCTCCTGACTGGTCACAATGACTTCGTCTTCGCGGTGGCGTTCGCGCCCGATGGGCAGACGTTGGCCTCGGGGGCGGTCGACAACACGCTGCGCCTGTGGCCGGTGGGCACGCTCGCGACGGCGGCGCCGCTCCCGGCGGACGTCGACCCAACCAACCCGGCCAACGCGAGCTGCGTCACCTGCCACCACCCGCGCGGAGACGTCCAGCGGCCGGGCGGCCTCGCGCAGCCGCCCCGGGTGGCTGAAATGGTCTGCGCCACGTGTCACCAGGGCGGAGCGCTGGTGTTCAACTGGTGTCCGGCCTTTCCGCGCTCCCCGGGCGCGTCTGGACTGTCGGCGGTGGCGGTCACCGGCGACGCCTCAGGCGTCTGGCATGGCAGCCGCGATGTCAGCGTCGTGTTGGGTGCTCCAGCCAATGGCGCGCACGTCTATGCTTCATATCTCCTGACGGCGATGCCGGTCAGCGGCCACGTCTACGCACCGGAGGCCGACCTGGCCGAGGTGAAGCTGCAGTTGGAAATCTGGTCCGGCGCCGAGCGCATCGCGCTCTCCACAACAAGCGTTCAGGCTGATGGCAGCTTTTACTTTGTCACCAATCTCAGCCCGCAGGGCATACCGATTGAAGTTCCGATTGAGAAACGCGACTGCGAGATGTGCCACGGCGACGAGATTCGGGACGCCCCCGCGCTCCCGACGGGTGCGCTGCGCCTGGTCGTGACAGCGCTTGGCGCCGATGGCCCTCTCGCTTTCGACGAGCGTTGGATTGTGGTGGACCGCGGCCAGCTGGCGGCCGCCAGCGTTGCGGTGGTTTCTGAAGAGGATGGGCAGCCCGTCGCTGAACTGCCGGTCCAGGCAGCCGCGCGCCTGTATGCCTGGCGCGGGCGCGCATTTGCCGGCACGACTGACGAGACC
>JADLEU010000255.1 GCA_020845955.1 Anaerolineales bacterium
ACCCGCTGATCCAGTCCGGGCCGCCGCAGCGGGTTAGGCAACCGGTCGATCAGCGCAAACTTCACCAGCACCAGGGCGGCAAACACACCCACCAGGCCAGCGCCTGCCCGCCCACCGTCCGCGGTTCCGCGGGCGGGTGGCGTTTGGCCCAATCGCGGCCGCGGCCACAGCCCCACGGCGAGCCAGGCGGTGACTGCCAGCCCCGAGATCAGGCTGGCTCCCGCGCGCAGTGGTGTCGACCCGAAGCGGGCGCGAACCACGCGGCTTCCGGCCGGTAGAGCGAACTCGATCAGGCCGGCCTGGGCCTGGCCCTCCGGCACGGGCCGCGCCGCGACCGGCCGCCCATCGACTTCGATCACCCAGCCCGGGTAGAGGAACTGCTGATACACCGCCGTGGCCGGGCGGGACACGTCGACCTGGTAGGTCGCGTCGAGCGGGTCGCGCGGCGCGGCGGAAGTGATCGTGCCGGCCTCGGCCGGCAGCGCCAGGCGCATTGGCGTCTGCCCGGACATGAGCGCCTGCGCCACGGCCCGGCCGGCGGGCACGCCCGGCGCTGTGCGCGGCAGGTATTCGCCCTTGGCGGTCGTGCCGATGGTGTTCGTCGCGATCTCATAACCGATCAGTTCGGCTACGCCGGCGGTGGCCGGAGCGGCGCAGTAGCGCGGATACCACGCCGGCAGGCTGGTGAAGAAAACAATGGCGCTAACGGCGGCCAGGGGCAGCGCGCTCAGCCGGGCCAGCCTGGAGCCCGCGCGGCTGAACGGCGCTTCCATGGCGGCGACTCCGGCGCCGATTAGGACCGCGCTGCACAGGGCCGCCGGCCCCAGCATGCGCCACGGGAATTGCGCCAACTCCAGCGGCTTGACCAGGCGCCAGACCGGCGCCGATACGGGCAGCGTCAGCAGGGCATAGCCGCCAAGCGCCAGCGCAAAAAAGGCGATCAGGCCGGCGCGCTGCCGGTCACGGGCACGCGCCGCGCCAAGCCCGGCCAGGAGCGCGGGCAGGCAGAGCAGCGCGGTGGCCGCGCCCACGCCCCGGGCGGGCGACGGATTGATCAGCGCGGGATCGTCTGGGCGCGGCAGCGCCAGCAGCTCGCCGGACGAAATGAAGTTGGTGTGCCACGTGAAGATCGGCGGCACCAGCAGGCGGTCCGATTGGACCCAGGCTCGTTCGACCATGGCCGGCAGCCAGAAATAGGCCGCCAGCCCGATCCCAAGCGCCAGGCTCAGCGCCCCGAGCAGCAGGCCGCGCCATGACCGCGCCTGCCAGGCGCGCAGCGCCACGTAGCCCCCCAACAGAGGTGAGGCGATCAGCGCGAAGACGTTATGGGTCAAGATCAGGGCCGCGTAGGCCAGCGCCGCCAGCAGCGCCGCGCGCACGCGAGCGCGGCTCAAAGGCTGGCTGCCCGGCCCGGCCTGCACGGCCGCCTCCAGGCCGAGCAGCGCCAGCGGCGGCCACACGAAGGCAAAAGCCTCCGCCAGGTTGCCGCGGAAGAGCACGTCGTAGGCCAGATAGGGCGCCAGGGTGTAGGTGACGCCGGCAGCCACTCCCGCGCGCGGTCCCCACAACGCGCGGACAAGCCAGAATGCGCTCAGCCCGGCCAGCCACAGGCCGAGGGCAAAAGCGGCTTTAAGCGCCGCCGGGTAGGCCAGCCGCGCCGCGCCGTGCAGGGCCACGACGACGTAGGAGGAGAGCGGCGCGTAGAAATTGTAGAACGGATAGCCGTAACCAAGCGCCATGTCCGGGGCCCAGCGCGGCAGCCAATGCCCAAGCTCGAGCAGGCGGCCAAGCTCGACCGCGCGATAAAGATGAAAGGCAGCGTCGTCGCTGCAGGGCAGGCTGGCGTTGGCCAGCGGCGCCGCGGCGACAGCCGCCGCCAGGCTGATGATCAGGTACGGCCAGAGGCGGCCGGCCCACTGCCTCAGCGGCGGCGGCCAAATGGCAGGCACTTGCGCGCGTTGCAAACCCATCGGCGCGTCGAGTATATCAGACGCTCGCCCAGTCAGGGTATACTCAACGCAACCATGTCTCGGCCGCGTCTGGTGCTGATCAGCGACACCCACGGATTCCACCAGGGCCTGGCGGTGCCCGCCGGCGACATCCTCATCCATGCCGGCGATCTCAGCCTGCGCGGCGCGCTCGACGAGGTGCGCGACTTCAACGCCTGGCTCGGCCGGCTGCCGCACCCGCACAAGCTCGTGATTGCGGGCAACCACGATTTTTGCTTCGAGCGCCAGCCCGACGAGAGCGCGGCGCTTCTGACCGCCGGCCACTATTTGTGCGACTCGAGCGTCGCTCTCGCCGGCCTCAAGTTCTACGGCAGCCCCTGGCAGCCCTGGTTCTTCGATTTCGCCTTCAACCTGCCGCGCGGGCCCGCGCTGCGCGCCAAATGGGATCAGATCGCCGCCGGCACCGATGTCTTAATCACCCATGGCCCTGCCCAGGGGCACGGCGATCTGACCGCGCGCGGCGAGCGGGCGGGCTGTCAGGACCTGCTCGACGCGGTCCGCCGCGTGCGCCCGCGGCTGCACGTGTTTGGCCACATCCACGAGGGCTACGGCGTAACCCGGGAGGGCGAAACCCTGTGCGTCAACGCCAGCATTTGCGACGTTGGCTACTCGCCCGCGAACGCGCCAATCGTCCTGGACTGGCCGCCGCACTAGTCCCTGCTTGTCCGGCCTCTTATGTGGCGTTTAGTTTCCTGTGATACACTTAGCGTGCGTCCAAGCGGGCCGGGTGATCGCGTCTGGGGCTTCGGTCCCGGCCGAGGAAAGTCCGCGCTCCACAGAGCATGGTGCCGGGTAACGCCCGGGGCGGGGTGACCTGCCGGAAGAGGGCCACAGAGAAGCGCAGTGCTCGGCCCGCCATGGGCTGAGCGAGGGTGAAACGGTGCGGTAAGAGCGCACCGGCGC
>JADLEU010000256.1 GCA_020845955.1 Anaerolineales bacterium
ACAGCGTCGTGCTGGCCGGGTGGTCGTCGGGCAACAAGTACTCGCTGCTGGGCGGCCTGCGCGCCGCGGCCCAAATGCTCAGTTACGAGGTGTTCATGGGGCTCTCGCTGATGGGCGTGGTCATGCTGGCCGGGTCATTCGACCTGAACCAGATCGTGGCCGCGCAGCAGAACATCTGGTTCTGCGTCCCGCAGATCTTGGGGCTGGTCGTCTTTATCAACGCCGGCATTGCCGAGACGCGCCGCCTGCCGTTTGACCTGCCCGAAGCGGAAAGCGAGCTCATTGCCGGGTACCACTCGGAATATTCCGGGATGAAGTTCGGCATGTTCTTCGTCGGGGAATACCTCGGCATCACCCTCATTTCCGCCATGATCGTGGCCCTGTTCTTCGGCGGATGGCTGGGCCCCATCCTGCCGCCGCTGGTCTGGTTTGTTGTCAAGACGTTCGCCTTCATCTGCGGTTTCATCCTGCTTCGGGCGGCGCTGCCCCGCCCGCGCTTTGACCAGTTGATGGCGTATGGGTGGAAAGTGATGCTGCCGCTGGCCCTGCTGAACCTGGTCGTGACGGGCGGGGTCGTGCTGGCCGCTGGCCGGTGAGGTGAGGTTATGCTTAGCGCGCTGCAAGCCTTGTGGCTCGTCTTCCTCCACATGTTCCGCAGGCGAGCGACCATTCTTTATCCCGAACAAAAGCCCTACCTGCCGCCGCGCTGGCGAGGGCGCATCATCCTGTCGCGCGACCCCGACGGCGGTGAGCGCTGCGTGGCCTGTTACCTGTGCGCGGCCGCCTGTCCGGTTGATTGTATTGCGCTCCAGGCCACCGAAGACCAGACCGGCCGGCGCTATCCCGAGTTCTTCCGCATCAACTTCTCGCGCTGTATTTTCTGCGGTTACTGTGAGGAGGCTTGCCCCACCTATGCGATCCAATTGACGCCGGACTTTGAAATGAGCGAATACAAACGCCAGAACCTGGTTTACGAAAAAGAAGACCTGCTGATCAGCGGCCCCGGGAAGTATCCCGGCTACAACTACTACCGGGTCGCCGGGCTGGCCATCGGCGGCAAAGACAAGGGCCAGGCCGAAAACGAAGCGCCGCCGTCTGATCTCCGCGCTGTGCTCCCCTAGCCCGAAAGGAAGAACGCGTGAGCGCAACATTCTATCTCTTGGCGGCCGTGGCGGTCATCGCGACGGTGCTGGTCATCACCCACACCAATGCCGTGCACGCGCTGCTGTACCTGATCGTGTCGCTGCTGGCCGTGGCGCTGATCTTCTTTACGCTCGGCGCGCCATTCGTCGCCGCGCTTGAGCTGATCATCTATGCCGGCGCGATCATGGTGCTTTTCATTTTCGTCATGATGCTCCTCAACCTGGGCCAGGCCGCCACCCAGCAGGAGCGCCGCTGGCTGGACCCACGCCTGTGGGTTGGCCCGGCCATCCTGACGATCGTGCTGTTGGCAGAGTTGGCCGTCACCCTGTCCAACACCAACCGGCTGGCGGGCGGCAGCGTGGTCGGGCCGAAGCAGGTTGGGATCCTCATGTTCGGCCCATACCTGCTTGGCGTCGAACTGGCCTCTATTCTGTTGTTGGCCGGCCTGGTCGGAGCTTACCACCTCGCCCGGCGCGACACGCGTCGTGAGCGCGGAGAAAAGCCGGCATGAGCTCGGTTCCAATGGCGCATGGACTGCTGTTGGCCGGCGTGCTCTTTGGCCTGGGTCTGGTGGGCGTCGTCGCGCGCCGCAACATTGTTTTCATGCTGCTCTCGATTGAGGTCATGTTGAACGCGGCCGGGCTGGCCTTTGTGGTCGCGGGGTCCCGCTGGGGGCAGGCCGATGGCCAGGCGATGTTCCTCCTCATTCTGGCAATGGCCGCTGCCGAGGTCTCGGTCGGCCTGGCGCTGTTGATCCAGCTCCACCGCCGGTTCAAGACGGTCGACGTTGATGCGGCCAGCAACCTGCAGGGCTGAACTGGGAGCCAGGCGGTGACGACCGGCGGTCTGATTGCGCTGTCCCCACTGATCGTGCTCGCGGCGGCGACGGTCGGGGTCATGCTGGTGATCGCGTTGGACCGCGACCACAAACGGACGGCCGCGCTCACGCTGGCCAGCCTGGTGGTTGCCCTCCTGGCGCTGCCCATCGCCGCCTCGGCCACGACCCGGCAAGTCACGCCGCTGCTAGTTGTCGACGATTATGCGCTGTTCTACATCGGCCTGACGCTGGCGGCGACGTTCGCCGTCGCCGCGCTCTCGTACAGCTATTTGGAAAACCTGGCCGGCCAACACGATGAGTATTACCTCCTGCTGCTGTCGGCCACGCTGGGGGCCTGTGTGCTCATTGCCAGCAACCATTTTGTCTCGTTCTTCCTGGGCCTGGAGATCTTGAGTGTTTCGCTCTATGCCCTGATCGGTTACGTGCGCACGCGGCAGGCCTGCATCGAGGCCGCGCTGAAGTACCTGATCCTGGGCGCCGCCTCCGCCGCGGCCCTGCTGTTTGGGATGGCCCTGATTTACGCTGAGCTGGGCACGATGGACTACGCGCAGATCGCCGCCGCGCGGCCACCGCCGGGCAGCGCTGACGCCGTGCTGCTGCTGGTCGGCTGGGGTCTGATGCTCGTCGGCATCGGGTTCAAGCTGGCCTTGGTGCCGTTCCATTTGTGGGCGCCCGACGTCTACCAGGGGGCGCCGGCGCCGGTCACGGCCTTTGTTTCGACCGTTTCCAAGGGCGCTATGTTTGCGCTGCTGGTGCGCTTCTTCGCCCCCATGAACATCCACGCCTACCCTTCGCTGGTGGTGGTCATTGCCGCGATCGCGGTTGCCTCGATGCTGGTCGGCAACTTCTCGGCTCTCTTACAAACCAGCGTCAAGCGCTTGCTGGCCTTTTCTTCGATTGCGCACCTCGGTTATCTGCTCGTCGCTTTCCTGGCGAGCGGCGCGTTGGCCGTGGCGGCCGTCCCCTTCTATCTGGTTGCCTATTTTGCCGCGACCCTAGGGGCCTTTGGCGTGGTGGGAGCGCGATCCGGGCCAGACGGAGACGCCGATGGCTTTGAGGCTTACCGTGGCCTGTCCCGGCGGAACCCCTGGCTGGCCGCCGCTTTCACCGCCATGCTGCTGTCTTTGCTCGGCATCCCGCTGACGGGCGGCTTCGTCGCCAAGTTCTACGTGGGGCTGGCCGCGGTGCAATCGGCCGTGTGGATCCCCGTCTTCGTCATGTTCTTGAGCGGAGCGCTGGGGCTGTTCTACTACATGCGCATCGTGGTCATCATGTATATGCGGGCTCCGGCCGATCAGCCCATTACTCCGGCCGCCTCGTTGGCTTCGCGCCCCAGCGGCGCCGTGCTGGCCATCCTGACCCTTCTCGTGGTGTGGCTGGGTGTCTTTCCCGCCTTGTTCATCGAGATCATTCAAACCTGGATCGCCAGATAGGCGGTTCGTGCGCGCCGCCAGCGGCTGAAGTTCGCCCGCTGCGCCGCGGGCGGGCATGCGCGCGGCGAAGAGATGTCCTTCACCACGCCGTCGGCGTGGCCTTGCCCGGCGGCGCCTGGCCGCCTTTCGCTTGCGTTTGCTTCCCCTTTGGCCATAATTCGCGTTATGGCCTCCTTTGATCTTCCCCGCGATCAACTCCCAACTTATCAGCCTGCCCGCGCCGAGCCGCCTGCCTTCGGCGGCTTCTGGCGAACGACCCTGGCCGGCACGCGCTTCCAGCCGCTGCCAGCGCGCTTCGGCCCCGTGGAGGCAGGCCTGCGCACCGTCGCGACCTTCGCCGTCACGTTCGCCGGCTTCGGCCGCCGGCCCAACCACGGCTGGTTCTTGCCGCCGCGCCACCGCGCCGGCCCGCGGCCCTGCCTGGTCGAGCACAGCGGCCGCGGCGGCAGCCATCAGGTCGCCCGCCAGCAGCGCTGGCCGCGGCGCCTGTGGCCGGAGGCCTGAGTGGGCCTTGTCGTGGGGTTGGACCTGGGCACGACGCGCTGCAAGGCCGTCGCCGTCACGCCGGCCGGCACGGTAGCCGCCGCGGCCTCGGCCGACTATGCCCTGCACACCCCGCACCCGGGCTGGGCCGAGCAACCTGCTGATGCCGTCTGGCGCGGGGCCGTGGCCGCGCTCCAGGCGCTGGCGGCTCAGGCGCCGGCGCGGCAGATCGAGGGGTTGGGCCTCAGCGGCGCGATGCACAGCCTCCTCCCGGTCAACGCCGACGGCGCACCGTTGGCGCCCGCCCTCACCTGGGCTGATCAGCGCGCGGCGCCGCAGGCCGAGGCCCTCCGCCGGCAGCTTGGCTCGCGGGCCGCGCATGCCCTCTATACGCGCACCGGCTGCCGCCTGAACGCGCTGTATCATCCCGCCAAGCTGCGCTGGTGGCGCGAAGCCGCTCCGGCTGTCTGGGTCCAGGCCGCGCGCTTCGTGGCCCTCAAGGACTGGGTCCTGTGGCGCCTCACGGGCGCCTGGCTCACCGATGAGGGCCTCGCCTCGACCACCGGATTGCTCGATCTGCGCCGCCTGGAGTGGGACTTTGAGGCCCTCTCGGCGGCCGGCATTGAGGCCTCACGCCTGCCGGCCCTCAGCCCGGCGGCCGTCGTGGGCGGCACGCTCTTGCCCGCCGCCGCCCGCGCCACCGGGCTCCCTGCCGGCCTGCCGGTCGCACCTGGCTCGAGCGATGGCGGCGCCGCCAACCTGGGCGCCGGCGCCGTGCTCCCTGGCCAAACCGTCGTCACGGTCGGCACCAGCGGCGCCGTGCGCCGGCTGGTCGCTGAGCCCTGGCTCGACCAACGCGAGCGAACCTGGTGCTATGTGCTGGCGGCGGGCCACTGGTTTGCCGGCGGCGCCATTAACAATGGCGGGCTGGCGCTCCAGTGGGTGCGCGAGCGTTTCTACGCCGATGAACCGGGCGACCTGGGCTACGCGCGCCTGCTGCAGGAGGCCGCTGCCATCGCGCCCGGCGCCGAGGGCGTCGTCGTGCTGCCGTACTTCAGTGGTGAGCGCAGCCCCCACTGGAACCCAGAGGCTCGCGCCGTGGTCACCGGCCTTGGCCTGGAGCATACCCGCGCCCACATCGCCCGCGCCGCGCTCGAAGGCGTTGCCTACTGCCTGGCCGACGTCTGGGCGGCGCTCGGCCAGCCGCCCTCGGCGCCTGGCCTCGCCTGGCCCGAGGCCTGCCTCACCGGCAGTATCTCGCGCAACCCGATCTGGGCCCAGATTGTGGCCGACGTCCTCGGCGCCGTCCTGCTCGCCGACCAGGCCGCCGATGCCTCGGCCGTGGGCGGCGCCCTGTTTGGCCATCTCGCCCTGGGCCATCTCGCCTGCCTGGAAGACGCCGCCCACCGCCCGCCACTGGCCGAGCGCTACACCCCCGATCCTCGCCGGCATGCCGAATATGCCGAGCGCCATCAGCACTTCCAGGCGCTCTACGCCCGCCTCTTCACCTGAGTAGCACTGGCCGAGGCTCGCCCGGCCGGCGCTGGAGGCGGCCGGCGGCTCGCAGCCGCGATGCCGGTCGCGCCGCCAGCGCGCTTCCACGTGGCTGGGTAGCGCCCGCGTTTTGTGTGAGCGGCTTACGCGTGATGGTTTAGCGGCAGATTGAAAAAGAAGATGCTGCCCTGGCCCGGCAGCGACTCGACCCGGATCTGGCCGCCGTGCGCCTCCACGGCCAGCCGGCAAAACGCCAGGCCCAGGCCGGTGCCCTTGCGCAGGGGCGTGCCGTTCGCTTCCGTCACCTGGACGAACTTCTCGAAGATGTGCTGGTGATATTGCGCCGGGATGCCCTGTCCATCGTCGACCACCCGCACGACGATGTCCTGGCCGCGCTGCTCAGCTTGGATCTCAATACAGCCACCCCGTTCGGTGTACTTGAACGCGTTGCTCAGCAAATTGTCGATGACGCGGCCGACCAGCGCGGCATCGGCCATCACCGTCGGAAGATCGGCCGAGGCGCGCACCGCCAGGCGTTTCTCTTCTTTCTCGGCCTGCGAGCGATAGCTGTCGGCTTCTTCGCCGATCAGCGTTGGCAGGTAGATGGGCGCCAGCACCGGCCGCAGTTCGCCCGCCTCGAACTTGCCCACGTTCAGCAGATCGTCGATGATGCCCGTCATGCGCTGCCCGGCCGCGCGCGCCCCGGCCAGGAAGCGCGGCGGCGCCTGGCGATACGCGGGGTTATTGATCGTCTTGTTGATCAAGTCCAGGTTGGCCGTCAGCGCCGTCAGCGGAGTGCGCAGGTCGTGGACGATCATGCGCGTCAGGTCGTCGCGCAACCCTTCGGCCTGCCGCAGGTTGGCATAGGCCCTTTCCAGCTCGCGTGTCCGGCTTTGGATCAGCCGATCGGCGCGGTAGACAATCGCCAGCAGGGCGCTGAACAGCCCCCCCAGGCTGGCGGCCGCCAGCAGCAGCCCGGTCCCGCGCGACAACGCCAGCGACCGCGCCAGTTGGGGCGCCTCGCGCAGCGCCACCAGCACCCCAATCGGCCCGGCCAGAGCGCCGTCCGCGTAGAACGGCGCATGGACCTCCAGCACGTGCGCCTCGGCGCTCGGCGTATAGCCGCCCGGCTGGCTGCCGGGAGCCAACAACTCAGAACCGATCGTCCCTTCCAGCGTTTCCCGGAAGGTCAGCGGGTCAGGCGGCATCGCCCCCTGGCCCTCGCTCACGATTGTGCTGTACACGACCCGGCCCGTTGTGTCGAACAACGTTACCGCGTCCAGCCCGTCGAGGCTGTCCAGGGTCGCTCCCACGCTCTGCGCCGTCTCGCGGTCGAAACTGGCTGCCCGCAAGTCTTCGGCGCTGGCAACGTCCGGCAGGCTGGCGGCGATCACCCGGCCCAGGTGGGCGGTCAGGCGGACCGCTTCGGCCTCCAGTTGCTGCTGCAGGTTGCGGAATACCAGCTCGGCGTACACGTGGGCCGCGATCAGCGCCAGCCCCGCCGTCACAATCAGGCTGGTGGCGCCGTAGTAGTGCGTCAGCCGGAAAGCCCGCACCTGTTCGTACGCCCGCCACAGCGCATAGCTTGCCACCAGGAACCCGGCCAGCAAGAGCGCATGGTACACCCACCAACTGGCGTGCCACAACTGGAAACGGAACATGCTGACCGTGGCGGTGGCCAGCCAGGCGGCCTCAAACGCCATCAAGCCGTCGATGAAGTTCCGGCTCTGGCGGTAGTTGAAGTAGTGCTTGACGCTGCCGGCCAGCCAGACGGCCAGCGTGGCGGCGAACACCAGTTCGGTCAGCGTAGGCGAGATTGGCAGCGCCTGCAGCTCGCGCAGCGCGTCCGGAATGCTGACCACCACCGCCACGTAGATGAGATAGACCAGGGCGATAATCGCCGCGCTGCGCCGTAGAACGCGCCCATTCTGTTCAGCCGGCGTGAGCGCGCTGGCCAGGAAAATGACGCCGCCGCCCGACAGCGTCAGCCAGGCGCTCCAGGTGACGCCCGGATGGAATTGCGTGATCAGCGCGCCGGGCGTCGTGAAGCCATGGATAAAGAACACCGCCCCCATCCAGGCGTAAGCCATCGCCAGCAGCAGGTGCCGCGGCCGGGCCGTTTCGCCCACCGAGATGACCACGAACAGCGACACCACCGTGGCCGCGAAAGTGGTGAAGGTGACGATGTAGAAGTGGAGCAGGGGCGCGGCAAAACTGGGGTCGGCCTCCGGAAAGACCGACCACAACCCCAGGAGAAGGGCAGGCAGGAGCACTGCCAGGTATAGGCCGAGACGCTTCATGCCGGTTGGAGATTAGCCTGCTGACGCGTATTGTAGCCCAAGCGCCCGGCCGCGCAATCAACCTTAAGGAAACCCAAACAAAAACAGGCGAGCGGGCTCGCCTGTTCGACCTGACCTGGCTCCTCGACCAGGACTCGAACCTGGAACCCATCGGTTAACAGCCGATTGCTCTGCCGATTGAGCTATCGAGGAAGGCGACAGGGATTATAGCGGCCGGGTGGGGGGGTGTCAAGGATTGCCCGCCAAAGCTCGGTTGCCATCCCTGTTCGGGCCGCATATAATCCCCTCATCTTTTATGTCTGAGACGACGCTCAAGACCGCTCCGGCCAGCCCCCTCCCGGCCTCCTCCCGCGCCCTACCCTGGCTCGTCCTGGGGGTGACGCTCGTGGCGCTGCTCTCCTGGCTGTGGACTACGCCGCCAGGCCTGCTCGGCAAGGCCGACGCCGTCGGCTACGCCATCTGCCACCGCCTCGACCTGCGCTCCTTTCACCTCGGTGACCGCCAGTTGCCGCTTTGCGCCCGCTGCACCGGCACCTACCTGGGCGTCGTGCTTTCCTTTGGCGTGCTGGCAGCCTTGGGCCGCGGCCGGGCGGGTGGGGTGCCCCGCGGGCGGGTGCTGTTCGCGCTGTTAGGCTTCATCGGCCTCATGGGCCTTGACGGCCTCAACTCCTACCTGACCCTCTTTCCCGGCCTGCCGCATCTCTACGAGCCCAATAACACCCTGCGCCTCATCACCGGCGCCCTCAATGGCCTGGCCCTGGCCGGCCTGATGTTCCCGGTCCTCAACCAGACGCTCTGGCGCGACTGGCAGGACCGGCCGGTCATCGGCAGCCTGCGCCAGCTGCTGCTGCTGGTCCTGTTGGCGGGTGGGGTGGTGGCGTTGGTGCTGACCGAGGCGCCCGTGGTGCTCTACCCCTTGGCGCTGCTGAGCGCGGCGGGCGTGCTGGTCATCTTAGTTTCGCTCAACACCACGATCCTGCTGATCGTCACCCGCCGAGAGAACCGCGCCAGCGCTTGGCCCGGCGCCCTGCTGCCTCTGTTGGCGGGTTTCGCCCTGGCGATCATCCAGATCGGTGTTGTCGACGCGGCCCGTTTCGCGATCTTTGGCTCCTGGGGTGGCTTGCCGATCCCCGGCTAAAGCGCAACCCCGGCGGCGTGTGAGCATAGTGACTCTGCGGAGGAGGGACCCATGGACATCCTGACGAACATCCTGGCCGCCTTTGGCCTGTCGGGCAGCGCCGGGCTGAACGCCTACTTGCCGCTCCTGGTTGTTGCGCTGACCGCCCGCTTTACCAACCTCATCCAGCTCTCGTCGCCCTGGGACGTCCTCGAAAGCTGGTGGGTCATCGGTGTCTTGCTGGTGCTGCTCGTCATCGAGTTCTTTGCCGACAAGACCCCGGCCGTCAACCACGTCAACGACGTCATCCAGACCTTCGTCCGCCCCACGGCCGGGGCCATCGTCTTCGCTGCCAGCACCGGTGTGGCCGATCTCGATCCCGTCGTGGCAGTCATCCTCGGCCTGCTCGTCGCCGGCAGCGTTCACGCCGCCAAGAGCGTCGTCGTCCGCCCGGTCGTCACCGCTACCACCGGCGGCGTCGCCAACCCCGTGGTCAGCCTGGCCGAAGACTTCACGGCCCTGATCATCTCGATTTTGGCCGTAGTCGTCCCGGTGCTCATCTCGGCCGTCATTATCCTGGTCACGGCCTTCATCATCTGGTGGCTATGGCGCCGGGCGGCTCGGGCGCCGGCCCACAGTCGCTAGCCGACCGCCGCACAAGGAGAACCGCATGTCCACTTATCCGCCTCCCTACCAGCCCGCCCAGCCCAACAGCACTACGGCCATCATCAGCCTGGTCGCCGGCATTCTCGGGCTGACCGTCTTCCCCGGCATTGGCAGCATCATCGCCGTCATCACCGGCCACATGGCCAAGGGCGAAATCGCCCGCAGCGGCGGCGCGCTGGGGGGCAGCGGCGCGGCGACCTGGGGGCTGGTCTTAGGCTACATTGGCGTTGCCTTGCTGGTGTTGAGCGTGTGCGGCATTGTGCTCGTCTTCATGGGCCTGTGCACGCTGCCCTTCGTCATCCCGGTCGATACCAACAGCCTGCTGCCCTTCCTGGGCGGCTGGGCCTGAACGCCGGCGCCTGCCGGCGGTTATCATCATTTCAATCCAGAGGAGCCTGCCATGTCGAACCAAGTAGGAGCGCCCCCGGCTCAGACCGGTGGCCGCAATAACACGCTGATCATCGTCGTGGTCGTGGTCCTGGTGTTGTGTTGCTGTTGCATTCTGGTTGCGGCGCCGGCCCTCTGGAGTTGCGGCGACATGCTCATGGGCACCGCCACCGAGTGTGCCCCGCTCTTCTAGCCGCTGCGCTCGCGCCTCGGTCCGCTTAACGAGCAGGCCCCTGCCGGCCTTTGTGCTGGCAGGGGCCATTTAAGCGCCCTCAGCGCTGCTCGCTGACCCACCTCCGCCGCCTCAGCGCGCTCAGCGCTGCCCGGCAGGCCGCCCTCTCGCTGGCCGTCAACGGCAGCGCCTCGAACTCCTCTTCGTCCAGCACATACTCCTTCCCGTCCGGCCGGCGAAAATAGTCCAGGGCCAGGTCCACCGCCCGCACGCGCCAGCCCCGGCCGTCCGGCCCCGGCGCGATCTCGGCCGGCCGGGTGATGTTGCAGTACCACCCTTTGAAGGCGCCGTCGCCGGCATCGTAGATGGCGTAGATGTTGTACCAGCGGTCGCTGTAGAAGCGCTCCACGAACCGGTCGCCTGGCTTCAGCGTCACATACCCGAGCGCCAGCGGCCCGCGCGTGAAGCGCGCCTCCAGCACCAGGCTCGTGGCTGTCCGCCTGATGACTTGCCCGCTCCAGGCAATGACAACCTCCCCCGCCAGGTTGAGCTTTTCGACCAGCACTGGCTCAGTCATCGGCGCCGTCCGGCAAGACGTGCACTGCCCCTGGCCCCAGCCGCAGCGCCAGGGTCTCTCCCACGGCCGGCAGCGGCTGCGCTGCCGGAAACGCCACCGTCAGTTCCTGCGGCCCAACGCGCAGCAGCACGACGTTGCGGCTGCCTCGGAACGATTTCTCGATCACCTCGCCGGCCAGGTCGCCCCGGCCGTCCACGGCCGCCGCGACCTCTTCCGGCCGCACCACCACGCTCACCGCCGCGCCGGGCGCCGGCGCGCGCTCGCCGGGCGCCAGCGGCAGCGCGCCCACCGGCGTCACGGCCGTCAATTGCCCATTGCGCTGCTCGACCTGCCCGCGCAGAATGTTGTGCAGCCCCAGGAACTTGGCCACAAACCGCGACCTCGGCCGCGCGTATACCTCGGCCGGCGTTCCGGCCTGCGCCACCCGGCCCGCGCGCAGGATCGCGACCCGGTCGGCCACGGCAAACGCCTCTTCTTGGTCGTGCGTCACGTAGATCGCTGTCTGGCCCAGCCGGCGGAGTATGCCGCGCACCTCGTCCAGCAGCCGCTCGCGCAGCGCTCGGTCTAAGGCGCCCAGCGGCTCGTCCAGCATCAACAGCGGCGGGTGTGGCGCCAGCGCCCGGGCCAGCGCCACCCGCTGTTGTTCGCCGCCCGACAGCGTGTTCACGTCGCGGCGCTCAAAGCCGGCCAGCCCCACCAGCGCCAGCGCCTCGCTCACGCCGCGCTCGATCTGCGCTCGCGTGCGCCTCAGCCGTTGGCCGTGCCGCAGCCCGAAGGCCACGTTCTCGCCGACGTCCCTGTGGGGGAACAAGGCATAGTCCTGGAACATGAGCCCAAACCCGCGTTCGTGGGTCGGCACGCCCTGCAGCGACCTGCCCTCCCAGCGGATGTCGCCCGCGTCTGGCGTTTCCAGCCCGGTGATCAGCGCCAGCAGCGTCGATTTGCCGCTGCCGCTCGGGCCCAGCAGCGCCAGCGCCTCGCCTGCCTCCAGCGCCAGCGACACGTCGTCGACCGCGCGCCGTCCCCCATAGGCCTTGACCAGCCCCACCATCTCTAGAATCGGCATTCTGCTCCGGCCATCGCCCGATCTCAAAATTCGCCCACATCCGCGATGCGCCAGCGCTCGATCGCCAGCAGCCCGCCCGCGCACACCAGCATCAAGAGCGTGCTCAGCGCCAACGCCTGGCCATAGTTGAGCGCCCCCGGCAGCCCGATAAACCGGTAGATCACCACCGGCACGGTCGGGTATTCAGGGCGCGCGATGATGGCCGTGGCGCCAAATTCGCCCAGCGAGATCGTAAAGGCAAACGTCGCCGCGACGATGACGGCGCGCCCGACCAGCGGCAAGTCAATTTCGCGCCACACGCGCGCTGGCGAAGCCCCCAGCACCGCCGCGGCCTGCCGCAGCCGCGGCCGGATGCTGCGCAGCGCCGGCGCCAGGCTGCGCAGCACGAACGGCAGCGCCACCAGGCTGTGGGCCAGCGGCAGCAGCGCCGGCGAAGCGCGCAGGTCCAGCGGCGGGGCGTCCAAGGCCACGATAAAGCCTAACCCCAGCGTCACTGCCGACGTCCCCAGCGGCAGCATCAGCAGGGCATCCAGCGCGGTCAGCGCCGCGCCGCGCCCCGCTGCCGGCCTCCGGCCCGCCCCCGCGCTTGGCCCGGTGGCGTTCCCGCTGTCGATCATCCCTCCGGCCGCGCCCACATCGCCGCGCGCCAGGGCGCTCCGCGCGAGCGCGGCCGCAGGCAGCTGCATCCCGCTCGGCCCGCTCGCCGCCTCGCTTGCGCTCGCCAGCGCCCAGGCCGCTGGCAAGCCCAGCGCCAGCGCCAGCACCACCGTCGCGCCGGCGACGCTCATCGAGTTCCAGATCGCCGTCACGGGCGGCACGTAGAACAAGGACTCGCGCCGGTTAACCCCCAGTTCGCGATAGTAGGCCAGCGTCAGCCCGGGCTGCACCGGGCCGCTCTGGCCCCGGTCGGCCTCCAGCCGCGCCACCGAGCGCAGCGCCAGCGCCAGCATCGGCGTCACCAACAGCCCGACCAGCACTGTCACCATCGCCGCCGCGCCTAGCCGCTCGCCGGCTGACTGCAGTGGGCGGCGTGTGTCACGCGCGGCTCGCAGGTTTAGCGGCACGGCGGTCTGCCGCGACAGCCGCGCATACACCGCGGTCAGCGCCAGCGTGCACAGCAGTTGCGCCAACGCGAGCACCGCCGCCGTCGGCAGGTTGAACAGGTAGATCGTCTGGCGGTAGATCTCGGTCTCCAGCGTCGCGAAACGCGGGCCGCCCAGCACCAGCACCACCCCAAAGCTGGTGAAATCGAAGATGAAGACCAGCAGCACCGCTGCCCCAATCGCCGGCGCCAGCAGCGGCAGCGTCACCTGGCGAAAGGCCTGGCCGCGGCTCGCGCCCAGCACACGCGCCGCTGCCGTCAGCCGCGGATCCAGCCGCGACCAAAAATCCCCCACCAGCCGCAGCACAATGGTCGTGTTGTAGAAAACGTGCGCCAGCACAATCGCCCCGAGCGACTGGGTCAGGGCCAGCGGTGGCGCCTCCAGGTCCAGCGCCGCCATTAGGCCCAGGTTGATCCAGCCGCGCGGCCCCAGCAGCGCGCTAAAGCCTGCGGCGACGACCAGCGTGGGCAGCACAAACGGGACTGCCGTCAGCGCGCGCAGCAGCGCCTGGCCACGAAAGCGGAAACGCGCCAGCCAATAGGCCCCCGGCAGCCCCAGCGCCAGCGTCGCCAAGGTTGACAGCGCCGCCTGGTAGACGGTGAAGCCAAAGACCTTGCGCAGGTCTGGCCTGGCAAACACGCTGCCCAGCGTGCCCAGCAGGCCGGTTTCTGCCCGTGCCAGGCTGATCTGCAGCATGCTGCCCAGCGGATAGAAATAGAACAGCGCCAGGAAGATCGCCGCCGGCAGCAGCAGCCCCCAGCGGCCCACCCCCCGCGGCAGCCTCCTGCGCCTCACGATACCGCCGATGACCTAGCCCCTCTCGTCCTCGTCCGGGCCTCGGCCTCTGGCCTGCCGCCGTTCACCGCAGCACCACCTCCGTCCACGCCTCAATCCAGGCCTCCCGCTTCTGCGCGATCTCCTCCGGGTCGCCCACGATTGGCGCTTCCGGCATTGCCATATATTGCTCAAAGGTCGGGTCCAGGGCCGCGTTTGGGTTAACCGGCAGCACGAACATCTGCAGCGGCATATCCGCTTGGAACCGCGGCGACAGCATGAAGTCCACCCAGGCTTCCGCCAGGTCGCGGTTGGCCGTTCCCCGCAGGATGCCCACGAACTCAATCTGCCGGAAGCAACTGCCTGGTCCCGTCACCGCCGCCGTCGGCGCATCGTCCAGGGGCGTCTCGGCAAACAGCACCTCCGCCGGCGGGCTGGACCCATACGACACGACGATCGGCCGCGCCCCCTGGCCCGACGAGCCGCTGAACTCGGTGTAGTAGGCCGTCTCCCAATCGTTCACCACCAGCACCCCGTTATCGCGCAGCGCCGCCCAATAGTCCACATAGCCTGGGTCGCCAAAGTGCCCCACCGTTGCCAGCAAGAAGCCCAACCCCGGCGACGAGGCCGCCGGGTTTTCCACCACCAGCAAGTCGCGGTATTCTGGCCGTGTCAGGTCCTCTAGCCTGGCCGGCGGCGCGATGCCTTGGCCGGAAAAATAGGCCTTGTCATAGTTCAGGCAGATGTCCCCATAGTCCACCGGCAGCGCTCGCTGCCCGGGGTCCAACTCGAACTCATCCGGGATCTCAGCCAGGAGCGGCGACGCATAGACCTCGAAGATGTCCTCCTTTAGCGCCACGCTCAAGAAGGTGTTGTCCACCCCATAGAACACGTCGGCCAGCGGCTGGCCGCGCGCCAGGATCGCCTTGCCCAGCGCCTCGGCGGTATCGCCCGACTTCAGGAACTGCACGGTCACGTGGTGGGCGCTCTCAAACTCGACTTGCACGGCCTCGCTCACGGCGAACGAGTCGTGCGTCATCACCGTCAGCGTCCGCGGGCCGCCGGGCGTTGCCGCCGCTCCCGTCGGTGTCGCTTGGCCAGCAGTCCCGCACGCCGCCAGCCCCAACACCGCCCCTAGCCCCGCCAGCATCGCGATGCGCGTCGTCGCCACCAAACCTGCTTGCCTTTTCATGCTCACGCCTCCTTTCGGCCCGGCCGTTCCGCGTGATCAGCGTTCTGCCCGCCGGCTGCCGCCGTCGACCGCCCGTCTTCAGCGGTCAGCGCCCAGCGCTGCCGTCGGCCGCCGTCTCCTGCCCCACCACCACGCACACCACCAGGCCTTGCTCGACCGTCACCGTCGCCTCCGGCTCGGACAGCACGTTGCTGATGCCGAGCGTGCTCCCAAACGCCAACCTACCCTGGTTCAGCGGATACTCCAGCCCGGCGGTGGTCACGCCCTCGGCGTCGCCGCCGAGCGCGATCAGCGACACCGTGTCACCTGGCTTGCCCTCGATCACGGTCTGGCCCTGGATCAGGTAGATCTGTTGGTGGCCGTCCAGCAGCCGGATGCGCGTCGCCCGGAAATCGGGGTGCCCAAGCAGCAGCAGGTTGGCCAGCGTCTGGTCCCACCGGCCACCCAACGCGCCGAAGATCAGCACGTCGCGCGCGCCCTCCGCGCACGCCAAACGCAGCGCCAGCTCCAGATCGGTCTCGTCTTTGCGCGGCGGGTGGCGCACAACGCGCACCCCCGCCGCCTCCAGCCGGGCAGCTTCTTCCAGATCAACCGAATCCAGGTCGCCAATGATGATGTCAGGCGTCAGCCCCAGCGCGCGCATGTGCGCCAGCCCGCCGTCCGCGGCGATCAGGCGATCGCCCGCGGCCAGCGCCGCGCCCGCGGCCTGGTGGTCGGTCAGGACACCGTTTGCAAAGAGGATGGCCCGCAAGGGGTGAGGCTGTGGCAACAAAAACACCCTGGGGGAGGGTGTTGGTCATGGCTGCTTCCCTCCGCCGGCATTACCCGTCAGGTTCATGCGGTCGGCCCCATAGCCTGCTCCGGCAGGGGGCCCTCTCAGCCCGGTTTCACCGAGCTCCCGTTTATGTCGCTTATTGCTTGTGATTCTACGCAATGCCCTGAATCCTGTCAAGGCAAGGTTAAGCTTCACTTATGGTTAGCATAATAAGATTGACTTTGTCTGGTTTCCGTGGTACGCTTCCGCCGACGCTGAGGTCCGTCTCTGTCCATGCGTGTGTCCGTCGTCTAGAACCGAATGAATTCGCCACCCGCGCCGCGCGGACCTGGCGATTTTTTGTTTGGCGATGATGCGCGTGTGTGGCAGGTCATTCCACGGCCTCGTTCCATCAAGTGGGGTTGAAGGAGGCCCCCGGCACATGAGCGCACGGATATTGGGAACGGTCAAGTGGTTTAGCCGCGTGAAGGGCTACGGTTTCATCAGCCCTGACAGTGGCGAGAAGGACGTCTTCGTCCACTTCTCGGCCATTGACGGCGAAGGCTACCGCAACCTGGAGGAAGGCCAGCGCGTCGAGTTTTCGATCGAAGACTCGCCCAAGGGCCCGCAGGCGGTCAACGTCATTGACCTGGCAAAGCGGGAAGCGACAGCCTAGCTCAGCCAACAGACCAACCAACCCCCACGGGGGCCGTGGCCCTGGCCCACTCGGCCAGGGTTTTTTTGTTGCCCCGCTGCTCCGCCCGATGTTATAATCCACCCCATGCGCTCCGATCGCTTCCATCCACCCCGTTAGTTCAATCGCGCTGCCCCCGCGCGCGCGCCACCACCCACATCACGAGCCTTGGGTCCGATCTTCGGCGCTCTTGCGATGCGAGGTGGTATATGCCCGCTCTAAACGCTTCAACCTGCGCTGGTCGCTGGCAGCGCGTTCGCCAGGCCTTGCGCCGTCCCTTTGTCTTCGCCGGTCTGCTGCTGGCCATTGAGTTTCTCGACGAGCTGGCTTTCGGCGCGCGAGAGACGGCCTGGCCGCTTCTGCGCGCCGACCTCGGCCTCAGCTACGCGCAGATCGGTCTCCTGCTGGGCGTGCCCAACATCGCCAGCGGCCTGATCGAGCCCCTTCTGGGCGTGCTGGGCGATGTCTGGAAGCGCTGGGCCCTTATCGTTGGTGGCGGCCTGTGCTTTGCCATCGGCCTGCTCGCCACGGCCTGGGCGCCCGGCTTTGGCGTGTTGCTCGCGGCCTCCATCCTGCTCTACCCGGCCTCCGGCGCCTTCGTCAGCCTCTCGCAGGCCACGCTCATGGACCTCGACCCGCGGCGTCATGCGCACCTCATGGCACGTTGGACCCTGGCGGGCTCCGCCGGCGTGGTTCTCGGCCCGCTGTTGTTGGGCGCGGGGGTGGCGCTGGGGTTGGGGTGGCGAGGCGCCTTCGTGTTTCTCTCCGGCCTGGCCGTGGCGCTCAGCCTGGCCGCCTGGCGTCATCCACACCTGCGTCGCAACGGTAATCGCGCCGAGGGCGAGACGGCCGGGGCGGGCCGAGGGCTTGGCCCGGGTCTGCGCCGCGCATTCGCCGCCATGCGCCGCGGCGCCGTGCTGCGCTGGCTGGTCCTGCTGCAGTTCTCCGACTTTTTGCTCGATGTCCTGCTGGGCTTCCTCGCCCTCTACTTCGTGGATGTCGTCGAGGTCACACCTGCCCTGGCTGGAACTGCTGTCGCCGTCTGGTCAGGCGTGGGTCTGGCCGGTGATGCACTGCTCATCCCGCTGCTCGAGCGCGTGCGCGGCCTCGCCTACCTGCGCTTCAGCGCCCTGGTCACGCTCGTTCTTTTTCCGGCCTTCTTGCTCGTGCCGGCCTACTGGACCAAGCTGCTGCTGCTGGCCCTGATGGGCCTCTGCAACGCCGGCTGGTACGCGATCCTGCAGGGCCAGCTCTACTCATCCCTGCCCGGCCAGTCTGGCACGGCCATGGCCGTCAACGCCCTGTTCGGATTGGCCGTCGGTTTCACCCCGGCTGTCTTCGGTTGGGTCGCTCAACAAGCCGGCTTGCCAGTGACCATGTGGCTCCTGCTCCTAGGCCCTATTGCGCTGTTCATCGGCCTCCCGCGCCGGTCGCCGGCGCCGCAACCTGACGGAGGCTAGCGCCAGGGACAGCCCATTGACGCGGCCCGGTTGACAAACAAAACATCTGTTCTATAATCGAGCCATGGATGCTATCGGCAAGCTCGCGCTCGTGGGCAATCAAATGGGCTTCGAGCCTGCCGAAGAGACTGACACCGCCCCGCGCCCTTCCGGCCGCATCGACCCCAACAGCCTGGCCGCCTGCGGCCACGCACCTGCCGAATTGCGCCGTGCCTTCGAAGCCGGCACGCCGGCCGCGCTCACCCAAGCCGCCCCCCATCCGGCCGCCGGCCTCGAGCGCAACAAGGGCTCCCTGGGCATCCACAACGCCGCCATGCCGGGCGGCCAGCGCGTGGCCTTGCTCAAGACGCTTCTCACCTCCGCCTGCGAACGCGACTGCTGCTATTGCCCCTTCCGCGCCCGCCGCAACTTCCGCCGCGCCACCTTCAAGCCCGAAGAGATGGCCGCGGTCTTCACGCAGATGGCCCAGGCTCGCGCGGTCGACGGGCTCTTTCTCAGTTCCGGTGTAGCCGCCGGCGGCGTCCGCACCCAAGACCGCCTGATCGACACAATCGACATCCTGCGCCGCAAGCGCCAGTTTCAGGGCTACGTCCATCTCAAGCTCATGCCCGGCGTCCAGCGCGACCAGGTGCTGCGCAGCATGCAGCTCGCCGACCGCGTCTCCATCAACCTTGAGGCGCCCAACACGGCCCGG
Source organism: Anaerolineales bacterium (assembly GCA_020845955.1). Lineage (GTDB taxonomy): Bacteria > Chloroflexota > Anaerolineae > Anaerolineales > UBA6663 > JADLEU01. The sequence continues at coordinate 18,348 of JADLEU010000256.1, forward strand.
TTGCGCCGGCTGGCCCCTCAGAAGGCCTTCCTGGACGAGCTCCTCCAGCCTCTCAAGTGGGTTGACGAGATCCGCCGCACCCAACTGCCTCGAGGCTCGTTCCGCGGGCGCTGGCCGTCCATGGTCACGCAGTTCGTGGTTGGCGCTGTCGGCGAGGATGACGTCGAAATCCTCACGACCACCCGTTATCTCACCCGCCAACTACGTCTGGCGCGCGTCTACTTCTCGGCCTTTAGTCCCGTTACCGGCACCCCCCTCGAAAATCACGCCCCTGAGAACCCCTGGCGTGAGCACCGTCTTTACCAGGCCTCCTTCCTGCTGCGCGACTACGGTTTCGACCTCGAAGATCTGCCCTTCACCCAGGCTGGCCGCCTGCCGCTCGAGATCGACCCCAAGCTCGGCTGGGCCCAGGAGAACTTGCGCGGCCAGCCGGTCGAGCTCAACCGCGCCGACCGTCACAGCCTGCTGCGTGTCCCCGGCATAGGGCCCAAGGGGGCCGAGTCAATCCTGCTGGCCCGTCGCCTGAGTGCCCTGCGCGAGTTGCGCGACCTCCAGCGCCTTGGGATCAACGCCGCGCGCGCCGCCCCCTTCGTCCTTCTCAACGGCCGCCAGCCCGCCTACCAGTCCCACCTGTTCTAGCCCTCTCAGCCTGGCCGGCTTCTCGCACGCGCTCGCCGTAGCCGTCTACCGCTGCAGCGCCGCCAATCTGGGCGCCATCGTCGTGCTGTCCAGCACGCCCGTCACCGCTTTCGGCTTCACGCGCTGTCCATTAGAGCGCGTTCTCGCCGTTTCGATGGCGCGCCGCCGCGAGTGGCGCCAACCCCCGCACCGCCACCGCGTAGGCGCTCTGGTTGGCCACCAGGGCCGCAATGAAGCTCGCCGCCAGCCGCGCCGCCCCCAACTCGCTGCACTCCACCAGCCCCGCCGGCAGCACGCCGGCGATGGCAGGCGTGCACCCCAGCCCGAGCGCGCCGGCGCTTACCCCCGCCAGCGCCCCCAGCAGCACCAGCCGCTTGCGCAGCGGCGCCAGCTGCTCAAACCACGGCGCCAGCCCGGGCACATAGGCCAGGGCCAGCGAGACGACGATGCCGGCGGCGGCCGACAGGGTTTCGGCGGTGTTCATTGGTGGGCTCCTTTGCTAGAGTCAGCGGTTTACGCCGAGGCCGTTGTGAGGACCATGATCCGAAAGCGCCGGTCGGCGCCGGCGGTGTTCTCGATCTCGTAGCGGCTGTTGCCGGCCGAGTAGTAGACGTTGTAGCTGCTCGCGCCGGCGGCCGCGCCAAACACGCCGTTCGGGTCGCTCAGCTCGTCGACGTTGTTGGCGCTGCCGTTGAGGGCAAAAATCGCCGGGTTGCCGTTCGTCTCGCTGATGAACAGAAATGCAAACGGCTTGTCCGTGGCGCTCACCGCCGTCGCGCTGCCGCTGCTGAGCAGCAGGTTGCGATACTCAACCGCGCCGCTGTCGTTGCCGGGGATGAGCCTGGCGGCAATGACGTCGCCGCCGGCGGTCAGGTCGCCGCTCATGTTCAGGTCGCCCGTCCCCGCGCCGCTCGCCGAGCCCAGGTTCAGCCCCACCAGCGTCCAGGCCGCCTGCACCGCGCCGTAAGGTCCCAGCACTACCCCGTCGCCAGGGTTGCTGTCGTCGAACAGCAGCACCGCCACCTGGTCCAGCGCCGCCAGCATCCCGGCCGGGATCCACTCGCCCACCGGCACGACGACCTCGCCCTGGCTGCCCTCCAGCAGCACCTTGGCGCTCCACGTCGTCGAGTCAAAGCTGTACACCTGCCCCCGCAGCAGTCTGGCGCTCATACCACCCCCCGCACTCTCACCTGTTGGTAAAACGGCCGGCGTCTTTGCGTGTTGAAGAACTCGGCGAAGCTGTCCACCCGCCACTTCCCCACCGCCGCCGCGTAGGCGCCGTCCGCAATCGTCAGCACGTCGTTCACTTCCAGCCCCAGGTTGGGCGGCGCTTCAAAGCTCCCCCGCCGCCGCCGCTCAATGTGCCTCACCTGCGTCTGCGTGGCCACCACCAGCGCCGCCGCCTCGCTGCCCACCCGCGGATCGCTCACCACCTCGCTCCAGCGCCGCCCCGCCGCCGCCACCGCCGACACGTCGTAGTACTCGCTGGCCGCGTCGTGCGGCGGGTCGCCAATCACCGCCGTGTAGTTGCTGTGAACCTGGCCGCCGAACTCCCCCGGCCAGATCTCGTGCTCGCCCGGCCCATAGGTGTACTGGCTGGCCGGGCCAACGTCGGGAATGTAGAAGTCGATGCTCCCATCCTCCTGCACCGTGAAGTCAAACGGCGCCAGCCGCTGCAGCGAGCGCAGCGCCGCCAGCCCGCTGGTGTTGCCAAAGACGCTGTAGGTCGCCACCGTCCCGCTCCACAGGCTGTGGGCGTCGAAGCTGGCGGCGTGTACCCCCGCCAGCGCGCACACAATCTCGGCCAGCGTTTCCACCGTCTGCCCGCGCTGGGTAAAGGCCTGGTCCGCCAGCCAGCTGCCCAGCAGCCCGCGCGCGTCGACGGCGGTCAGCTCCAGCAGCTGGTCGCGCGCCAGGAAGCGGAACCCGGTCACGTAGAAGATGCCGGCGCTTTGGTAGTAGTCCACGCCTTCAATCTGGTAGCCGCGCTCCAGCGTCAGCTCGGCGTTCAGCTGCGGGGTGGCCAGCGCGCCGGCCCGGTTGTCGACCAGCACCGTCAGCTCGCCGCCGTGGTCCAGCGTGTAGCGCACCACCGTGGCGTTGCTCCAAAAGCTGTGCGCCGCGCTGGTTTCCACCACGTTCTCGTTGGCCAGGCACACGTCGTAGCCCGCCAGCGCCGGCAGCACCGCCAGCAGCGGCTCGGCCAGCACGCCGGTCGGGGTGCAGTCTTCGAAGAACAGCCCGTCGTCCGACGGCGCCAGCCAGAAGACGTCGTCGCTCCAGCCGCGCGCCCGGCTGAAGCTCAGCCACCAGAAGCCGTTGATCGTCTCCTGGCTGACCGACAGGTACTTGAAGTTGAAGCGGTTGGCGTAGTGGTAGGGGCGGGGGGTGGTGAACGTGCTCGCGCCGGTGCGCGCCAGCACCAGGATCACGAAGCGCGCCCAGTCGTAGTAGCCCACCGGGTTGCAGAAGAACACGTGCCGGCTGTTGCCGCTGTCGTAGAAGCCCGCCACCTCCGGCGCCTGGTCGGTGTCGATGCTGATGCCGGCGTCTTCCAGCGTTGACCAGCTGTCCCCCGCCGGCGAATAATGGCCCCAGTAGAGCTTGTTGTTGTAGGCCAGCACAATGCCCGAGTTGATCAGCCCGCCCGACACCCCGCCCAGCGTGGCCTCGTAGGTCGGGCCAATGAAGTTGTGCGCCACCGCCGCGCTCGACCAGCTGCTGCCGTCCGCCGAGCGCCGGTAGTAGGTGTCGTTGTCGCTGGCGTCCTGCCACACCGCCACCACGTAGGTCCCCGTCCAGAACACCCCCACCGCGTAGCCGTCGCGCACGTCGCTGGCGAACCCCGCCGTCCACGTCTCCCATTGGGTCTCAACAGTCGGGTCGGTGATCTTCTGCACATCCAGCGTGTTGGCCCCGCCCCCCGTCCAGCGCAGCCGCAGGTAGAAGTCGCCGCAGGCGCAGGCGTGGGTCACCCCGCCCGTGTACACCCCCGGCTTCAGCCCCGCCGCCGGGTGCAGCCGCCCGTTGTCGGCCAACGACGCCCGGGCAATCGGCCGCCCGGCCGGGATCTTTTGCGAAGCCAGCAGAGTCGCGTCGATGTTCTTCACGCCGGGCTTCGCCCCAGCGCCGCGACCAGCGCCGCCTTCTCCGCGCCGGTCAGCGGCATTTCTTCGATCGCCGGCCCGCTGTACGGCGCCTGGCGCACGGTGGCGTTGAGCGCCATGCTGCTCGCCCAGTCGGGCACGGCGCGGCCCAGCTCGGCCAGGCCGCCGAAAACGGAATTGAACAGGTTGATCACCTGCTGGTTGGTCTTGTCCCGCAGGTCGTGCGCCGGCGCCGGCGGCGCCGCCGGCGGGGTGGGGGGCCGGTCGTCCCCCGTGTAGCGGTCCAGGTCCAGCCGCCCCGGGTGCCAGTCGAGCTCCCCCGCCTCGGCTACCCGGTATTGGTGCATCCACGCGAAGGCCGCCTGCGCCGGCAGCTCGAGCGGCGAGGCGTAGTCGGCCACCCATAGCAGGTAGTTCCTGATCCACTCCGGCTCGGTCGTCATGCGCGCCCAGGCGTTGGCGCTGGTGTAGAGTACCGGCGCCTTGCCCGACAGCGCTTGCAGCCGGTTGATGAAGCCCACCAGGTGCAGCGTGGACCTGGCGCGGTCGACGACCGCCGGCGTGTCGCTCTCCCTCGGCTCCACGTCGACCACCGGCGGCAGCGCGCCCGGGTCGCCGCCCACCGTCTTATGGAAGTGGTCGGCTTGCAGTCCGCCGTCCAGGTTCCAAACGAAGTAGTGATAGGCGCCGTCCAGCAGCCCGGCGGCGCGCGCCGCCTGGCGGTGCAGGCCAAACTTGTCGTCGCGGCCGCTGTACTCGCCGCCCGGCAGCCCCATGCTGGCCCGGATGTAGGCAAAGCGCTTGCCGGCCGTGCGCGCGGCTGCGAAATCCACCGGCCAGTTGTGCCGGCTGACGTCGATCCCCTCGTCGCCGGCCGCCAGCGCCGCCACCACCGGCCGCGCCACCGTGATGCGCGTCAAGATCTCGGTCTGCTGCGCGCTGTAGCCGCGCGCCGCCAGCCAGGCCAACAGGGCCCGCGTCGCCGGGTCGTCGATCGGCCCGCTAAACTGGATGACGTAGCTGTCGCTCACCCGCCGCTCCCTGGCCCGCTTGGCCGCGCGCGTTCCGGTGATTTCATCATTGCAGCCGCCGCGTCTGCCGCTTCAGGGCCTCGGCCCGCTCGGCGCTGGCCAGCTCGTCGGCCAACTCTGACAGCAGCCTGGCGGCCGCCAAGAACTTCGCGCGCTCGCTGTGCGCCTGAAAGGCGACGCCGTCCAGCGCGCGCAGCCGCGCGAAGCGGTTGGCGTCAAACGCCAGCTCGCGCGCCAGCCGCCGCAGCGCCCGGGCGCCTAGTTGGGCGGCCAGGGCGCGTGACAGTGCCGGCTGCGCCGTCATCGCTCGTCCCACTTGTCGAGTTGCCAGCCCGGCCCGTAGGGTGGGGCGCTGCCGGCCGGCCCAGGGCCGGTCTTGACGGTCTCCAGCCAGTCGCGGAACTCTTTAAGTCTGGCGGCCGCCCACGTGCTCAGGTCCTTGCTCTCGCCCGGGTCCAGCCGCACGTTGCCCACCTGGTCCACAATCTCGCTGGCCGCGGCATAGCCGGCCGCGCCCGTCACCAGCCCGCTCTCGTGGTGGGCAAAGACCGTCGTCGCCGCGGCGCTGTCCAGGTCCTGGATCGTGTGCGGCTTGGTGTACCACAGCCGCAGCTCGTCGTCGGCCTGCGGCTGGCGCCCGCTCTTGCTGGCCAGCAGCAGCACCGGCTGAG
>JADLEU010000257.1 GCA_020845955.1 Anaerolineales bacterium
TTTCCACGCCATCCAGACGAGTTGTGCGCCATCGTCTCGGCCGCCGCCGAGGTGGGTGTGCCGCTGCTCCCGCGCGGCGCGGGCACGAGCCTGGCGGGGCAGGTCGTCGGCGCCGCGCTCGTCATCGACTGCGCCCGCCACCTGGCGGGCCTGCATGCCCTCGACCCCGAAAGCCAGACGGCCGAGGTCGACCCCGGCGTGGTGTGTGCGCACCTCAACCGCGCGGCGGCGCGCCATGGCTTGATGGTCGGACCGGACCCGGCCTCGGCCGACCGTGCCACGCTGGGCGGCATGATTGGCAACAACGCCAGCGGCGCGCGCTCGATCCGCTACGGCATGATGGCCGATCACGTGCTGGCTCTGGACGTGGTGCTGAGCGACGGCTCCACGGCCGCGTTCGAGCCGGTGGCCATCACGGCCGCTGAGCACAAAGCCCGGTCCAACAGCCTGGAAGGCAGCATCTACCGCACGGCCTTGCGCCTGCGCGAGGCCTACGCCAGCGCTATCGAAGCCGATTGGCCGCGCACCTGGCGCCGCGCCTCCGGCTACAGCCTGAATTACCTGACTGGCTTCTCACCCGGTCAGCCGCCGGCCTGGTACCGGCCGGGCGAGCCCTATCCTCAGCAGAATGGCCTCAACCTGGCGCCGGTGCTGGCCGGTTCGGAGGGCACCCTGGCGCTCATCCGCCGCGCGCGGGTGCGGCTGGTGCCGCGCCCCGCGGCGACGGCGCTAGTCGTGCTAGCGTATCGTTCGGCGGCAGAAGCGTGCGAGGCCACGCCCGACCTGCTGCGGCATCAACCGGCGGCTGTCGAGCTTCTGCCCCGCGCACTAATCCAGCGGGCGCGCAGTGTGCCCGCCTACGCGCGCCGCCTGACCTTCGCCACCGGCCAGGAGGCCGCTCTGCTGGTGGTAGAGTTCGCGGGCCGCAGCGCGGCCGAAGCGCTCGCCGGGGCCCAGGCGCTGGTCAGAGCTGCCCCGGCCGCCGCCCAGGCTCGCCTGCTGGACGCCCCGTCCGCGCAGGAGGACCTGTGGGCGGTACGGCGTGGCGGCATGGGGCTGATCATGAACGTGCCCGGCGACGCGCGGCCGGTGGATTTCATCGAAGACGTGTCGGTGCCGGTGGAGCGGCTGGGCGAGTACGTGCGCGGGGTCGACGCCATCTTGGCGGCGCACGGCACGTCGGGTGTATGGTATGCCCACGCCTCGGCTGGCTGTCTGCACTTCCGCCCCATGCTCAACCTCAAGACCGCCAGCGGCCTGGCCGACCTGCGCGCGATTGCCGAGGCAGTAGCAGCGCTGACCGCCAGCCTGCGCGGCGCGCTGAGCGGCGAGCATGGCGACGGCCTGTCGCGCAGCGAGTTCGTGGAACAGATCTTTGGGCCGCGTTTGGTGCAGGCCTTCGGCGAGCTCAAGCAGGCCTTTGATCCGGCCGGCCGCCTCAACCCGGGCAAGGTGCTGCCGGCGGCCGGCACCGGCGTGGACCGCGACCTGCGCCAAGCGCCGGGAACACAGGCGACTTCCGTCGAGACAATCTTGGCCTTCCGGCGCGAAGGCAGCCTGGCCGGGGCGGTGGAAGCCTGTGTGGGCGCCGGCGTGTGCCGCCAGGCCGATGGGGTGATGTGCCCCTCGTTCCAGGCCACGCGCGAAGAACAGCACTTGACCCGCGGCCGGGCCAATGCCCTGCGCGCAGCCCTGTCCGGCCAGCTTCCGCCCGGCGCGCTGACCAGCCCACAGATGTATGAGGTGCTGGACCTGTGCCTGGAATGCAAGGGCTGCCGCGCCGAATGCCCCACTGGCGTTGATATGGCCCACATCAAAGCCGAGTTCCTTAACTTCTACCAGGCCGAGCACGGCGTGCCGCTGCGCAGCCGGCTCTTCGGCGAGATCGCGGCTGTCAGCCGCCTGGCGCGGCCGGTGGCTGGGCTGGTCAATGCGGCTAACGGGATCGCCCCGCTGCGCGGGCTGCTGGCTCGGTTGTTGGGGCTGGCCCCGCAGCGACGCCTGCCGCGCTTTGTGACTCGCACCTTCCGCCAGTGGTACCGGAACCGGCGCGCAGGGCCGCCGGCCGGCGCCGGCGACGTCGTGCTGTTTGTCGACACCTACACCGACGCCAACTACCCGGAGGTCGGCCAGGCAGCCGTGCGCGTGTTGGAAGCCGCCGGCTGCCGCGTGACGGTGATCGAGCGGCAAGGCTGTTGCGGCCGGCCGCTGATCTCGAAGGGGCTCCTGCGCCGGGCCAAAGCTCTGGCCGGCCGCAACCTGGCCGCGCTGGCGCCCTATGCCGAGCGCGGCATGCCCATCATCGGGCTGGAGCCGTCATGCCTACTGGCGCTGCGCGACGAGTACCTGGAGTTTTTCCCCGACGATGCGCGCGCGCGCGCTGTGGCCGGCGCCGCCCTGCTGATCGAGGAGTACCTCACCCAGACCGGCGCCGATGGGGTGCCGCCGGTGGACCGCTTGCGGTTTGAAACGCGGGCCGGTGAGCGCTGGCTGCTGCACGGCCACTGCCACGCCAAAGCGCTGGTCGGCACCGCACCCACCCTGGCCCTGATGCGCGCCACCGGCGCCCAGGTGGCCGAGATCCCCTCGGGCTGCTGCGGGATGGCCGGATCGTTTGGCTACGAGGCCGAGCACTACGCCCTCTCGCTGCAGATCGGCGAGCTTAAGCTGTTCCCGGCCGTCCGGGCCGCGCTGGCCGAGGGAGCGCGCGTGGCCGCGCACGGCATGTCGTGCCGGGCGCAAA
>JADLEU010000258.1 GCA_020845955.1 Anaerolineales bacterium
GCGGGCGGGCTGCTCAGTGAGCGCCAGCGCGAGAAGCGGCCATCGCCGCCGAGGTTGAGGTAAACCACGCTCCCCCCCAGGCCCAGGCAGGGCGAGCACAACAGGATGATCAGCACCGTGATGGCCAGCAGGCTGACGCGGGAGGGAGCGGAGCGCGAGGCGGCGAGAACGTCCGGCATAAGCACCTTGATCGGCTGGAGCGGGTCAGCCTGAATGCGGGTTGGCGAGAACGGCTGCCGGCCGGCAGCGCGCTTATTATAACGCCTGGGCCTAGGGCGGCGTCAGCCGCCGCGGCAATGGCACGTCCTTGGCCTCCGCGGAGGATTGGGGCAAAGCATTGGCCGAATCGGTGGTAAACTAGTCTTAATCCTGTCGACTGATAGGACTGTGCCCGCTGCCGCCAAGCCCGAGTGGGTAGGCGGCGTTTTTTCCTCCGGCCTCGCGCGCGGCGGAAGAGGAGACTTGAATGGCAACAAAGCTGTACGTCGGCAATCTGGCCTACACGACGACGGAGGAAGAGCTCAGAACCTTGTTTGCTCAAGCGGGCGACGTGGCCTCTGTAGCACTCATCAAGGATCGTGACACCGGCCGCTCGAAGGGCTTTGCCTTCGTGGAAATGAACACGCAGGCCGAAGCCGAGAGCGCGATCAAGATGTTCAACGGCACGCGAGTTTCCGACCGTGAGCTGACCGTGAACATCGCCCGCCCGCGCGAAGAGCGCCCCGGCGGGGGCGGCTTTGGCGGCCCGCGCCGCGACAGCGGCTTTGGCAACCGGCGGCCCGGCGGGGGCCGCTCCCCACGCGGCGGCGGAACGCGCCGCTACTAGGACCGACCCGGCCCGTCTTCGGACGTCTTGGCCTGCCCGGCCCGGCAAAACCGCATTGCCGGGCCGGGCAGTTATTTGTTTTCCCGAAGTGGCCCAGGCCCATTTCCAAGCCGCCTCCAGGGGTTGTTCTTCAGGGGAGATCAGGCCGCCGCACAACCCGGCCTGTTCGGAGCGCTCTGCCTGGGCGGGGTGAGCTGGGGCGCTCGGCGCGCCGCTACACCTCAAACACCTCACCTTCCCGACCGGGCGTTACGGCCAGAGGCGCGGGGGCCTCAGCCAGCGCCTCGGCCATCAAGCGGTCGAGTTCGTCATCGCTGTGGCTGGGATCGTGGTGAAAGGGCACCACGCGCCCCACGCCCGCCAGCGCCGCGAAAAGCAGCGCCTGGCTGATCGAGCTATGGCCAAAACCGACGCGCGCGCTATATTCCTGGTTGCTGTACTGCGCATCGTGTAACAGCAGGTCGACGCCTTCGGCCAGCGCGTAACCAGAAGTCCACTCGGGCTCTGCCGGGAAGCGCCGGACACCCAGCGCCGGTTCGTGGTCTGGCAGGTACGTCAGCGCCCCTTCAGAGGTCGACAGCCGATAGCCGACGGTTGGGTTGGGATGACAGATCAGCACCGACGAGACGTGGAACTCGCCGATTTCAAAGTCGCCGCGCGGCACCTCGTGCAGGTGCAGCTCAGAGGGCAGCTCGCGCAGCAGCACCGGAAAGGTCGGCGGCGAGAGGTAGCGGCTCAGGCGTGCCCGCAGATCCAGCGTCGTGCTACCCGGCCCCCAGATATGCACTTCCCAGCCCGGCTGGCGCAGTGGGGCGAAGAAGCCTAATCCCTGAATGTGGTCCATGTGCAGGTGCGTCAGCAGGATGTCCACGCGCCGTGGCTGGTCGCCGAGCGCCAGGCCTGCCCGGCGGATGCCCGTCCCGGCGTCAAGCACCACCACAGTTCCGCCCGACCCGTTAACCTGCACGCAGGAGGTGTTGCCGCCATAGCGCACGGTATCGGGTCCCGGCGCCGGCAGCGAACCGCGCGTCCCCCACAGCCGGACCTTCAATCAGTCGCCTCCCAAAATATGGCCAGCGCGCCCAAGCGGCGATCGGCTTGCCCAATGAGAGGAAAGGCCATTACGTAAATGCGGCGCATCACGCCGTCCAGACCGCGGATCCAGAACCCGCCGTGCGCCGGCCGGCCGGTCTGCAGCGCGATGACCAACGGAAGTTGCTCGCGGGCCAGGGGCCGGTCATCCTCATCGGTCGGCTGAAAGATGACGGCCCAATCATCGACGGGCATAGGCCCGGTCTCGGCGAAGCGACGGCCAAGGAGGCTCTCGGCCGGCTCGTTGTAGAACAACAGGTTGCCAGCCTGATCGACCAGGAAGATCGGCAGCGCCAGGTATTCGGACAGCTGGCGTGCCAGAATGACCTCGATTTCCTGCTGGTTCATGCGCGGCCACCTCGGCTAGACCCAGGATCGGCTGCCGGCGCGTATTCTAGCCCATTTCCGCGGGAGACCCCAAGAGCGTGGCGGCGTTGTTCCGCCAGAGGGCAGAACACGGGCGCTGCCAGCTTCGCCTTGCAGAGTGGTGACGGGGCGCCGCCGCCGAGGCGGCCGAGCGCGTCTCGGCCGCGGCAACATCCAGGGGGGCAGGCGCCAAACGGAGATCGAGGCAGTGCCGCGATCCCCGTTCCAGGTGCGCTTACTCAATAGAGCGCCTATGCGCCGGTTTCGCCGGCCTCGCGCCCGTCCGGTTCCGCCTCTCCAGTCGCCTGCGCCGCGGCTTTGATCGCCGGCAGCTTGCGCAGCAAAGTCAACAAATCCAGGCCGGTCAGGGCCTCGATCACGGCTGGGATCTGCGCCACCGTGTCGGTCACATCGCGCGTGATCCTCGAAGCCCCAGTGCCGCCCTGCCCATCGCCGCCCCCGCTGATCACCACGATGCGGTCGGTCTTGGCCAGCGGCTGGGCCACGGCGCTGGCCAGGTCGGGCAGTTTGTCGAGCAGTTGCTGCAGGATGGCGGCCTGGGTGTATTGTTCCCAGGCGACCGCCTTCTTGCTGGTCGCCTCGGCTTCGGCCAGGCCCTGCGCCTGGATGACCTCAGCCTGGGTCAGGCCCTTGGCCTTGATCACGTCGGCCTCGGCCAGGCCGCGCGCCTTGTTGGCGTCGGCCTCGCCGGTGCCCAGGTTGCGCGTGGCGGCCGCCTGGCCCTCGGCCTCGATCTCGATCTGGTATTTGTGCGCCTCGGCCAGCGTGCGCAGCCGGTACTGTTCGGCCTCGGCCGGCTTGCGCACCGTGGCATCCAGCTCGCGCTCGCGGCGCGCCACCTCCTGCTCCTGCACCTCGATCTGCTTGCGCTTCTCGACGACCGAAATCTGGACTTCTTCTTCCTTGACCTTCTGGTTGCTGATGTTCTGCTGCAGCGTGTAGGCCAGCTCGGCCTCGGCATTCTTGCGGTTTACCTCGGCGTCGTAGTCCGCCTTCTGCACCGCGTAGTTCTTCTGCGACTCGGCGATCTTGGTTTCGGCCTCCAGCTTGGCCGTCTCGCCCTCTTGCCGCGCCCGCGCCGACTGGATGGTCGCGTCGCGCTGGGCGTTGGCCTGCCCAATGGCCGCGTCGCGCTTGACCTCGGCGATGCGCGCCTGGCCCAGGGCATCCAGGTAGCCCTGCGCATCGTGAATATTCTTGATCGTGAAGGAGACGATGGTCAAGCCCATGTTCTGCATGTCCAGCGCCGACACTTCCTGCACGCGCTGGGCGAACTTGTCGCGGTCGCGATAGATCTCCTCCACCGAGAGCGTGCCCAGGATGGCGCGCAGATGACCTTCCAGGGTCTGCAGGGCGACGTTCTGGATTTCCTGCGTGTTCTTAGAGAGGAATTGCTCGGCCGCGGTGATGATCGACACATCGTCCGAGCCAACTTTTACCTGGGCCACGCCGTCCACCGTCACCGGCACGCCGTGCGAGGTGTAGACGTTGGTGGTGACCACCTCAATCGTCATGAGCTCCAGCGACAGGTCATCCACGCGCTCGACAATCGGCCAGATGAACGTGCCACCGCCGCGCACAACACGGAAGCTGCGCCGCACCCGCTGGCCGGTAGCCGTGTCGGTGACCGTGGAGGTCCGGCCGGAAATGATCAGCACTTCGTTGGGACCAACTTTCTTGTAGCGGCTGGAGTAAACAAAAGCCAGCACCAGGACCACGAAAAACAGCCCAAAAACGGCGATGACGGGTAACAGGATCCCACCAGGCATGCCAGACTCCTTTGCGTTTCCAGCAGGCGTTTACGACTGCGGCCGGACGACCACGACGCCGCCGATGACCTGGTCAACCACCACCGTGGTGCCGCGCGCGATGGCGGAGCCGCTCAGCGACTTAGCCGGGTAACTCACCCGCCCGCCCTGCGCCACCAGCGTCACCGCCCCGACACTATCGGCCGGAATGGGCGTGCTGACCTCGCCCACGGCGCCGAGGATGTCCTTGAACTTCACTTCCGAGGAGCCTTGCGGCGCGATCAGGAAGTAGCCCAGCGCGAAGTGGGCGATGGCAGCCACGACAACGCCGCCGCCGGCCGCCCATACCAGGCTCCCGCCCGGGGTGACGTTGAGCAGCCCCATGGCAATCAGCCCGAACGCGCCAAAAGCGGTGACGAAGCTGGCCACTGTGGCGGGCGATAGGGAGGGAATGCTGCTTTCAGGGCTGTCGGGACCGCCGCTTATATCCAGGTCGGGCGCCCCGGGCGCCTCCACGCCCCCAAAGCCGCCGCCAATCAGGATGATGACGGCATAGATGATGCCAATGGCCAACAAAGCCACATACAGCAGGGTCAAGCCGAGAGCGTTGGTGAAGAGATCCATGCGGGTTCAGACGGCGTTGGCACAAGTGTAGCACGAAACGCCCGCCAGGCCGCTGGACCAGAAACAGGGTCGCGCACCCTGGCGCCCGAGCGCTGGCGGTCGGGCGCGAAACATGCGGCGAGGACGCGCCGGCCAATGCCGCTCAGCCAAAGTCGACTTCGGCCGCCGGCCTGCGCATTGAGTTTCTGCGCGAATTCCCTTACGCGGCCCGCGCGAAACTGCCCGGCATGGAACAGGGGGCCCGATGGCGGGCGGCGGATCTGCCGGCCCGACATGATCCCCTTCCTGTTCTCGCTCCAAGCGCGCAAGCTGGGCCAGGCGCGGCCCATCGAGGCAGGCGCTCACGCCCGCTGGCTGCGCCAGCCAGTCCTTGTGGTCTAGTCCTGGTTGGAGCTTCCCAGCCCGGCCTCACGGGCCCGCAGCACGGCCTGGGCCCGGTCGGTCACCTGCAGCTTGCTGAAGATATTTGAGACGTGGTTGCGAACGGTCTTCAAGCTCAGCACCAGCCGCTCGGCGATGGAAGCGTTCGTGTGCCCGGCCGCGATCAAGGCCAATATTTCAGTCTCACGCTCGGTCAACTCTGGGAAGATCCGGCGAGCCGGCGCCGACTGCGCTGCGCTGAAGAAGCTGAGCAGCCGCTGCGCGATGCCCGGCCCGAAGATGGCCTCGCCGTTTGCCACGGCGCGGATGGCCCGCAGCATTTCGGCCTGGTTGGCGCCTTTGGGCACGTAGCCGCGCGCCCCGGCCCGCATCGCGGCGAAAATCGAATCGTCGTCCTCGAGCATCGAGACGACCAGCACAGCAATATGCGGGCTGGTGTGCAGGATTTGGCGCATCGCCTGCAAACCATTCATCCCGGGCATCCTGATATCCATCAAGACCACGTCCGGCTGCAGGCTGGCCGCCGCCTGGATGGCCTCGGCGCCGCCGGCCGCCTCGCCGACCACCTCGGTGTCGGGCACCGAGGCGAGCAGGCCGTGCATCCCATCCCGAAAGAGCGGATGGTCGTCGGCAATCAGGACGCGGATCGGCTCCACGCTCATTGCTCCACTGGCGGCAGAGCAGCCGCCGTGGCGGCCGCCGGCGCCGGGCAGGGCAGCCGCGCCAGCACGCGGGTGCCCGTAGGGATGACAGGCTCAACCAACAGCTGGCCACCCAGTTCTTCCGCGCGCTCACGCATCGAGCCCAGCCCCACGCCGCTGCGCCGCCTCGCGGGCAGCCCCCGGCCATCATCGCGGATCTCCAAGGCCAAATTGCCCGCAACCGGCTCGAACGCCAGGCGCACAATGCACTGGCGCGCCTCGGCGTGCTGGAGGACGTTTGTCAGCGCCTCCTGCACAATGCGATACGCGGCGACCTCTACTGCGGCCGGCAGCGGGGGCAACCGTTCAGGCGCCTCGATCCGAATGCCCAGCGCGCCGAGGCCGGGCGGCGCATATTGGGCGGCTGCTTCCCGCAAGGCCTCCACCAGGCCGAGCGCATCGAGCGCGGGCGGGCGCAGACCGTAGACCAACCGCCGGATGTCGGCGACCGCGGCCTGCGTTCGGCCGGCGAGGTCGCCCAACAGCGCCTGGGCCTCTGGCTCGTGCGGCAAGCGGTTGCGCAAGGTCTCCAGCTTGAGCATCAGCCCGGCCAATTGCGCTCCCAGCCCGTCGTGCAGGTCGCGGCGCAGGCGGCGGCGTTCTTCCTCGCGGGCTGTGACCAGCTGCTCGCGCGAGCGCTGCAGCGCCATGGTCAGCCCGACCGTGTGCACCGCCACCCCGGCCTGGCGCGCCAGGTCGCCAAGCAAGCGCCGGTCAGCCGGGCTGAAGGCTTCGCCCGGGGCGCGGGGGCTGACGACCAACTGGCCCACCGCCTCGCCCTGGTAGGTCAGCGGCAGGCGCACCAGTTGGCCTGTGCTCCGCCCGTGCTCGGCCACCGTGGTGAACGCCTCGGCGTGCTTCAACGTGATGGCCGCATAGGGCAGCTTGAGCGCCTGGGCCACCGTCTCGACAATGGTTGGTAGCACCGCCTGGGGCGCAAACGTCGCCCCCAGGCGCTGACCCAGCCGCGAGAGCACCGCGTAGGGGTCGTCGCGCTCGCCGTACATCAGGCGGTTGACGCCGCGCTGAAAACGGTCGCGCACCGGCTGGGCGACGATCGCTACCAGGCCGACACCGAACAGCGATGCGATCAGACTGCCGCGGGCCTGGAGCAGTAGGCCCAGCAGCCCGACCACCAGCGTGTAGATCACGGCCACCGTGACAGTCAGCCCGCTGTAAACCAGCGTGCGATTGATGACCAGGTCGATGTCGTACAGGCGGTAGCGCAAGATGGCAATGCTCACGGAGACCGCAATGCCCAGGATGAGCAGATTGGTCACGGCAGTGCCAATTTCGTTGGCCAGGTCTTCGCTCAGCCACGCCGCGGCCGCCGCCCAGACCAGGCCGAAAGCCAGCGCTAACACGATGGCGGCATAGGCCACCCACTTGAGCTGCGCCCGTTCGATGCCTCGCGACCGCCGGAGGCGCAGCCCCACGGCCAGCAGGGCCCCCAGAATGGCTGCCAGCAGCAGTGCGCCGCCAAGGTTAAGCAGGCCCTCCAACAAGGAGCTTGCTCCGGGGATCCCATACGGGTTCGGGCCGGCGATGTCCCACGACTCAATTGTGCCGGGGTGCAGCGCGACACTCACCACCGACCCGGCCAGCGCCAGGCCAGTGCCCCAGGACAGCACGCGCCAGCGGGGCGAGAGCAGCCGGCCATCGGGAAAGTACAGCAGCACAAAGATCAAGGGAAGCACGGCGCCCGGGATCCAGACCCAGCGCCTGAGCCAGTCGAACAAGTCTGCCCACGGCATCTGGCGCGTCGAATCAAGGGTCTCATAGACCGAGTTGCCGATCGACAGCGCATTCAGGCTGAGCAGTAAGGCAGTCGCCAGTAACAGCCAGCCGATGACGTTTTTCGGTTGCCGGGCGGCGACTAAACCGCCCAGCCCGGCATAAGTCAGCGTCGCCAGGGGAATCAGCCCCTGATGAGAGACCAGGGGCCGCACGTCGCCGGTCCGGGCAATGTAGAGCAGGCTAAGGGTCGCGCCCAGGCTCACCAGCGCCACGGCCAGCCCTGCAATCAGCCACGGCAATCTTCGGCTTGCGAACACCCGCATGATCCCGTCTTCTCAGCAAACACCCCGGTCTCCAGAGCCACCCCTGGAGGCAGACAAATGACAGCGGCCTCGTCGTGATTATAGTGCAGTCGATGACCTCTGCGTCACCGCAACGCTGGCCACATGGCCGAAGACGATCCAGGCAACCATGGGACGGTCCCTCCGCTGCCGATCAGCCGGGGGCCGGCTGGGGCTGCGCTGCCTTGGTGATCGGAGCGCGCGCCCCAGCCACCGCCACCACACAGGAGCCAGGAAGAACCATCCCAGGCCGCCGAGTTGACCGGCATGCGCACACCACGCCGCGGCGCCGGGCGTATCATGCCGCGCAGGATGCCGGGGAAGGCCAGGAGGCCAACCGCCGTCGCGGCACCGGTGAGCCGGCCGAACTGAACCAGGCGGCGCGGCCAGGCCAGCTCCGCTGCGCCGGCCGAATGAGGGCCAGCAGCCATAGGCCGAGGAGGGTATAGCCCAGGGTCGTAACCAGCCCCGCCAGGTACCAGCCGGTGCGGTGGGAGGCGACGAGAACCGAGCCGGCCACGGCGATCAGCCCGTCCGACCACGCCGCGCCAAGCGCCGGCTGGCTTGACCCGGGCGCCTGCGCCCGATGCCAGGGATACAGCCGCCATGCCATGGCGCCACTTAGCAGGGCGCCCACCGCGTTGCCCACGTCGTTCAGGGCGCCGAACGGCCTGCCGGTGATGACGAATTGGGTGAGGGAGAAGCTCCCAGCTCGTCCACGCCGCCAGTGACGGATGCGAGCCGGCTGTGTGGCGCGCTTGGTAGTTGTCTTGAGACATGGTGAGTCCTTACGTCACAATCAGCCGGAACCAGACCCTGCCCAGGTCGAGCGGAAGGCGCTGCCAGGTGTCACCGTAATCGGCCGAGCGCCACAGCGCCCCTCCCTGGCTGGCGAGATAGAGCTCGCCGGGGGCGGCCGGATGAGCGGCCAATAAGGGCAGCCTGTTGAAAGGCTCGGGCAGGCCGCCGCCCAACCTCTGCCACGCTGCGCCCGCGGTTGAGCGCACCACAAAGGCCTGCGAATCCGCGCTGTACGCCTTCAAGACGGGCGCGACCACCGCGTACCAGATCTCCGGCCGCTCGGCATCACAGGCCACATTGATGCAGTAGCGCATGCCCAGCCCTGCCTTGGGTCCCGTCCAGGTCTGACCGGCGTCACGACTGACGGCCGGCCCACCGCCATGGGCCTGGTAGACCCACTGGCCTTGGCGCGGGTGGAAGAGCAGTTGGTGGCAGTCACGGCCGGCGCCGCGGCGGTGGCTGCTCCAGGTCTGGCCGGCGTCGGCGCTGCGGACCACCGCGCCCAGCTCCACGCCGGCCAGCACTACGTTCGGATCGGCCGGCGAGATGGCCAGCCCCAGCACGTAAGCCGTGTACGGCGGCTCGGCCGGCGACCGCCACCACCAGCGGCCCCGCACCCGCCGGAAGCCAGCCAACTCTTCCCAGTGCGCGCCGCCGTCGCTGGTGCGGTAAATGAGCGGCGGACTCTTGGTCCCAGCATAGACTACGCCTGACTGGTGAGGGCTGGCGGCCAGCGACTTGACGATCACGCCGGCCAGCCCGGCCGGCCGCCAGTTCTGCCCACCATCTTCCGAGCGCCACACGCCCTGGCCCTGCGTGCCGGCGTAGATCACGTCTCGGTTGAGGGGATCTGCCTCCAGGCTGCGCACGTCCTGGCCGGCCAGAACCCGGTCCACGCACCACTGGCCGTCGCGGCCGCATTCGGCGCGGACCACGTGCTTGTTGCCCAGGGCGAAAAGGCGTGCGGCGGTCATGGATGGTCAAGGCTCCACGATCAGCGTGCCGACCATGCCGGCCTCGCGGTGGCCGGGCACGCTGCAGTAAAACGTGTAGCTGCCGGGCGCCTTGGGCGTGAAGAGCGCCAGGCCGGGCTGGCCGGGCGGCATCGGGGCATGGACGTCGAACTCGTCGATGTCGAAGCTGTGGCCGCTGGCATCCTGGTTTTCGAGGCGCAACGCCACAGTCTCACCGGCCCGGACCCGGATCTCCGCCTGGTCGAACTTGAGCTGGCCCGTCGTCAAGGCCGGCAGGGCGGCCAGCGCCTCCGCGCTGACGCCGGCCGTGGCGCCCCGCGGCAGCGCGGCGACGGCGATGGCGCCGGCAGCCAGCCCGGCGACCACCGCCACCGCCACGTTAAACCAGCGCGGCGTCACTGGCCCCTGGGCTTCGCGCCCGTCAGCCGACCCGGCACGGTGATTCTGGACCGCTGCGCCGATGCCCGCGGCGAGGCCGACCAGGGCTGGCACCAACAAGATGACGGAAATGGTAACCGTCCACTTGCCCAACGCCGACAACGGCCTACGCTGCGCGGTTTGCGCGGCAACACTCAGTGTGGTCATCTGGCTCCTCCGATAGGTAATCAATGGCCCAATTGAGACGAGCCTAGCACGCCTGGTTGTCCCGTGTCAGCAGACGGCGTCCTGACCGGCCGGGAATTCGTTCCCGCCGGGAGCGGGGTTGTGCAAAGCTGATGGAGGATGAGAATTAGGCCTGGAGGCGGAACGGCGACGCTTGTGGGGGTTTTCGCAGCCTTGGCGGATGAGCTAGAATGGCCGCCACGATCCGGCCGCGGCGAAGATCCGTATCAACCGCCCAGGCCGCGCCGGGCAACGCTCAAGGAGACCGTCTTGGCCGCTCCGAAAGTGCCGCGCGCGACGGTGTCGATTTTGGTTCTGCTCTTGGCGGCATGCCTGTGCCTGGCCGTCGTGGCGGCGGCCGGATGGGCGGCCTCCACGCAGCTGTTCCCCGCGCTGAGGCCCCCTCCGACGGCCGAGATCCTGGCCGACTGCTTCTGGTCGGCGGACGTCTTCGCCTGGACCGACAGCGACGGGAACGGCGCGCACGACGAGGCCGAGCAGCCCCTGGAAGGCGTCGAGGTCAGCTTCTCGCCCACATTCCTGAGCGGCGCGGCCACCGGCCCGGATGGGAGGGCGCACGCCGGCGGCATGTACCCCGGCGCGTGCCTGCCTGACTTGACAATCGACGTCGTCGTGACGGGCGCTCCCGAAGGCTACACGCCCACCACCGAGACGGCCATAGAATACTCGGAAAGCGTTGCGCTCTACGAATTCGGCTTCCAGCCCTTGCTGGAGTAGCTCCGCCTGCCTCCCCAAATCGCGAGTGGCACGCCAGCTCGGTTGCCACAGTTCAAGGCAACAGCAGACGCTCAAGCGTATCGGCCAACCAAGATTCGTACCGCTCGCCAGACCAGCCCAGTGACCCGGTCAATGCGCAAAAGACTTCCGCGCTCGTCAGCGCCCACACAGCCTCGGCGGCCTGCCCGCCCCCCGCCACTGGCCTCAGCGGCCCGTTGGCAGCGAGCGCACCCACGAACGCCTCCATGCCGCGCAGCCGCTCGCGCAGCAGCCTTTGCAGCAGCTCAGCGATTTCCGGCTCGGTCTTGGCCGACGTGTGCAGAACCTCGAAGATGGGCGCCATGCGCGTCATGATTTCGCGAATGTCGTGTGCAAACTGCCGCACCTGCTGGCGCTGGTCACGACCCTGCAGCACAGCCTGCGGGCCGGGCCGCTCGAGCAGCGGGATGGGCGCTTCATCGCCACCGACCGCCACCTCGACCAGCCGCGTCAGGATCGCCTTCTTGTTTCCGAAGGCAGCATAGACCGTCTCGACCGCGACACCGGCCTCAGCCGCTAGGGCCTCGATCGTTGCCCCGGCATAGCCCCCCTCGGTGAACAGGCGCCTGGCCGCTGCCACGATCCGGCGGCGGGTGTCGCGCGCTTGGGCTTCGCGGCGTGTCGAGTCGCATACGATGCCCTGGATGCCCTATTTACGCCCGGCTACCGCGAGCACCAATTTGGGCTGCATCCTGATTTAGAAGGCTTCAAGCGTGACCTCGCCTTTCTGCGCTCGGCCTTCCCCGACCTGCGCCTCACCATCGAGGACATGGCTGACGATGGGGACAAAGTCTGGGTGCGCATCACCGCGCTCGGCACCAACCGTGGGGCCGGCTTCATGGGCCCGCCCAACGGCAAAGCTTTCGAGATGACCGTCAGGGACGTCTGCCGTTTTGAAAACAACCGGATTGTAGAACACTGGGGCGCACCCGACCGCTTTGCCCTGCTGGCGCAGCTAGACCTGCTCCCGCGCAGGCCGGGATCGAGTGAGGCACCCGCGGTACCCGTGTCTGGCGCGCTGGTCGAATAAGCACGATGGGCGGCCGTCCGGCCGCCCATCGTTGACGTTCCCCGAAAGTATGGGCAAATACTGTGCTGCTGATTATCTCCGTCGCGGCTCCCGGATCCCTCAAACAACTGGGGACAGGCGGCAGCGCCTACGGTATTTCCGAATAGGTCAGCGGTTCTTGGACTAGGCCGCACGCGTCTCAGCGGACGCTGACGCCGCGTGCGCGCCGTTTCCGTTGCGGCGCGTGTCGATATCGCCCTCGTAGGCGAGCGCAGCCCGGTCGCGCTCGCCGGAGCGGATGCGGATGACCTCTTCGACGGGATAGATGAAGACCACGCCGTCGCCGACTTCGCCGGTCCTGGCCGCGGCGCAAATCGTCTCAACGGTCTTCTCTACATTATGGTCGCTCAGGATGATGTTGAGCTGCACGCGCGGCAGCAGGTCGACGCGGTAACTGCCGGTGCGGCCGGCCAGCGCAATGCCGCCCTGGCGGCCGTGCCCGTGGACCTCGAAGACGTTCATTCCCACGATGCCAATGCGGTAGAGCGCTTCTTTCACGTCGGTGAGCCGTTCCTCGCGAATGATGGCTTCAATCTTCTTAGTCATGTTCGCTCTCCTCGTGCTGGGCTAGGCGTAAGCCCGCTCCCCATGCTCGCTGATGTCGAGCCCGACCTCTTCTTCGCTGCTGGTCACGCGCAGGCCCATGAAGCGGCGGAGCACTCGCGCTAGGAGAAAAGTCACGCCGAAGGCAAAGGCGATGACGGCGATGACGGCCGTGGCCTGGACGACCAATAGCCCCGGGTTGCCATAGAACAGGCCATCCGCGCCGGCCGGGTTGACCAGCCTGGTGGCGAACAGGCCGGTGGCTAGCGCCCCCCAGGCGCCGCCCATGCCGTGGCAGGCCCAGACGTCGAGCGACTCGTCCAGACCGCGCTTCAGGCGCAGCCGCATGGCGTAGTAGCTGATGGGCGCGGCAACCGCGCCGATGAGAATGGCCGACAGCGGGGTCACGTAGCCGGCCGCGGGCGTAATGGCCACCAGGCCGACGACGGCGCCGGTGACGATGCCAAGTACGCTGGGCTTGTTGTCGCGCCAGCTCAGGAACATCCAAACGATGGCGGCGGCCGCTGCGGCGGTGTTGGTCGTCACAAGCGCGTTGATGGCCAAACCGTTGGCCGCCAGGGCGCTGCCGCCGTTGAAGCCGAACCAGCCCATCCAGAGCAGCCCGGCGCCCAGCACCGTGAAGGGAATATTGTTCGGCTCCATGGCCGCTTTGCCGAACCACTTGCGGTGGCCCAGCACCCAGGCAAAGGCCAGGGCCGAGAAGCCGGCGGTGATGTGCACGACGGTGCCGCCTGCGAAATCGAGCGCCCCAAGCCGGCGCAGCGCCCCGCCCAGACCCCAGACCCAGTGCGCCACGGGATCGTAGACGAGCGTGGCCCAGAGCAGGGTAAAGACCAGGAAGGTCTTGAAGCGGATGCGCTCGACGAAGGCCCCGGTGATGAGGGCCGGGGTGATCACGGCGAACATCATCTGGTAGGCGGCGAACGCCAGGTGGGGGATCGTGGCGGCCAGGTCGGCGTTGGGCTCGGCGCCGACGCCGGCGAAGCCCAGGAAGCGCAGATCGCCAATCAGTCCGTCCACGCTGGCGCCGAAAGCCAGCGTGTAACCGAGCAGCACCCACTGCAGGCTGATCAGGCCAATGGTGATAAAGCTCAGGTTGAGCGTGGAGAGGACGTTCTTCTTGCGGACCATGCCGCCGTAGAAGAAGGCCAGGGCCGGGGTCATCATCATGACCAGAGCGGTGGCGATCATGACCCAAGCGGTATCACCCGAGTTGATTGCATCCATCGCCTGGTTTTGCTCCTTCCAACATCAGTTTCGCACGGGTCGCCCTGAAACGAACAAAGCCCCCGGAACCCGGTGCGGGTTCCAGGGGCTTCGCGGCCCAAGACGATATTTGGTTGGCGCGGCCGGCGAGCAGCGCCCAATTACTCCATGCGCACTATAGCAGGAATCTTAGCCAGGACAATGAGGGGTTTCTACGATTCCGTAGCCTGACGTTCTTGCGGGTTGCACAAGAATGTGCGGGTTGTGAGTGGGACGAGGGTAATTCCGAGAAGACCTGGATCAAGCGCCGGGTCAGCCAGGCGGAGTGCGAAGAACTGTTCTTCAACGAACCATTGGTTGCTGCGCCGGATGAAAAGCATTCAGAAGATGAAGCCGGGTGCTATGGGCGCGGACAGACAGATGAGGGACGGCGGCTATTTGTGGTGGTCACAATTCGCGAGAAGCGCATTCGGGTTATCTCTCGCGGGTCATTCACGCCATGCGCCGCATCCCACGCGACGTTGTTCCCGACATGCCCGACCGCATCATCGCTGCGACTGCCTTGCTGCTTGGACTGCCTCTTCATTACGCGAGGCCGGCGCATTGGCCAACTTGCGAGCGTTCAGAGTCTTTGCTGATCGGCTATTAGAGTCAAATCGAGGTAACAAAAGCGCCGGGCTATCTCACGAGAGACGGCCCGGCTCGTTTACTGGCAATCGGCGGCTCGGACTACTTCTGCCCATCCCCTCCGCCGCCGACGAAGCCCGATATCAGGCTCAAGGGTACCGGATACGCACAGGTTGACGATAACTCGATGACTCTCAACGTGAGATGACTTTCGCAGCCGCATGCGGTTACTCAATCGGCAAGCGCCTTACACGAATGTGGTCCTCGGCGACACTCACGATAGCGCCCTGCTCCAGTTCGGTTGAGTGCTGCGCCAACAACATGGCGAGGTGGCGGTTGACGTTGTCAGGAACCATGCTCCGCAGCCGGAGCACAACGACCGTTGGCAGCGCCGCCCCACTCGCGGCGAGAAGGTCGCCGAAGTCAAGATCGCTCGTCAACAACACTCGCTGCTCAAATCTGGCCTTGTCCAAGATGTGCGAGTCGGGCAGCGTGTCAAGCCCCGCTTCGTGCAGATGAACAGCGTCGTGCCCAGCCTGGCGCAGAAACACGACGGTCACGGGCGAGATGCCCATGTTCGCGAGGAATCTCATGCGGCTGCCGGCAACAGGGGTTGAATGGTCTCTTCGGCCAGCCAGGCGGCGTACCGGAGAGCTTCTTGAACATCTTCCGGCTCAAGGTAAGGATAGGCCGCAATGATGTCCTGCGCGGTCATGCCATTGGCAGTCAGGTTGACGACGAGAGACACCGTCACGCGCGTGCCGCGGAGGCAGGCTCGGCCGCCCATGACTTGTGGATCAAATGTGATGCGGTCAAAACCCAACATACCCGGCTCCCTCTTGCGGCCTACGCCCAAATGCGAAGTGGTGTTCACACCTCGGCACAAGTGTAGCATAAGAAAGGGCGGCCTCCCGGCCGCCCTCTTTTCACCCGTTCCATCCAGTGACGAAGGATTCCCTTACTTCCCATCCCCCTGCCGGCTGCCGACGAACCCCGCTATCAGGCTCAAGAGTACCGGATACGCACAGGTTGACGATAACATTATGACCTTAGGGTACGACGCAAGCGCGACTAAGGTGCCGGCGTTTCGGTTGCTGCAGGGTAGCCTCCGGGCCCACCTTGTGTCGGCGGTGGTAACAAGGTGGCAGTTGGCGTGTGAGTTGGTGGCGGCGTGATTGTCGGCGCCACAGCAGTCACAGAATCGACAAAGCTTTGCGATGGGATGTCCCAATAGAATAGCGTGCCGTCCTCGGCCTCTAGGGTGATGCGATAATTCTGCTCGGCGATGATGTGGACTGAGCCTGCTCGCAGGGGGGTATTAAAAAAGCTGCCAATGGCGGCATTTGGGAATTCCCAACTCGAGAAAACTAACCCCTGCTGTGGATCGTCGCTGTGCGCACCAGCAACGACATTGGCCCAGTAACCATCCACCAAGCCTTGCCAAGCATTCTGCATTCGATACCCTTCATGGTAAAACTCAGCGCCGGCATCGAATATCCCGGTTGGACGTGCCGCGGTTATCTCTGGTACAACGGTCATGATGGCAACGCTCGTTGCTTCGTAATCCGGAGGAGTCGTTGTGCTCAGGGCAGGTGTAGCGGTTATGCTCGTAGGCGTAATCTGGGCGACGGCTGGCCCAGGTGATGTGTTTGCCACTACAGCCACTACCAAGCTGATTACAATGCAAGCTGCAATTGCTAGTAGCGAGACTGCTACCGGCCAAAGTGAAGGCTTACTACCCCGATGTACCATAATGACCTCGCTATGGATAGACTTGGTACTTGATGTCAGTGCTGCATGGAATGCTCTGCGCCGTCCGGGTGTCGCTGTTAAGCCAACTGTGAAGTTGAACATAGCCTGTGTTCGGCGGGTTATTGGTGCCGGAGCATGAGCCGACTTGTGCGCATGCACCCGCTTGGGTTAGTGATCCGGCGAAGTATAACTTGTGCTTTCCTGCGGTCGTAGCGCCATACAGGCTGACACTCTGCCATTGGCGCGCATTGTTCCCAACGGTGTTATAAATCTCAGGCAACGCTGCGGAGAAGTCGTAGGTGTCGCCGGCTCGTTTTTGTCCTCCAGACAGGTACCAGATATCATTCTTATACCAGTCACTGTAGCCGCATGATTGGTTGGTAGCGCTGTATCCGCAGTTTGCATTTCCAAAATTGTACATACAGGCATTCAGCCCTGATCCCGGTGTGCAGCCGTTTTGGCCGTTCATGTATGCATCAGCGTATACTCGAGTTACAGCAGCGCCATTCCATGGTGCGGCGCCCTGTTCAGCATCAAAGGCAAATACCCAATGTAGCCGCGGGTCCTGGATGCTTGTCCTGGCCATTGCCATCGATGTAGACCACGCAGAAGCATTTGTCGCCACCACACCAGAACCGTAATTATTGACGCCAAACGCCAGCCATAAGTGATGAGCGGTCCCCGAGGTTCGTTGGAGCCAAGCAACTGCGTATTCTTGTGCAAGCGCACTACCGGTCACGGCAGGAACGAAGCCCTTGCCCCGCGTCATCCAAGCTCCATAGATGCCTCCTGATGTCCCTGGTGTCCCAATGTCTAGGACGACCAGATGATTTGTAATCTCGGGGTACTGCAGCGCTGCCGTGCCATCACTCTGTCCCAGCGCGAAGATCTGATTGTAGTTAGTGCTGCCGACATAGTAACTCGTGGATGGCACCGGAGGAAAATTCTTAAATACGATTGGCAGATATACCTTGTAAATAAACTGCGGGGCTGATCCGGGTGTGCTCGTAGCAGGACCAGGATAAGCGCTCGCGGA
>JADLEU010000259.1 GCA_020845955.1 Anaerolineales bacterium
CTAGTACGAAGGCCGCCAGGGCTGCCCCCGAGTTCTCGACCACGGTCCAGGTCTGGTAGGGATACCATTCATTGCCCACCTGTGTGCTGGCCCCGCCTAGCTTTGGCGCCAGGTGCTGGAAAATGAAGACAGGTTGCGCGGGAAGTAGGGGTTGAGGACCAGCCCCAGGGCCAGGCCGGCCGCGGCGTAGGCCAGCGGCTGCCACGCCAGCCTGCGTTCAACGGCCCAAGCGGAAGCCGCGTGGATGGCTGCTACCACTAGCAGGAGCGGAAACGCGTTGTACAGCCAGACGTAGACGAAGCCCAATGGCAGCAGCGTCCAATCGCGCCGCTGCAGCAGCCAGTGCAGCGCCAGGACCAGGACCAGCAGCGACGCGGCCTGGGCCCGCGGCATGCTCAGCCGGTACAGAAAGGCCTCTGACACGGCCATCACGCCCAGCGCCCACAGCGCCGCCCAGCGCACCCCCTGTCCGCGCAGCAGACACCAGACGGCCAGCCCGGCCAGCGCCGGCATCAGCACACTGGCCAGCTTGGCGCCGGCAATCAGCTCGGCCGGATCGCTGCTGCCGGCGAATAGGGACAGATAGGCGTGATAGAGCAGGTGATGGTCGTAATAGGCTGTAGAATTGAGGATGCTGAGCGGCAGCCAGGCGAATTCCGGTGTCAGCCCTTGCTCACGCATCAGCCTGGCCATGCGCGGGTGGTAGTAGCTGTCGTGATCAGCCAGGCCGGGCGTGGCATACTGCACCACGGCAAACAGGGCCGCAAGGGCCACGAAAACCGCCGGCACCTGCAGCCCAACGTGAACCACGGCCTCTGCTCGGGGCTGGACGAGCCCACGGCTGTTTGGCGGGGACAACTTGATCGATGATAGGGGCAATCGATGCAGACCCCCTCACAGGTCGCGGCGCACGCGGCGCCCAAAACCGGCCTACACCCTCTCAGTCGCGTTCTGGCTGGAAAAGATGCGGCCAGCTCCTGGGATTCCGAGAAACGTGTCGGCCAATTGTCAGCGGGCTATCGGCCTTCTGGCCGAACGTTAACAATAAACTGACAGCCGTTCATCTATACTTTGCTCAGGTTTTGAAAGGAGCTTTAGATGTACTTCAACCCCATGTATTTTGTGTTCGCCCTGCCGGCCCTGCTCCTGGCGATGATCGCCCAGGCTCGGGTGCGCTCGGCGGTGAACAAATACTCGCGGGTGCGCACCCTGCGCGGCGTCAGCGGGGCCCAGGTGGCCCGGGCTCTGCTCGATTCGGCCGGACTGCAAGATGTGGCGGTGGAGAAGACGGGCGGTCTGTTGAGCGACCACTACGATCCGATCAGCCGGACCCTGCGGCTTTCGACGGCGGTGTTTGAGACCCCGTCTATCGCCGCCGTGGGCATTGCCGCGCACGAAAGCGGCCACGCGCTGCAGCACGCCGACCACTATCTTCCGCTCCAGGCGCGTTCGGCGATCGTGCCCGCGGTGCAGTTTGGCTCGTGGCTGGGCCCGATTGTGTTCTTCCTCGGCCTGTTGCTGAACGTTGAGGCTCTGGCCTGGGTCGGCGTGATCTTGTTTGCCGGCGTGGCTGCTTTCGCCTTGGTGACCCTGCCGGTGGAGTTCGACGCCAGCCGGCGCGCCAAGCAGTTGCTGCAGCAGTACGGCTTCGTGACTGGGGAAGAAGCGGTGGGCGTCAATCGCGTGCTCGACGCGGCGGCGCTGACTTACGTGGCTGGCCTAGCGCAGGCCCTTTCTACCTTGCTCTACTACGTTTTCCTGTTAACCGGGTTCCGGCGCCGCGACTAAGCCAGCGCGCCGCCACCACCCCTCGCCTGGGCATCTAGAGGACACACACGGCCGATCCGATTGGATCGGCCGTGCTGTCGGTTATCGGCCAGTCGTTGCCCGGCGCCCAAGTCATCCCCGCCCGGTCTTGGCCGGTGGGCGAGTTTTTTCTTTCATGACCTTGAACTGATCGAAGTCGCGCGCAACCATGGTGGTTGGAAAATTGCGCCGCGCTTCGTCGAGCACCTCGCGCTCGCGATAGCGCCGCGAAATGTGGGTCAGCAGCAATTGCTTGACTTCGGCCGCACTGGCCAGGCGGGCTGCCTGTGCCGCCGTCAGGTGGCCAAAGTCGCGCGCCAACTCCGCTTCGATCTCCAGGTAAGTCGCCTCAATCACCAAGGCGTCCGCGCCGCGCGCCACCTCAAGCAGGCTGCCGGTCTCGCCGCAGTCGCCCACGTGCACCAGCCGCGCTCCGGGCACCGCCAGACCGAGCACGTCGTCGGGTCCTACCCGGCGCCCGTCGGGCAGGGTCACCACCGCTCCGGCCACCAGTTCGCGGCGAATGGGTCCGGCCGGCACGCCCAACGCCTCGGCGCGCTCCACCAGGAAGGGCCGGTGTGATCTCTCTTCGAAGGCAAAGCCAAAGCTGCCCGTGCCGCGATGCTGCACCGGGAAGGCGGTGAGCTGGAAGCTGTCATCCTCCAACAGCAGTCCCGGCTGGATTTCTTTAAGCTGCAAGGGGAAGGGCGCACGCGTGCCCTTCAGCACGACACCGTAGAGCAAGTCGTAGATCCGGTCCAATGCCCAGCGGCCGGCCCAGATTTCCAGGCGGTCGATAGTCTCCCAGCGCAGGAACGTCGAAACCAGCCCCGCCAGCCCCAGGATGTGGTCCAGGTGGCCGTGGGTGATGAGGATGCGCTCCAGGCGCTTGAACCCAAGGCCTGACTGCAGGATCTGGCGCTGCGTGCCCTCGCCGCAGTCGATCAGGAAGCGGTGTTCGTTGTGGCTGACGATTTGGGCCGAGAGCCCGCGGTGGACCGAGGGCGCGGAGGCCGAAGTGCCGAGGAAAGTGATTTCGAACAAGATAGGACCTTACGTGGCGTTGGCGAGCCCCAGGCCGCCGGATTCTACCATGCTTCCCCGAGGGCACGCGCAGGGTTGCGGGCCGGTGCTGGCCACAACTCGACCGCGGTGCGCCGCCACCCCCTCCCAAGAACGGGGAGCGGTGGCGGCGCCCACGGTGTTCCTGAACACGCTCCCTGTCCAATCACTCGGCGGCGGGTGGAGGGAGCGCGCTTGGCCCTACTCGGCTACAAAGACGCCGTTCTTCAGGGTCAGGCGCTCGATGATGCGCGCATCGTTCTGCGAGTCGGCTGGCTGGGTCACGGCCGTCACCGTCACCCACTTCGACAGCGGACCACGCACCACCTTCTTAGTCAGCGTGTCCTCAATCTGGAAGATGCCGGCGGAGTTGTTCATGATGACCGTGATTTCAACCGGGAAGTCTTTGCCTGGCCCTAGCCGCACCTCGTCGATAGCCAGCGCTGAGACCGAGTGGATGTCGACTTTACCCAGGTCAAAGGCTTTACGGCCGCGGCCTTTGGTCACGTCGGTGCCGTCGGCCACGCCCACCAGTCCGCCCTCGAACGTCAGCGGCGGGGGATCGAAGTCGTGGGTCAGGATGGCGTTGAGGATGAAGGCGCGCAGCTCGACGCGCTGTTCCACGTCGGAGTAAAGGCCAGGCATGAAGCGGTCGAGCAGGTCGCGAGCCAGACCCACGCCCAGCATCTCATGATATTTGCGGTGCACCTGGTTGCCGATGTCGTGCAGCAACGTGGCAATGGCGGTCACCAGGCAGGCGTCATCCAGGTCGCCCGCGCCCGAGACCACCACGTCGGGGGTGATGCCCGCCTCGACCAGCAGGTCGAAGATGCGGATCGCGTTGGTCGAGGTGATGATGCCGTGCGTCATGCCGTGGTCGTTGTACCCAAGCTTGTTCACGGCCATGTAGTTGGCCATGTCCCAGTTGGTGCGCGTCTCGGGGTCGTTGACGAGCGCCTCCCACAACTGCCGCGTCTTGGGATACTTGGCCCACATCGGCTCCACCGCGACCAGGCTTAGCGCCTCCAGCTCTTCGTAGGAGGCGGCCAGGGTGATGACGACGCCGCGGTTCTTGTAGACGCGTGCCTTGGGCTGCGACAATTGCCGGTGGGCCTCGGATTGTTCAGTCATGGGCGGGTTCCTTCAGGTGAGGGGACGCGACGGGCGGCCAGTTACAACGCCTCGTCTAGGATGGCGGCGACCTCGGCGTCCGTCAGCGGGAGAGGGTTTCCGCGCATGCTGTTGGCCTTTTGCGCTAGCGGCACCAGCGCGGGCACGTCGGCGGCCGTCAGGCCGTAGGTGGCTAAGTTGGGCACGCGCAGTTCGGCCGCCAGGCCGCGCAGCCAGGCGACGCCATCGGCCGGGGTGGCGTCGGGATGGCCGGTGAGGATTTGGGCCGCCTCGGCATAGCGGGCCAGGGCCGGGTTGTCTGGCGCCCGCGCGCGCAAGGCGCCCAGGTTAGCGGCGGTCACGCCTGTGAGCAGCCGGGCGCACAGCGCGCCGTGGGGCGCTGCCGGCAGCCAGCCGCCCAGCGGGCCCGCCAGCCCGTGCACCGCGCCCAGTCGGGCGTTGGCGAGCGCCAGCCCGCTGCACAAGCCAGCCAGGGCCATGTCGGCCCGCGCCTCGTGGTCGGCGCCATTGTGATAGGCGCGGCGCAGCGCGCCACCCGCCCGCCGCAAACCCTCGCGGCACACGGCATCGGTCAGCGGGTTGGCGGCGTTGGACACAAACGGCTCAATCAGCTGGGTGAGAGCATCCAGGCCGGCGCTGGCCGTGACGGCGGGCGGGGCCGAATAGGTCAGTTCCGGATCGACCACCGCCAGCCGCGCTAGCATGTGCGGGCTGCGCAGGCTGACTTTCACACGCCGGTCCGGGACCGCGATGACGGCGTTGCGCGTCACCTCAGCTCCGGTGCCGGCCGTGGTGGGCACGGCGATCAAAGGCGCCGAGGGCCGGGCCAGGGCCCGGCCTCGGCCGACGCCCTCCAGATAATCGAATAGATCGCCGGGGTTTGCCAGCAGCGCGGCCAGGGTTTTGCCCGTATCGAGCGCGCTGCCGCCGCCAATGGCAACGACCACCTCGGCGCCAGCGGCGCGGGCCTGCGCCAGACCGGTCGAGATGGCCTCGACGTCTGGCTCGCCGGCCACGGACAGGCGTGCGACTAGCAATCGGAGGGCCGACAGCTCGGCTGCCAGAGGCTCGGCGGCGTCTGGGCGGCGGCCGCTTACGACCAGCACGCGCTGGCCGAAGGCGGCGGCCGCCGGAGCGACCTCGCGCCGCGCCCCGGGGCCGAAGACGATGCGCGCGGCGGTGGCAAACTCAAACTGCATGGCGCGCGAATGGATCGAAGCCAGCCGGCAGATCCCAACCGGCTTCAGCGGGAAAAACGTTGCCGTACTTCACACTGGCGCGCGCCTCGGCCATCATGTCGGCTACGGCGTCGCGCCAGGCCTGGTAGTGGGCCATCTCCTTGTGCGCGGCCGGCGCCTCGGCGGTCCGGTAGACCTCCATCAGCACAAAACGCGTGGGGTCATCGGCCTGCTGAATGACGTCAAAACGGGCGACGCCGGGCTCGCGCACGCTCTGGCGGGCATTTTCCAGGGTCGCGGCCATAAAGGCGGCGACCGATTGGGGTTTGACGCGCACATGGACGTGGACAATGAGCATGCGCGGCTCCTTTCAGGGCCAAAGCCTGCTTAGACGCATATTCTAGCACGCTGCCGCAGCCGGTCGGCGTGCAACACGCCGCACTCGAATGCGTACAGGACATCAGTCGAAGGAATATCAGATTCAGGAGGTCGATATGTCATCACGAGCTGAGGCGCGCCGGCGCCAACACATTCCCTGGCTCTTGTGGCCATTTGTCCTGATCTGGCGGCTGGTGGTCGGCATCGTCGTGCTGGTCGGCCGCTTCGTGGCCGTGCTGCTGGGCTTGGTGCTGATGGTAGTTGGCGTGCTGCTCAGCCTGACGATCGTCGGCGCCATCGTCGGCATTCCGCTGGGCCTGTTCGGCCTGCTGCTCGTCATCCGCGGCCTTTCGTAGTCTGGACAGCATATTCTCCGCTCCCGCCCGCGGCGCCGGGACAGTGGCACCAGGCGCAGCTCAGCGACAATGGCCTGGCCCCTTGCTGCGCTCGTTCCTTGGTTAAGGCGGCGCGCCGGCCAAAGGCAATTCCACGCTGCCCAGGCGCTCGCGCGCCGCGGGGGCGTAGAGCCCCACGCGTAGCGCTGCCGCGCCAGTCAGGGGAAGAACGTAGTCGTCGGCGATGACCTCGCCAGGCAGCCAACCCGTCGTCGGGCGGGCGCCGTTGGCGGGCGCGCGGTCGACCTGGGCTATCAAGCTGCCATCCGATCCCAGGACGTGCACAAAGGCGTTGTAGGCCACCTCCATCAGCGCATCCGCGCGCCAATAGAGCGTCAGGCCGCCGGGGGACAGGTCGTAGCCCAGGAGCGTGGCGGCCCCACCCAGCGCCGCGTTGACTGGATGCTGCAGGGCGGGCGGCGCGAACGTGCGCGGCGGAACCAACACGTCCACTGTGGCGATGGTCACCGGCCCGGCCAGCGCCGCTCCGCTGCTGCCCGCGATCACGCTCACCTGAGTCTGCAGCTTGCCGGCCGAGGCCGCGGCGGGCACGCGCAGGCGCCAGTAGGCGCGCACCGGCTCGCCCGGCTGCCAGGCCCAGGCGGGATAGTCGGCGCGGGCCGGCGGCCCGGCTTGCGCGGCAATCATCTCACCCTCGTCTGTCAACAACTCGACCCGGACGCTCACGGGGGGGCGCTCCGCGCTCGTCAACTGCCAGAGCAAATCCAGCACCACAGTCCCGCCGGCCGGCACAGCCTGGGCGCTTGAGGTGGTTTGCAGCAGCGTGAGCGGGCCGAGCGCCCGCTGGTCTGGGTAATCCAGCCTGGCCGCCGGCCTGCGCCGGGGCGTCACCGTGAGCGCGCCCAGCGGGTAGAGCTGGCCCTGCGGTGCGCGCCCCGCATCGAGCACGCCCAGGGCCGCGCCGCCCGGGTCATACACGCCGACCCGCAGGTGATAAGCGCCGGGCGGCGTGCCCAGTGGCATGGCCAGGGAGTGCTCGTCGCGCGCGTACTGGTCGGTGCGCCAGCGCGAAGTAGGCAGACGACCAGGGTGCTGCGTGTCGGATTGCGCCCAAAGGTTTCCGGCGTCGTCCCAGACCTGCAGCGTTGTCGCGTAGTCGGTCGCGGGCACATTCTGCGCGCGCCAATAGAGCGTGACTGGCAGCGCGCCGTCGGCTGCAAGGCGAAGCTCGCCTGGGTCCGCTCCCACGAGCACCAACTGATCGTCAAAGTTGACGTCGAGCGGGCGCGCGACGCCGGCCACTCCGGTGCCGTCGAAGCGCGAACGGGCGAAGATAGACGGCCGCGCCTCCAGCAGCGTGGCCCGGAAGGCGAGCAGGGCCAGGGCGGTCAGGGTGAAAAGTGGGAGGTGAGAAGCGGGAGGTGAGAGGTGAACGGCCGGAGGCCGGGGGTCAGAGACGGTCGGCAAGGTGGAAGGGGCAGGACGGCTTGCGGTTCGCCGGCCGCGTAACGGCAGCGCGACGAGGATGACGAGAGCGGCCAGCGCTAGGGCCGAGAGCACGCTGACCGCGGCGCGCAGCGGGGTGAGGCCAAAGGCGACGCGCACCGAGTGCGCTCCGGCCGGCGCCAGGACGGTGATCAGGCCCATTGGGATAGAGGGGGTGATGGCTGCCGGCTGGCCATCGATCGTCGCGCGCCAGCCAGGGAAGGCCAGCAGGTTGAAAGTCAGCACAGCAGGCGCGGCCGCGGTGACGTCAGCGGCCGCGCTCGTGACCGTGGCCGATTGCGCCTGGAGGCTGACGCCGGCGGGCAGCGTTCCGAGCCGCGGGATCACGCTGGCCTGAGCGTAGGCGGCGCTCAGCGCGCCGGGCGGGGGAAGCGCCTCAACAGTGTCCGGCAGGAATTCCCCGGCCGAGGTCGTGCCCAACTGCCCGCTCTCGCGCTCGTAGCGCGCCAGGTCGGCCACGGTAGCGGCGGACGGCGCAGCAAAGCCGGGGGCGAAAGTCCAGGTGAGGGTGAAGACGAGCAGGATCAGCAGGCCAAGCGCGGTTCGCACTGCTGGCGAGAACACTAGGTTTCTCAGGCGAACGCCTCCAGATGCAGCGGCCTCAACATCCGCAAGGTGAGGCGGGCTTGTGCTCCATTCGCCAGCCAGGATCGCCAGCAGCAGGCTGGCCGGCCCAACCAGCCGCCAGGGGAACTGCACGATCTCGGCCAACGGCAGGAGCTCCCACAACGGCCGGGTGACGGGCAGGGTGAGGCCAACATACAGTGCCAGCGCCGCCCATAGCGCACCCTGGCGGCGCGCGAAGCGCCGCCCGCGCCAGCCGGCAACCAACCCCAGCAGCGCCAGGCTCAGCGCTGCCAGGCTGAGGCTGGGCGGGACGGCGCGGAACACCAGCCGCGCGTCGAAGGTCCGCGGCCAGGCCCACAGCTCGGCAAAGGGGAGGAAGTTGTTGTGGAAGTCCAGGTCGCCGGGCAGTGTCAACTGGCTGACCTGCACGAGTCCGGTCTCCAGCACGGCGGGGAGCAAGAAATAGGCGGCGAGGGAGAATGCCAGAATGTATGCGGCCGGGAGCGATCGCCGCTCGACACCACGCGCCGGACCAGAGAGCCAAGAGATAGGTTTGACTGTGGCAGAGCGCCAGGACATTCGCTCGTGTCCCCTGGTTCTATGCTCTCCGCGCCCACCGCGGTAAGGCGCCTCCGGCCATAGATGATAGAACAGCAGAGTCAAGGGCAAGGTCAGGAACGCCGTGAGGAAGTGCGTCAGCAGCAGGGCAGCCTGGAAACCCGCGGCCAGCACCAGGTTGGCCGGCCGGTTGCGAAGCCGCAGCCGGCCGAAAGCCCACAGCATCCACGGCAGCAGCCCCAGGCCCAACGTCTCGGGCAGGGCGCCGCGCGCGAGGGCGTTGAAGTAGAGGTACGGCGCCAGGCCATAAGCCGCGGCGGCCAGCAGGGCGCCGTCTGGTCCGCGGCGCAGGCGCATCAGCGCGTAGGCGCCGGTGAGGGCCAGGATCCAGGCGAGGACGTACACGCCGAGCAGGCTGTCTGCAATGCTCAGGCCGAATGCGTGCAGCAACGCGCCGGCATAGTAGGTCAGTGGCGGGTAGTAGTTGAAAAGCGGATATCCGAAGCCATAGGCCAGATCGGGCGCCCAGCGCGGGAACCAGACTCCCTGGCGCAGGAGATGGTCAAACTCCACCAGGCGGTAGAAGTGGTTGAGCCCGTCGCCGATCGTGGGGTAGCCAGCGCGGAGCAACGGCCACACCGACAGCAGCGCCAGCGCGCTCAGCGACAGCAGGGACCAGGCCGTGCGCCACCACCGGGCGGCCTGGCGGTCAGCGGCACGCGCGGCCATTAGGGCGCCTCGGCTGGCGGCACGATCTCGACCTGGCCCAAAGCGAGCGTGGGCCCGAGCGCGGCCAGCGCAGGATCGAGGAGGGGCAGCGGCTGTCCGGTAAAGCTGTCGTACAGAGCCAGCACCACCTGTGCCGTGCCGGGCGCGGCGCCAGCCGGAACGGTGAGGGTATGGGTGTCGCGCACTCGCGATCCGGCGATCCACTTGAGGGTGGGGATCGCGCCGCCAGCCGGGGTGCCGTCGCTCTGGACCCGCCACTGCCAACTGGGGCCGACCAGGTCTACCTTAACGGCGTAGTCGGCCGTGATGGGCCGGGCCGCGAGGAAATCAAGCTCCACGCTGACGGCCTCGCCAGGGTGTAGCCGGCCCGAAGGCGACACGGTGCTACCGGTGAGCCAGATGATGTTGCCGAAAGGTGCGGCGCCGGCGGGGACGGGTAGCGCGGCGAAGGGCTGCGGCGGGAGCGAGAGCGACGCCAGCGCGGCCTCCGCCAGCCGGTCGCCTTGTGGCGTGTAGACGCCGGCCACCAATGAATAGGCGCCGGCCGGCGCATCGGGGCGCAAGGGCAGGACATAGCGGTCGAGCAGCACTTCGCCAGGCTCATATTGATCGGCCGTGTAAGGCAGATCGCGTTGGCTGTGCAGGGTCCCATCGGGACCGAGCAGGTGCACGAAGAGGCTAATCGGGGCGGGTGGCTCCGTGGAGCGCCAGGCGGTGGTGACAACGACCTCGGCTGGACCAGACTGGTCGAGCCGGTAGCCCAGGAAGTCCCAAGCGGCGAAGGACTGGGCGCCGGCCAGCCCGGCCGGCGCCTCGGCCAGCGGCGCGGCGCGCACTTCCCAGGCCTGCTCGAGCGGCACAAAGCGATAGGGGAGCGCGGCGTACGCGCCGGCGTAGTAGCTGGTGACGATCACCGGGCGCTCGGTCAGTGCGCTGGCGATAGAGTCGACCCAGTTCTGCGCCAGCGAGGCGCCCCGCGGGAAAACGTAGCGCACGTCCACGTCGGGCCGCAGTCCCTCCACCTGCTGCAGATACCAGAGCGGAGTGGCCCAATGCCAGGAAGCCAGCAGCGCCGCGCCCTCCGGCGCCGCGCGCAGCAGCCCGGCGGCCTCGTCGCGGGTGGAGGTGTCGCGGGCCAGGGCGCGGTAGGAGGGGTAAGTGGCGCGGAACTGCGCCGCGGCCACGAACAATCCCAGGATTAGCACCAGTGCGGTGTCGGCCCATTCGGGCGCGCGCAGGGCCAGGGCGAAATTGCGCGCGCCCTCCCAGACGGCAGATAGGCCCAGGCCGGCCCAGACGCCCATGAACACCCAGGCGGGCATGAGGTACTCGACGGTCTGCGGCGCGCGGTAGGTCATGGCGATGAAGACGTGGATGGCCCAGGCGGCCAGCAGCACCCAGCCAAGCTGGCGGCCGCTCCATAGGGCGGCCAGGGCGCCGAGGGCCATGAGGGCCAGGACGGGGGTGACGAACTCGAAGCCCAGGATGGCGCCGAACAGGCGCAGCCGCTCGGGGAGCGCGGCGGCGTTGGCGAAGAAGAAGATATCGCCCGAGAAACCACGGGCCAGCACGTGCTCGAGGAAGCCGGGCAGCGTGGCCAGGCTCGGCGGCGCGCCGAAGGCCCCGGCGCGCAGCGGAAAGTACAGCCAGGCCAGAAACGGCAGCAGGCCCGCCAGCAGCGGCCAGGGGCGGCGCAGGACGGCGGGCCGCAGCCAGAGCGCGTAGAGGCCTAGGACGGCGGCGACGAAGATCAGCGAGCCGTGGTGCGAGACCCCCAGACCCAGCGCCAAGGCGAACCAGGCGAGAGCGCGCGGCTGGGGCTCGGCCAGGCTGGCGCGGTAGGCCAGGAGGCGGTCCAGCATCCAGGCGGTGGCCAGGGCAGCCGGCATGCGAATGTTGGCGGTGACGGCCTGCGCCCAGAACGTGGTCGAGAAGCCCAGCAGCAGCGCGGTCCCCACACCGGCCAGGGGTTGGCGCGTGAGCGCGGTGACCACGCGCACGACCAGGGCCAGGGTGAGGGCGGCCAGCAGCGCCGAGAGCCAGTTGATGGCCGTGGCGGGCGCCACGCCCGGCAAGCGCGAGACCAGCCAACTGGCGAGGGTGTAGAGCGCGAAGCCCGGCGGGTGCGCCACGCCCAGCACGGCGCCGGTGAGCTGGTATTCGCCGGCGTCGGCTGGCAGCAGCCCGGGCGAAAGGGTGAAGGTGTAGAGGGCGAGGAAGAACAGGCCGATCAGCAGCGGGACAAAATCGGACCGGGGGCGCTGGGCCTTACCTGGGCGCTGCTTGTCCTGGCTGCCGGCTCGGGCCCCGTCACCCCGACCGCCATTCCGAACCGCACGCTGCACGAAGCGCCCCGGAGCGGCGCGGAGCGGGTTACGCGGTGAGGAATCTCGGCCTATGCGCGCGGGGCAGGGCGTGTGCGGCCGGGCCATGGGCGCCTCAGCCCGCCACGGCCGCGTAGGCGGCCGCGGTCTCGCGGGCGGTTTTTTCCCAGGAGAACTTCCGGGCCTGGGCCAGCCCGCGGGCGCGCAGATCGGCGTGGACGCTAGGCTCGACGACAATGGTGATCAGGGCGGCGCCAAAGGTGCGCGTATCGTCGGGGGGCACCAGGTAGCCGGCGCTGCCAACCACCTCAGGCAGCGAGCCGCCGGTGGTGGTGACCACCGGCACGCCGGAGGCCATGGCCTCCAGCGGCGGCAGCCCAAAGCCCTCGTAGCGCGATGGGTAGGCGAAGGCGGACGCCCCGCGGTAGAGGGCGGGCTTGTCGGCCTCGGCTACCGGGCCGATGAACTTGACTGTATCGGCAACATCCATCTCGGCGGCCAGCGCGGGATAGTCGTCGTAGTGCGCGCCGCCAGGCGCCGGCAGCTGTCCGCCGATGACGAGCGGGTAGCCCTGGCCGATGGCGCCAGCGGCCCAGGTCCAGGCTGAGAGCAGGCCGCGCACGTTCTTGCGCGGGTCGAAGCCGCCCAGGTAGAGCACGTAGCCTTCGGCTAATCCGTACTTCTCGCGGATGGGGTCATCCACGCGCCAGTCGCCGGCCGGCGAATACTCGGGCGCGGCCGCCAGGTAGACCGTGCGGATCTTGGCGGGGAGCACTTTCAGGTGCTTGGCCAGGTCGTGAGCTGAGGCGTCGGAGTCAGTCAGGACCAGGCTGGCGCCGGCCGTGGCGGCCGACACCAGGGCGGTGTAGAGTTGGACGGCCGCGCTGCCGCGGTACTCGGGCAAGAGGCGCGGGATGAGGTCGTGGATAGTGACGACGATGGGCGCGGGCGAGCGCAGGGGCGGCGCCCAATAGGGCACGTGGGCCACCTGGGCACGCAGCGCACGGCAGGCGTTGGGGAAGCCCACCTGTTCGAAGATGACCTTGGCCAGGCCAGAGCGGCCGGCGCGCACGGGATGAAGCTGGAAACCGCCGGCGCAGGCCGCTTCGAGCGCTGACAGCGGCTTGTCTCCGTCGATAGGGACGACGACGTGGTAGTCGTGGTGGGGGGCGGCGCGCGGCAGCCACTCAAGTAGGGCGTGCAGGTATTGGCCGCTGCCGGTGTGGGGATGGTGAACGAGGAACCAGCCGTTGAGAGCGATGCGCATGATTGAGGCTGCATAATAAACGATAGGGCCGGCTGAGTACAGCCGGGGCTGATGGCGGTTGAAGACTGAGGCGTCATTCTCCGCCAGGTGAATGGGTCTTGGATGGTCAGGTTGGAACGGCACACACGCCGTTAGCGGGTGTGTAGCGCAGCGGCACTGACTCAAGTACAAGCAGCGATTGCTCCATTAAGGATAAGGAGTGCCGGCAGGCGGGTATTTGTTGAGGCCGACCGATTCGTTCGGCAGTGTCCGCAACAGGCGGGTCACCTGATCCACGGGCAGGGCGTAGCGCACGTGACCGTCGCGGCCGGTCATGGTCTCGGCGGCACACAGGGCGTTGAGCACGGCTTCTTCGACGGTTTCGACGACGGCCAGGAACAGGGCCGACAGGACGGCAGGCTCGTCGAGGACGGCCAGGCGCTGGCCGGTGAGGGCCTCGGGCGCGTGGGCCAGGGTGTCGGCGGTACTGAAGGCGATGACGAAGTCGCCGCTGCCGGGGTCGAGGACGCTGCCCACGCGGGCCAGGCCGGCCGCAGCGCGCGGGCACAGGCGGCCGAGCTGGCGTGCGTCGAGCGGGGCGTCGGTAGCCAGGACGATCATCACCGAGCCGGGCGGCGGTTCGGGTGGGGTTGGGACAGCCGCGGCCGGGCCAGGTGGGCGCAGCCAACGGCCCACCGGGACGCCGCGCACGATGAGGTGGGCGGCGCGGCCGAAGTTGGCCTGGACCAGCGCGCCCAGGATGAAGCCGCCGGCGGCGGGCGGGAGGACGCGGCTGGCCGTGCCCAGACCGCCCTTCCAGCCCAGGGCGCTGGCGCCTGCGCCTGCGCCAGCATTGCCCTCGGACACAGGACCCCCGGCGGCTGAGGCGAGGGCGGTCAAGACGTGCTCGGACCGGACGTGGCGGCCCTGGAGGTCGTTGAGGTAGCTGTCGTTAGTCTCGCCGACCACCACGTTGACGCTGCCGGCGGTGATGCCGATCTCAGGGCTGTGCTTCAGAGAATACTGCACCAGGGCGTCGGCCACCAGGCCGACGTTGAGGGTGTTGGTGAGGGCAATGGGCGCTTCGAGTGTCCCCAGCTCGCGCACCTGCTCGAAGCCGAGGACCTTGCCGAAGCCGTTGATGGTGTGGACGGCGGCCGGCACCTTCTGCCGGAAGAGGTTGCCGCCGTGGGGCAGGATCACAGTGACGCCGGTGCGCACCGGACCGCGGCCAGGAATAAGGGGACCGTCGCCGGCGATCAGGCTGGCGTGGCCGACGCGGACGCCAGAGACGTCGGTGAGGGCATTGAGCGGGCCTGGAGGTAGTTCGCTGTCGACAAGGCCAACGTCACGGGCGCGTGGCATGGGGGACATTGTAGTCAGAAATGGCGGCGCTGCCGGGCGGGTA
>JADLEU010000260.1 GCA_020845955.1 Anaerolineales bacterium
ATTCAGGTGAGCGACTTCGACATCGCGCGAGGGGCGGCATGGAACTGAAACTGATGTGGATCATCGCCCAGCGCGAGCTGCGCGAAGCCCTGCGCAACAAGTGGCTATGGTTCTACGCCCTGGCGTTTGCCGCGCTGGCATTGGCCCTGTCGCAGGCAGGCCTGGCCGGCGCCGGCTACAGCGGGCTGGGCGGTTTTGGCCGCACCGCGGCCAGCCTGATCAACGCCTTGCTGCTGTTTGTGCCGCTGATGGGCTTGAGCGTGGGCGCCAGCGCACTAGCCGGCGACCGCGAGCGCGGCACGCTCATCTACCTGTTGGCTCAGCCGGTCAGCCGGGCAGAGGTTTTCTGGGGCAAGGCGCTGGGAGCGGCGTTGGCCCTGATGGCTGCCTTGTCCCTGGGGTTCGGGCTGGCCGGGCTGGCGCTGGCAGCCGGCAGCGGCGGCGAGGTGGGTCCTTTCTTGGCGCTGGCGGGTTACACCGCATTGCTGGCACTGGTGGCGTTGGGGATCGGGTTCGTCTTGAGCACCCTGACGCGCCGGGCGGCTACAGCAGGCGGCGCGGCGCTGTTGACCTGGCTGGGCCTAGTCTTCTTCGGGGACTTGGGCCTGGCTGGGGCTGTGCTGACCTGGCGGCCGGCGCCCAGCAGCCTGTTGGGTTGGCTGCTGGCGAACCCGCTGCAGGCCTACAAGCTTGGCGCCATCTACAGCCTGCGCGCCACGTTGGATACGCTGGGGGCTGTCGGGCAATATGCCTTATACCGCTTTGGAGAGGGTTTGCCCGGGCTGCTGCTAGCCGTGCTGGCCGGCTGGGGCCTCGTGAGCTTCACCGTCGCTTTTATCCTCTTCACCCAACGAGGTGAGGCATGAACTGGAGTAACCGGCTTGTTGCTGCCGGGGCGCTGGCCGCGGCGCTGCTGCTGGCGGCCTGCCGCCCCGCGCCCAGCGGTGAACTGCAGCCGCCCGAGATCCTGTACGGGCAGGAAATGTGTGACGAGTGCGGCATGCTCATTGATCAGCCCGAGTTCGCCGCGGCAACGCTGACCTATGATGGCGCCACCTACAAGTTTGATGCCATATCAGATATGGTCGCTTATCACGCCAAGCATCCTCAGGCACAGGTGCAGGCCTGGTTTGTCCACGACTTTGGCACTGAAGCCTGGACTCGCGCGGAGACGGCCTTCTTTGTGCACAGCCAGTCCCTTGTGGCTCCGATGGGCCACGGCGTGGCGGCTTTCATCGACGAAACCGACGCGCAGGAACTGGCCGGTACGGTTGGCGCATCCGTGATAAGCTTTGATGTGTTGCGGGCCGAGCTGGCTGTCGCGGAACACGAGACGCATTAATCGAGCACGACCACTAAGAAGGAGAAGGAGCACAGATGAAACCGAGTTGGACTCAATTGGCAGTCGCGGCCCTGGCCGGGCTGTTAGCCTTTGGCCTGGCCGCTTGCGGCGGCGGCTCTGCCGAGCCGACCGCGGCGGCCCCAAGCGGCGACGCCGCCCACGGCGCCACCCTGTTCGCCGGCACGTGCGCGTCGTGCCACGGGCCAGACGCCAAGGGCATCGCCGGCCTGGGCAAGGACCTGACGACCAGCACCTGGGTCGCCGAGCGTACCGATACCGAGTTGGTAGACTTTATTAAGACCGGCCGGCCGTCGAGCGACCCGCTCAACACCACCGGCGTGGATATGCCACCCCGGGGGGGCAACCCGGCGCTGACCGATGCAGACCTGGTAGATATCGTAGCGTACATCCGCTCGATCCACGTGAAATAAGGGCTGCAACGCGCTTGGCCCGCACGCCTCGCCCGCGACGCACACCTGAGCCAGGAAGCAGTCATGATCGCAGCGGAAGACCCTTCCCCCAACCCATTCCGGATCGACCCGGTGACGGGTCTTCCGCTGCCTGATCCATTTCCCGAGTATGTGCACTGCCCACACTGCGGCGAAGCCGAGGTAGAGGTATACTGCTACGAGGAGGAGGCGCGCTGCCACAACTGCGACAAAGCCTTCCCGCATGCGCGCCCGCCCGGCTGCGGCTCCTTTCCGTTCTGCAAGCGGGGCAGATCGCCTGACGGAACGGCGAGCAACGGGCAGCCGGCCTCCGCGCTTTAGGCGGCGGCGGGCTGGGCCTGCTGCTGCAGCTTTTCGAAGTCGGTGATGACCAGGTAGCCGCCGCGGCGTGTCTTGAGCCAGCCTTGCTCTCGAAAGCGCGACACGGTCCGGATGGCGGTTTCCAGCGTCGTGCCGGCCATGTCGGCCAGGTCCTGGCGCGAGAGAGGGATTGAGATCACCACCCCCTCGGCGTCCGGCCGGCCCACGCGATCGGCCAGTTTGACCAGGATGTGGGCCAGGCGCCGCTCGACGCGCTCACCAGCCAAGATCTGCAGCCCCATCATGGAGTGCAGCCGGGCGCCCAGCAAGCGGATGAGGCGCACCGACAACTCGGGATGCTCGCTCAAGAGGCGGCGATAGCTCTCGCTAGAGAAGCTGATCGCAGTTGCTTCGGTGAGCGCCAGAGCAGCAGCGGGATGGGCCGGCATGAACAGCACGGCTCCGCCAAACGGCTCCCCGGGCGAGATCACTTCCAAAATGACTTCGCGCCCATCCTCTTCTTGGTGTACGATTTTGACCCGCCCAGACTGCAGCAGCCAGAAGCGGTCCGAAGGTTCGCCCTGGCTGAACACAACCGCCTCGCGCTCGAAGTGGTCAGTGCGCACCTGAGCAGCCAGGGCGGCAAGATCGCGCTCAGGCAGACCGGCCAGGAGCGGCACCTGCGACAAGAGAGAGATGACTGCGCTCGCCATATTGATCCCCGCCATTATACCGAAGGCGCCGTCGGGCGGCGCCCGGCCGGCCAGGCAGCCGGACCATGCAAACTAAGCTCATCTAGGAGACCGCACCAATGCCAGAAGGACTGTTTTCAATCAACCTTAACGACAAAGCGCCCGCAATTGT
Source organism: Anaerolineales bacterium (assembly GCA_020845955.1). Lineage (GTDB taxonomy): Bacteria > Chloroflexota > Anaerolineae > Anaerolineales > UBA6663 > JADLEU01. The sequence continues at coordinate 2,956 of JADLEU010000260.1, forward strand.
GGCTGAAAGCATCGTCAGCCGCACCTTGTGGACCGCCGAGCGGGTCAAGGCCGTGTTGTTCGGCTTTGCGCCCGGGCAGGAGTTATCGGAGCACACCGCCTCCACGCCGGCGATCATCCACATCCTGGAGGGCGAGGCGACCCTGACCCTGGGCGGCAACACGCAACCGGCCGGTCCGGGAACGTGGGTCTACATGCCGGCCCAACTGCCGCACGCGCTGGTCGCCCACACCAATGTGACCATGCTGCTGCTGCTGCTGAGGACAGAAGGCGAGGCCTGATGCCTGCAGCCACTGACACCAAGGGCGGCGGCGCAGTTGTTGGCCCGGCCAGTCCCAGGCTGGCCAACGCCATAGGGGCTGTCCGGTTTGATGAACTTCCGCTCACCAACGTGCCGCTCTTTTCCGAGGAAGGCTTCTCCGGATGCTTGTTGGGCTTTCTGCCGGGCCAGAGGCTGCCGCGCCACCGCCACGCGCACGAGCACGAGGTGTTCGACGTCGTCGCCGGGACCGGCACGATCTGGCTGGATGACAAGGCCGTCCTGGCCCAGCCCGGGGATAGCATCTTCGTGCCAGCCGGAGTCGAGCACGGCTTTGAGAACACGGGGACCGAGCGCTGGGTCATCCGCGCTACGATCCACCAACGCACCTACCTACGCCAGGCGCTAAAGCAGGCTGTGCTCAAACGCCTGGGCCGCGCGCGCTGGTAAGGAGCGCATGCCCCCGCTCACTCGCTGGTATCTCAAAACCGCGCTGGTCTACCTGGTCCTGGCTTTGACGGCCGGAGTGCTGTTGGCGCTGCGCGCCTTGGTCCCCCTGCCGACCGCCACGGCTGGTCTGACGCCGGTTTACTTCCATTTACTGATGGTCGGCTGGGTCACTCAGTTGATCTTCGGCGTGGTGTTCTGGATGTTTCCGAAGCAATCGCAGACGCGGCCCCGCGGTAGCGAGCCGCTGGGCTGGGCCAGCTACGGACTACTTAACCTGGGCCTGGCGTTGCGGGCCATCGGCGAGCTGTGGATGACGGCCACGCCCGGGTCCGTGCCAGGCACCCTGCTGGCCGTGTCGGCGGTCCTGCAGTGGTTGGCCGGTCTGGGCTTCGTCCTGAACACCTGGGGCCGCGTGAAGGAGCGCTGAGCCAGTGCCGCGCGCCAGCCTCTGGTTCATTCGCACGGGTCTGCTGGCGCTGGCGGCCGGCTTTACGCTCGGCGCGCTGCTGCTGCTCAACAAGGGGCTACCCATCTATCCTGGCCTGTGGCGGCTGCTGCCAGCCCACATTGAGCTGCTGCTGGTCGGCTGGACGCTTAACCTGGCCCTGGGGGTGGCTTACTGGATTCTGCCTCGCTTCATACGCGGCGCCCCGCGCGGCCCTGGCTGGCCTGTCTGGGCAGCATACGGACTGCTCAATGTAGGCGTGATCCTGGCCTGCGTCGAGCCATGGGTGGCATCTGGACCATGGCTGGCCAGCGTGGGCCGCGCCCTTGAGGCCCTGGCGGCGGGATTTTTCGCGGTGCACGCCTGGCCGCGCGTTAAGCCCCACGGCGTCTGAACTCATTCAGCGCGGCGGATTGTCAACTACAATAGCCGCCTAGTTGCAACTTGGCAGGAGGCGGCATGGACAAACGCGAACGATTGCAGGCGACCATTCGCGGCGAACCGGTCGACCGCGTGGCCGTCGCGCTGTGGCGGCACTTTCCGGTGGACGACCAAGATCCGGCTGACCTGGCCGGAGCGACGCTGGAGTGGCAAGCGCAGTACGACTGGGATTTCATCAAAGTTACGCCCACCAGTTCGTTTTGCCTGAAGGACTGGGGCGCCCAGGACGATTGGCGCGCGAACCCGGAGGGCACGCGCGACTACACGCACCGCGTCATCCACCGGCCCGATGACTGGGCCGCGCTCCCGGTACTCGATCCCGGCCAGGGCCACCTCACCGCCCAAATTGGAGCGCTGGGACGTATCAGCGCGGCGCTTGCTGGCCGGACACCATTCATTCAAACCATCTTTAGCCCGCTCAGCCAAGCGCGCAACCTGGTGGGCCCCGTCCAACTACCGGTGCACCTGCGCCAGTACCCCGAGGCGCTGAAGGCCGGCCTGGAAACGATCACGACCAGCACGCTGCGTTTCATTGACGCCTGCCGGCCGACGAGCCTGGACGGCATCTTCTACGCGCTGCAATTCGCGACAACGCGCGTCTTTTCTGAGGCGGAATATCGCGCGTTTGGCGAGCCCTACGACCGGCGCATCCTGGAGGCCGTGAACGACTTGTGGCTCAACGTCACCCATCTGCACGGCGAGGACGTGCTATTCGACCTGGCCGCCGGGTATAGCACGCCGGTCATGAATTGGCACGATGCCGAAACGTCGCCGTCGCTGTCCGGTGGGCTGCAGAAGACTGCTGGGGCAGTATGCGGCGGGCTGCGCCAGTGGGACACCATGGTCCTCGCCACACCCACGGCGGTGCGCGCCGAGGTCCGCCAGGCAATTGAACAGACGGGCGGGCGGCGCCTGATCGTGGGCACGGGTTGCGTGACGCCCATCGTGGCCCCGCGGGCCAATCTGCGCGCGGCGCGCGAAGCTGTTGAACAAGCCTGACTCGATATCTCACTGGGGATGAGCGATGTGCGGCTCATCCAGGAGCGCCGCGCTGCCCGAGCCGCTCTGCGGCTTCAGACGCCGTGCGCGTGCTCGGCGAGCTAGACGAGAAGTGGCGCCGCTGGTCGGGGTCTTACTGGCGCCTGTCATCCGCTGCATCACGCCCCAGGAGGCCTGCCGTGAGGTAGAATGGAAGGCACTCATCTCGGTCGGCAACATGCGGGAGCCGGTGGGGGCTGAAAACCGCCATGGTGCTCGCACGCTGCCCGACTTGACCGCGCGCCTCCCCAGGAGCAATCCGCAATGGCTACAGCCTCGCCCAACACACCCGACCACAGCCGCGATGCTTCTGCTGCCAGCCTCGCGCTACGGCAAGTGTTGGAGGCTCATCGCGGCGAGCAGCACATCGTCGTGCTGCAAAACTACCCTGATCCTGATGCGATTTCGTCGGCCTACGCGCATCAGCTCATCAGCCGGCGCTTTGGTATCGAGACCGGCATTGTCTACAGCGGCAAAGTCAGCCACGAGCAGAACCTGGCCCTGCTGAAACTGCTGGGCCTGGGCCTGCTGCCCTTCGGCCCCGACCTCGATCTGAACCAGTTCGCCGGCGCGGTCTTCGTCGACAACCAGGGCACCACCGCGGGCCAGATCGTCGAGGCGCTCGAGGCGGCCAATATCCCTGCCCTGATCGTCGTCGACCACCATGCCCCGCAAGAGCGCCTGGCGCCTGCCTTTAGCGACATCCGCCGCACCGGGGCCACGGCTACGATCTACGCCGAATACCTGCAGGCTGGGCTGTTGGACATGGACCGGGGGAAGCGCGATCACCAGCTCGCGGCCACGGCACTGATGCACGGCCTGCTGACCGACACGAACAACTTCGTGCGCGCCGGGGCGGAGGACTTTGGGGCGGCAGCCTACCTGAGCGTGTACTACGACGCCGATCTCTTGTCGCAGATCATGAGCCAGGCGCGCTCCAAGCAGACCATGGACGTCATCCGGCGGGCGCTGGGCAATCGCGTGGTCGTGGAAAACTTTTCGATCGCCGGCATCGGCTATCTGCGCGCTGAGGACCGTGACGCCATCCCCCAAGCGGCGGATTTCCTGCTGACGGAGGAGAACGTCCACACAGCCATTGTCTACGGCATCGTCACCAGCGAGGGCGAGGAGATACTGGTCGGTTCCATGCGGACCTCCAAGCTCACCCTTGACCCCGACTCCTTTATTAAGGACACGTTGGGCAAGAATGCGACTGGACGCTACTTCGGCGGCGGCAAGATGTCGGCAGGCGGTTTTGAAGTGCCGATCGGGTTCTTGTCGGGGAACCAGGACGACGAGTACCGCGAGCTGAAGTGGCAAACCTACGACAATCAGTTGAAACACAAGCTGTTCGCAAAACTGGGGGTCGAGCCGCCCAACTCGGGGGGAAGCGGGGCAGCCGGCAAGCCGAAGGGCACGACGCCCTAGCTCCAGGCGCCCCAGCCACCCGAAGACGCCGGTGTAACCCAAAGCGCCTGGGCGATTTCCAGGCGGCCAGCCTGCCGGGCAGGCGGCAGCGCGGCGCCAGCCCCGCAAAACAGGCCAAGCGCAGCAGCCGCCAACCCCTTCGTCGAGGGGAATGCGTTCGGCAGCGTAACGGCCCGGCCGGTCAGAAGGGAACCCACATGGAATACCGCAACTTGGGCAAATCCGGCGTGAAAGTATCGGCCATCGGAGTCGGCTGCAACCAGATTGGCAGCCAGGTAGACCGGGCAGGCGCCCGGGCGCTCGTCCACCAGGCGCTGGACGTGGGCATCAACTTCTTCGATACCGCCGACACCTACGGCAACCGCGGCCGGTCGGAAGAGTATCTTGGCGAAGCGCTGGCAGGCGAATGGCAGCGCGTGGTGCTGGCGACCAAGGTCCGCTCGCGCATGGGCGACGGCCCAAATGATGAGGGCGCCTCGCGCTATCACATTGCCAGTGGAGTGGAGGCCAGCCTGCGCCGGCTAAAAACCGACCACATTGACCTCTACCAGATCCACGCCTGGGACGGCAGTACGCCCTTGGAAGAGACCCTGCGGGCGCTGGACGACCTGGTCAGCGCCGGCAAGATACGCTATGCCGGCGCCAGCAACTTCATGGCCTGGCAGCTATGTCGGGCCAACGATCTGGCAGAGCGGCATGGCTGGGCGCCGATGGTGACGGTGCAGCCCCACTACCACCTTTTAGAACGCGGCATCGAGCGGGAACTGGCGCCCTACTGCCGCTGGGCGGGTATCGGCATCCTGCCCTACTTCCCGCTGGCAGGCGGCTTCCTGACCGGCAAATACCAGCGGGGCGCAGCGCCGCCGTCCGGCAGCCGCGGCGAACGGAGCCACTATGTTCAGCGCTATTTCACGGATGCCAACTTCGCGATCCTCGACCGGCTGCGGCCGCTGGCAGAGGCGCACGGCCGCGGGCTGGGCGATCTGGCAGTTGCCTGGCTGCTGGCGCAGCCGCAGGTGGCGTCGGTCATCGCCGGCGCCACGCGGCCAGAACAGATCGCCGCCAACGCACAGGCGGCCACCTGGGTGTTGACGGCGGAGGAACAGCAGGAGATCCGTTCGATCGTCGGCGACCCGGCTTAGGCCCGGCGGAACCCCAGCAGGCGCAGCCCGTTGAGCACCACGATCACGGTGCTGCCCTCGTGACCGACCACGCCCAATGGGAGCGAGACGATGTTCAGCAGGGCGGAGGCAATCAGAACGGCGATCACTGCCATGGCAAACGCCAGGTTCTGGCGAACAACCGTCATGGCTTGCCGGCCGAGACCCAGCGCATGGGGCAGCTTTTGCAGCTCGCTGGCCATCAGCACGACATCGGCCGTCTCCAGCGCTACGTCAGTGCCACCCGCGCCCATGGCAATGCCCACCGTGGCCGTGGCCAGGGCAGGCGCATCGTTAACGCCGTCGCCCACCATGGCCACCGCGCCGTGTTCGGCCAGGAGCGCTTTGACGGCATCCACTTTCTGTTCGGGCAGGAGCTCGGCCCGGACCTCGTCGACCCCGGCCGCGGCCCCAATGGCCTGGGCCGCCCGCTGGTTGTCACCGGTCAGCATGACGATCTTCTGTATTCCGAGCGCCTTCAGGGCGGCAATCGCGGCGGCCGCCTCCGGCCGCACCGTGTCGGCCACGGCGATGGCGCCTAACAGCCGTTCAGCCCCGACCAGCACCACGGTTTTGCCCTGCCCTTCTAACTTTCCCACTTCGTCTGATTCGCCACCCGGCAAGTCCACGCCTTGCTCGCGCAGGTGATCGGGAGTGCCGATGTGCAGCCTTCGCCCTTCCACGACAGCGCTGACGCCTTTGCCCGGCACTGCCTGGAGATCGGAGGCGGCCAGCAGAGCCAGGCCACGCTCGGCCGCGGCGGCCACAATTGCCCTGGCCAGGGGATGCTCCGAGCGGCTCTCCACCGCCGCCGCCAGGGCCAATAACTCGTCTTCGCTCACGGCCAGAGCGCCGCCGTGCGCCTCGGGCAGCAGATCGGTCACGCGCGGGTGACCGCGCGTGAGTGTCCCGGTCTTGTCAAACGCCACGACCTTCACCCGGGCCAGGTTCTCGACGTGGGCGCCTCCTTTGAAGAGCACGCCATGGCGCGCCCCGGCCGCGATAGCCGCGAGGATTGACGCGGGCGTGGAGATGACCAGCGCGCAGGGCGAGGCGACGACCAGCAGCGTCATCGCCTTATAGAACGCCTCCGGCCAGGTCCAGCCCAACAGCAGAGGCGGCGCCAGCGCCACTAGCGCTGCCAGGCTGATTACGCCCAGGGCGTACTTCTGCTCGAAGGCATCCAGGCGCTTCTGGGTTGGCGCGCGCTCGCTCTGGGCTTCTTCCACAAGCAGGATGATGCGCGCCAGAGTCGAATCTTCGGCGCGGCGCGAGACGCGCACGGTCAGCGCCCCACTGCCGTTGATGCTCCCAGCGTAAACCCGATCGCCGACCCCGCGCGCGACCGGGATCGACTCGCCCGTGATCGGCGACTGGTCCACCGCCGATTGGCCAGACGACACCTCCCCGTCCGCGGGCAGGCGCTCACCGGGGCGGACCTCGACGACGTCCCCAACCCTCAGGCTCTCAACCGGCACCTCGGTGATGACCGGCGCCCCGCCGCCAGGCGCAGGGCGCTGCACCCGCGCCGAGGCGGGGCGCAGGTCCATCAAGGCACGGATGGCATGCCGCGTTCGGTCCAGCGCGTACCGCTGCAGCGCGTTGCTGAGCGAAAACAGGAACAGCAGGGTACCGCCTTCGACCCACTCGCCAATGACGGCCGCGCCCACCGCGGCTGCCACCATGAGGAAGTCGACGTCGATCTGACCCCCGCGCAGGCCGCGCAGGCCGTTGACCGCCGCCACACCGCCGCCGGCCAGGTAGGCCGCGCCATACAGCGCCAACACCGCCCCGGGCGCCGCGCCCAATCGTTCCCCCGTCCAGCCGGCCAGCAGCAGCGCCAGGCACAAGCCGGTGTAGACGGCGAGTTGATTGCGCTCCCACCAGCCGGGAGGCAGCTTCAGATCACGTGTCCGGAAGCCGAGGCGCAGGAGCAGTTCGCTAACGGCCGAGGGAGCAGTGGCATCGGTGACGATATACTCTACCGTCAGGGTGCGCCCGGCCGGATTAATGGCCGCGCGGGCCACGCCAGGCACCTGCTGCAGCCGGTTCTGGAGCTCCAGGGCCAGCGCAGTGCGGCGGCCGCACTGCGGCAGATCCAGGATGGTGTGATAGACCGCGCCGCCGACCAGCAGCCCCAATTCGAGGCCGAGGGCCTTGAGATGATCGAGCGAAAACAGTTCGGGGTCGTAATGGACCGTCAATGTGCCGGCGTCGTGGTTGAGCTCAAGCCGGTGCACACCTTGGCGCGGGCCGAGCGACTGCGTGAAGGCCTCGGCCTCGTAGCGCCAGCGGCGGCGCCAGTCCGCCGAGGGAGCGGACAGCAGGTCGGTGGAATGGACGGCCAGCGTGAGGGTGTGGGTTTGGAGAGCCATCAGCGCACCAAGCTGGCCGCGCCAGCCATTCGCCCGTGCTGCCCATTCCGGCGGCAGCGGGGGCAGAGGCCGTAGTAGACCACGCGGGCGCCACGCAGCTCGTAGCCCGAGCCAGCAGCCACGGTGCGGGCCACGGCGCCAAGCGGCGCCTGGGCAAAGTCTTCGATGCGGTGGCAGCGGGTGCACACCAGGTTGACGTGAGGCGAAGGATCGGCGTCATAGTGCAGGGCGCCGTCGCCGGCCGTTCCCAGCTCGAAGACGAGGCCCGCCTCCACCAGGGTCTGAAGCGTGTTGTAGACCGTCGCCCGGCTCAGGGTGACATAGCGCTGGCGCAAGCGCGCATACAGCGCCTGCGCCGTCGGATGCGACTTGTCGTTGGCCAGTGCCTGGCACACCGCCAGACGCTGCTGTGTCAGGCGCAGCCCCGCCGCGCGCAGGGCGGTTACCATTTCAGCCGAGCGCTCAGGCTCACGCGCCGTACGAACCGTTTTCGTCATAAATAAGACCTGATCCTTCCTGAGAACCGGTCTAAATTATAGCATGCTGGCCGCCTGTGTCCAGTGCCGGCCCCTGTCTGCCGCGACGGGCAGCGGCCAGGGCGAGACCCTCTTCGGTCGGCCCTCACCCGGTTGGCCGGGCTGGCGCGGATGCAGCTAGAACTTGTGGCGCAACAGCCGAGACGAATTGGCGAGGATGCCCAGATCGGGCAGCGACTGAGCCGCGGCGGCAAATACGGGGGGGAGCAGGCCGGCGGCAGCCAGGGTAAGACCGGCCAGGTTGTAGACCGTGGTAAAGGCCAGATTCAGCCGCACCGTGCGCAGCGCGCGGCGCGCCAGGCCGAACAGCGCCGGCACCAGGCGCCAGTCATCACGCAGCAGGACCACGTGGGCGGCCTCGATGGCCAGATCGGCGCCCGCGCGGCCCATGGCCAGGCCCACGTCGGCCTGCGCCAGGGCCGGCGCATCGTTGACGCCGTCGCCTACCATGACGACCGTGTGTCCGCGGGCCTGGTAGTCGCGAACGATGGCAATCTTGTCGGCCGGAAGCAGTTCCGCGCGAAAACCGACGCCGAGCTGATCGGCCAGGACGCGGGCCGCGCGGGCATTGTCCCCCGTCAGCAACTCAATCTGCCGTACGCCCGCCCGGCGCACTTCGGCCAAGGCAGCCGGGACCTCCGGCCGCAAGGTGTCGGTGACGCCCATGACGCCCACCGGGGCGCCGTCGCACGTCACCAACATCGCGCTCTTGCCCTCGGCGGCCAATCGCTCCAGGGCGGCCCGCGCTTCGGCCCCGCCTGCTCCAGAAGAGGCTGCCCAAGCGCGCGCGTGGCTTACCGTCACCCAACGTCCATCGATTCGAGCGCGGACGCCGTGACCTGGCAACGCCACAAAGTCCTCGGGCTGGCCCAACGAAAGCGCCCGCGCGCGGGCCGCCGCGCGCACGGCTTCGGCCAGGGGATGTTCCGAGTAGCGCTCGGCAGTGGCGGCCAGCGCCAGCACGGCCGCCTCAGTCCAGCCGCCGAGGGGCACGACATCGGACAGCGTGGGTTGGCCCAGCGTCAATGTGCCGGTCTTGTCCACCAGCAGGACGTCGGCTCGCGCCAAGAGCTCAAGGTACTTGCCGCCCTTCACAAGGACACCGCGCCGCGCGCCAGCGCCGATCGACGCCAGCATCGCGATGGGGGTAGCCAGCGCGAACGAGCACGAGCAGGCGACGACCAACACCGCGGCCGTGGCCAGTGGATCGCGGCGCAGGAGGAAGGTCAGGGCCGCGATGACGGCCACGACGGGCAGATACCAGGCCGAAAAGACATCAGCGACGCGCTGCACTTCGGCCCGATGGGCCTCCGCGCTCTCGACAAGCTGGATTACGCGTCCAAAGGTGGTGGCGGCGCCCACGCGCGTTGCGCGCACACGCAAGCTGCCCAGCCGCGCCAACGAAGCCGCCAGCACGCCCGCGCCCGGACCAACCTCCACCGGCAGCGGCTCGCCGGTCAGGGCAGCCTGATCCACGGTCGCCTGCCCGGCGATCACATCGCCATCTACCGGGATGGCCTCGCCGGGGCGCACCACCACGACGTCGCCGGGCTGCACCTGGCCTACCGGTAGGTCGATTTCATCGTGACCGCGCATTACGCGCGCCGTCTGCGGCGCCAGCGCGGCCAGGTTCTTGAGGGCCCGCCGTGAGCGCTCGGTCGTGAAATTCTCGGCGAAATTTCCGACGTGCATAAACAGCACCACGACAGCCGCCGTGGCCCATTGACCGACCGCCAGGGCGGCGACTACGCCCAGCGTCATGAGCGTGTGGGAAATCACCTGGCGGCGCCAGGCCGCGCGCAGCACCCGGCGAAAGATCGGCCAGCCTGCGACCAGGACGATGAGCAGGCCGACGGGAAAGGGCACGCGATCCGTGAGTTGCGCCAGCAAGCCAAACCACTCGCCGACGACTACGACGATCAGGACTACGCCGAAGGCCGCACCTACCACGAGGCCAAGCCGCTGGGCCGTGACGGCATAGGGCGCCAGGCGGGCCGGCACGGCGGCCCGGCCGGCGCCGACCGCCGCTGCCGGGACCGAATAGCCGGCCGTCTGCACGGCGGCACGAATCTGGGCTAGGCCAACCCGAGCAGGGTCCAGGCGCACAACCGCTTTTTCACTGCTGAGAAAGACGTCCACCGCCGCCACGCCGGGGAGTGCGGCGATAGCTTGCTGAACGTGCTGCGTGCACTCGGCACAGTCCATGCCGGCGATCGGCACGTCTAGAACTGAACTGTCATGAGCCGTTAGCGCGGTCATTATGGCCAATTGTAGCTCAAATGGACCGGGCGATGGCTGCGGGGGAGAGCAGCGAGTTCAGGCTGATTCTTCGATGACCTTCATCAGGTATACCGCCTCGCCGGCGATGAGGCCGGGGAAGCGGCGTTCGGCCAGGGTCTCGATCTCGAAGTGGGGACCGAAGTCAGCCTGCACTTCGCCCGGGGCCATGGGCCGCATCCCGAACTGGCCGAGCAACCCCTCCCACCAGCGCGGCGGCCACTGGTGAACGTAGATCAGAAAGCGGCTGCGCGGGTGAGTCAGCGGCAGCACGTTGCGCAGATAGGCCCGGCGCTCGGTCAGGCTTAGGTCATCGTAAACGCCCCAATCCAACAGAAAGTCGAACGTGCCTTTGACTTGCTGCAGGTTGGTCAGGTCGTCTTCAATCCAGTGGACCGACACGCCGGCTTGCGCGCCGCGCTGGCGGCA
>JADLEU010000261.1 GCA_020845955.1 Anaerolineales bacterium
GCCGCCGACGGCCCGCTGAGCGCCGCCGCGGTTGCGTCGAGGATATCGGGCGCGAGGCGGCCCAGGCCCTCCAGCCAGCGGCTCAGCCGCGGCTCGCTGGCCTCGTCGCCCTTGGCGGTTTCCTGCTCGATCCGCCGCAGCGTGCCCGTAATCTCTTCCTTGTCGACGGTCTTGTCTTCCGGCCGGGCCTCAACTTGCTGATAGATCTGCTCAAAGACCCGCGTGAGGTCGCCGCCCGGCCCCGCATAGGTCGTGGTGATCTTGTCGCCGCCGACGATATCACCGCCGGCCTGCTGCGTAATGGTCTTATTGCCGCCAACGAAGTCCCCGCCCACGTCGATCGGCCCGGCGTAGTAGCTGCCCCCGCCGGTGCTGATCACCCGCTTGCCGCCGGTGAAGACTTCCCCGCCGATCTGGGCGTTATCCCCAAACTGGATGTTGCCCGAGCCGGTCTGCGTCTGCACCCGCGCCGTCACCGGGCCAGCGGGCGGGGCCGCGTCATCATCCTCCGCCAGCGGCTCAAAACCCTGGTTGACCTGCAAGTCGTGAATGTCGAGGGCGTATAGAAAGGTCCGCTGGTTAGCGGCGCCGGTTGCGTTTTCCAGGCGCAGGTGCTGCAGCACCTGTTCGCTGCCGGCCTCGCAGGCGCGCTCGAACGACATCGATCCAGCGCTGCCGCGGCCGCGGCCTTCGGGGAAGTCTGGCGACAGCGCCTGGCTTTGTGCCGCGCCCGTGCATTCCACATACAAGTATTCCGTGCCGGCCAGCTCTTGCAGCACGCTGGGGTCAGTCAACTCGCCTCGCTGCCAGGCCAGCGCCTTGGGCGCACGGCGCGCCTCCTGGCGCGTGCGCGTCAGCGACAGCCCGGCAAAGGTGTGGCCATCGACTACGACGACGATCGGCAGCAGGTCATTGGCCAGGCACATCGTGGCGAAGAGCGCCACCAGGTCCAGGCAAGTGCCGCGCTTTTCGGCCAGGATGGTGGCCGGCTTGCGGATCAGCTGTGTCACGCCCGAGCGCGGGTTGAACGGCGCCAGGTCGTATTGGATAGCTGCTTTGCGCATCAGCCCAAAGAGCTGCCCGGCTACGCCGGTTGGGCCTTCGGCCTGCAGCAGGTCCAGGCGGTTGACGTACGTCGGCCACCTGAATTCCGCCGGCAGCGCGGCCGGCTGAAGAAAGCGGGCCAGCGCCCGCTCCTCGGCGCGGGCCCATTCGTAATGAGGTTTGCTCATGGTTCAGCTCCTCAGGCGGCCGCGTCAGCCACCTCGAAAACGCCGTGCACCGCGGCAGGCGCTCGCGGGCCGGCGGTCGGCGCCCGGGCCGTCACTTGGTACAGCCCGGGCGCCAGGGCTTCGAACACAATGGCGCGCGCTTCGGTCCCGCTGGCGTCCACGGTCTGCGCCGCGCCTGGCCCCGGCTGGCCCACGGGCTCGGCCTGCACGATCAGGGGCTGCGGCTGGTCATCCGCGTTCGCCAGCTTGGCCTGGAGGCTGACCGGCTCGCCCGAGAGGTACAATGGCTCGAGCCGCAGGCCGATCGACGGCCGCAGCACCTCGGGCTCGCCGTACAGGTCGACCGCGCCGGGCGCCGCCACCTGCCGGATCGTTTCCAGCAGCGGCTCGAGCGTCATCTCGTTGTTGGTCAGCCACCCGTGCCGCTCGACGGCGAAGCGCTGCACCCGCAGTTCTTCCAGTTCTGGGGGGATGGCTGAGAAGCGCGCCACGGTGCCGTCGCCATCGGCCAGGCTAGGGTCCAGGCCAGGCGGCGGGCCGTAGCTCACCTCCAGCTTGCCGGCGCGGATCGCCGCCGAGTGCAGCGTATCCTGGCGCGTGCCCACCCAGGGAATCGTGCGCTGCTGATAGGCGGGCTCGCCGCGGTTGGCCAGCGCGGCCCGCCGGGTCGCGTCCAGGAAGTTGTCGCGCGCCTCGCGCGCCCGCGCGGGATCCAGGTTGGGGATGGCGTCTGTTTCGCCCGGGCGCACGTATTGGGCGCCCACCTGCACCGCGGGGTAGGTAGGCAGAATCTGATAAGCCGATGGGAATGAACGGACGACTTCACTCAGATCGAAGAACAGCTTGCGGAAACCGTTGCTCACCACGTCCAGCGCGCCGATCGCGCCGCGGTGGGGTGAGCCGACCGTGATGACAGCGCGGCAGTCACGCCAGCCGCCCATTGCTTCCAGGTAGTGGCGCGCTACCAGGCCGCCCAGGCTGTGGCCGATCAGGATGGCTTGCGCGTCCTGGGCCCCGCTCCAGGCCCGCCAGCGGGGCAGCCGCGTGTCTACAAAACGCTTGAGCTGGCGCGCCGAGGCGCGGCAGTCGCGCCGCCAGTCGTAGGGGAAGGTGTAGAAGTTCGCGTCGTCGCGCGGCGCCCAGCGGTTGCTCAAAGTGACGTCGAAGTACTCCTGGATCCGGCGTGTGATCACCGAATACCCGGCGTGCTCGACCAGGAAGGGGATCGAATGCAGATCCTGGATGATCTGCGTTCCCTGGATGCCGTCGCCCAGGTCGTCGACTTGCCAATCATCATTCGCAACCCGCAGGCTCTGCAGCGAGCCGCCCAGGGTGCGCAAGTACTGCCACAACGCCTGGCCCGACAGACCCCAGATCTGGCCTTGGCCTTCCTTTTCTAGCACACTGCCCATGAGGCCGGGCACCAGGATAATCAGGTGGCGCATCTCAATCGGCATGGCGCTCTCCTCTTGTGGCTGTGACACCCGTGCGAACTGGCGCTATTCGGCCGGCACTCGACTGATGGCCCGATCCTAACGCCAAATGCAGTATAGGGCCGCGGCGCGGGTCGAGCAAGCTGCGGCGCAATTAGCACTGATGTCCTAATCCTTGATTACGTCTGGAGAGCTAATTTTCTCGAATCGGCGTGGACCCTTACCAAAAATAAACCAAAGGGAACTACCTCCTGTCCTATAATGCAACCGACATAAACCGGGCAAGAGCGTGGATCACTACCTTCGAAACCCAACGCCCGGAAGCAGGTGAGCCTTCGGCCAATTCATCCGAATTCCTTCAACAACACGGTGTGCCGGTCGCTTTCTGAGAGACTGCTGCGATCTGGCACTTATCAGGGGTCAGCGCCTCCGCCTGATCCTATCCCAAGGTCGTTGCGGTAATTGCTCGCGTTGGGCCGCTCCAGCCGCTGCCTCTCGGCTGGGGCAGGTTGGTTGGCTAGAATGCGGCTGATGAGTGTTCATCCCAGTAGCCTCCACTAGACGAGCCGCTTGAGACGGCGAGAAAGGTCGCGTGTATGCGCAAAGCTGGAGTGGCGATTGCCGTTGTCCTCGGAATTGTCCTGGCTGCCGCCTTGGCCGTGCCCCAAACAGCCAGCGCGGGTATCGTGGATTACGTCATTGGTGACACAGGTGTTGTCATCACGCTGGTGACGCCCGACTCGCGCCAGCTTTGCTCAAGCGGCATTGATATTTTCGGCGCCAAGGTCGTTCCGCGCACAATACCGGTTCGCCTGCTTGGCTTTGTGAATGTGCAGTACGTCCTGGCCGACGGCAGCTTGCAGACGATCCCCGGCGGCTACTATGCCATCGATCAGAGCAGAAATTTCACCCTTCAGATCACCTACCCGCCGTTAGATCAGTGGCCGGTGCAGAGCGGCGGAATGGCTGAGATTCACGTCGATGTGGAGGTGGACGTCTACGTCAACGGCGTGTACGAGGCCACGATTGGCACGGCCCAGTCGTGGACCGTGCACTGCCAGGTGCAGCCGACGCCGACGCCCACCAACACCCCGGTAACACCGGTCGTGCCCAGCGCCACCCCGACCAACACCTCGGTGCCTCCCAGCGCGACGCCCACCAACACCCCGGTAACGCCGGTCGTGCCCAGCGCCACGCCGACCAACACCCCGGTAACGCCGGTCGTGCCCAGCGCCACGCCCACGAATACACCGGAGACGCCAACGGCACCCAGCGCCACACCCACCAACACCCCGGTAACACCGGTCGTGCCCAGCGCCACGCCCACGAATACACCGGAGACGCCAACGGCACCCAGCGCCACGCCGAGCAACACCCCGGTAACGCCGGTCGTGCCCAGCGCCACGCCCACGAATACGCCGGAGACGCCAACGGCACCCAGCGCCACGCCGAGCAACACCCCGGTAACGCCGGTCGTGCCCAGCGCCACGCCCACGAATACACCGGAGACGCCGGCGCCGCCCACTGGCGAACCGCCGACCAGTACGCCCGAGACACCGGGAGTGCCCAGCGCCACACCCACGAATCCGCCGGAGACGCCGGCGCCGCCTACTGGCGAACCGCCGACCGCGGTGCCTCCCACGGATGTGCCGCCCAGCGGCCCGCCGGTGGACACGCCGCCGGCGAACGTCTGCGCCGAAGGCACCCCGGCCACGGTGACGATGAGTGTCACTCCGCAGCAGGTTCTGCCGGGTCAGGTAGTCGAGTTTGTCGTCACTGTCCACAACCCCCACGGGGTTACACTCTCGGGCGTCAAAGTGACCAACTCGCTTTCGGTCTTTGTCGAGTACCTTAATGCCGTAGCCACGTTTGGACAGCCGATGTACGATGCGGCCGCCCGAACGGTAACGCTTGAGATCGGTGACATGGCCATCGGCCAGAGCGTGGTCCTAAACATCTCGGGCCGGGTAGCCACGGGCGCCCAGGCGCCGAACGGAGTCAGCAATTCGGCCCAGATCTGCCAGCCGGGTGGCTGCTGCGCCACGGCCACCAGTACTGCCCAGATCATGCCGGGCGGCATCCCGGTGACCGGCGCCGGGCCGAGCCTGCGCGACATTGTGCAGATGGTCGTAGCCTTGGCTTCCGGCACCGCCACGGCCTTAAGCGGCGGATGGTTGGTCTTCCGCGATGAGCGCCGCTCGCGCTGAGTGATCGACCAGTAAGGTGAGCGGGTTGTGGGCTGGGCGGTTGTCTAAGCTGGCCCTGGCTGCGGTGGCCATCGGGCTGCTGTGGGCCGGCGCCGCCGCGGCTCGCGCGGCCTGGCCGGCCTCGGCGCCGGCCAGCCGGGCCGGCGAGCCGCCGGCCGCCGAGACGGCCGCCCCGGCGCGGGTTGAGGCAACCACCCCGCCTGGGCGGGTCGCCGCGGCGCCGGCGTCGGGCGAGGCGACCGCCCTGCCGGAGGCAATCGTGCTCGCTTCGCCTGCCCCCGCTGTGATGGATGAGCCGCGTGACGAGGCCGGGCTCGCGCCTGAGCCGGCCGAACCGCCGCGCCTGCTGATCCCGGACCTGGACGTCAATGCACCGGTTATCAGTATTCCGGTCAAGGATGGCAACTGGGATCTGTCCGAACTCAACGCCGAGATTGGCTGGCTAAGCACGACCGGGAGCCAGCCGGGCGATGACCTGGCCATGGCCTTTGTCGGCCACTTCACCCTGGCCGGGGCTAAACCGGGCCCGCTGGCCGGCATCTGGGACACGCGCCCAGGTGATGAGATCATCTACCGCGCCCGAGGCACCGATTACGTATATGCCATCGAGGGCCGCCAGACCGTCGGCCCCAACGACGTCGAGCACCTCTACGTCAACGATGGCGAGCGCCTGATCCTCGTGACGTGCACCAATTGGGATTTCCTCAACTGGGAGTATTCGGACCGCCTGGTCGTGCAGGCCGCGCTGGTGCGGCAGACGCCCTCGCCGTAGCCTGAGGCAGCCCCCTCGACAGAAAGCCAGTGACATCGCTGGAGCCGGCGCGGCCGCTGGCTCCAGCGATGTCACTTGGGGCCTTGCCGTGACGGCCAGCTCGATGGGCTGGCGCCGGGTGTGGCTATAATGGCCGGCCTGAACCGGGGCTGGATCCTCTACGCCAAACTGGTCGCCACGGTCATCGCCTGGGGCGGCTCGTTCATCGCCACCAAGTTGGCGGTGCGCGAAGCCGTGCCCCTCACCGTCGTCTGGTTGCGCTTTGCGTTTGGGCTGCTGGTGCTCGGCGCGCTGCTGGCCGCCCGCCGGCAGATGACGCTGGCGCCGCCGCGCGAGCTGGCTTACTTTGCCCTGCTTGGTTTCCTGGGCATTACGCTGCACCAGTGGCTGCAGTCCAACGGCCTGCTGACCGCCCAGGCCAGCACCTCGGCCTGGATCATGGCCACTACGCCCATCTTCATCGCGCTGCTTGGCTGGCTGGTCCTCCAGGAGGGCCTGCGCCTGATCCAGGTGGCCGGCATCGTCCTGGCCACCATTGGCGTGCTGCTGGTGGTCAGCCGCGGCGATTTGGCCGCGCTCACCGCGGGGCGCGCCGAAGCGGCCGGCGACCTGCTCATCCTGGCCAGCGCGCCGAACTGGGCGGTGTTCTCAGTGCTCTCGCGGCGGGGCCTGCGCCGCTTCCCCGCCGCGCTGCTGCTCTTCTATGCCATGGCGCTGGGCTGGCTGTTCACCACCGGCCTCTTTCTGGCCGGGCCGGGCCTGGCCGACGCCTCCCGGCTCAGCGCCACCGGCTGGCTGGCCGTGCTCTTCCTGGGACCGTTGTGCTCCGGCCTGGCCTACAGCTGGTACTTTGACGCGCTGGAGCGCCTGCCGGCCTCACGGGTGGGCGCGTTCATCTACTTCGAACCACTGGTCACGGCCGGTGTTGCAGCCGCGCTGCTGGGCGAAGCCCTGACCTGGGCCGCGCTCGCGGGCGGCGCTGTGATCCTGCTCGGCGTCTGGCTTGTACAGCAGCAGGCAGCCAGAGCCTAGCGGCTGAGTCCCTCGTCGGCTGCCGGCTGGCTGGCTGGTTTGAGCCGGGCGTCTCCCAACTCGCGCCGGCCCTCGAGCCGCAGCTCGCCGAACGCCGCCCGCGCCGCCCGGCCGTCGGCCGGCCGGTCGTTGGGGTCGAGCGCCAACAGCCGCAGCAAGCACAGTTCCAGCCCCAGCGGGATTTCAGGCCAGCGCAGCCGCGGGCTTTGCGGCTGGCTGTAGAGCTGCAGGGTCAGCCGCAGCTCCTCGGTCTCGGCGGCGAACGGGTGCGCGCCCAGGAACAGCTCGTAGAGCATGACGCCCAGCGCGTACACGTCGGAGGCGGGCAGGGCCGGCTGCCCGCGCAGTTGCTCCGGCGCGTGGTAGGCGGTGGCCGTGGAGCCCGCCGCCGGCGGAAAGAGCGGTGTCCGCGTCACGCGCGCCAGGCTGCCGGCCATTACCACATTCTCGGGGTGAAGATCGCCATGCGTCAGGCCGTGGGCGTGGATCGCCGCCACGGCCTCGCACAACTGCTCGCCTACGCGCCGTTGGTCCAGCCAGGCCGGTTGGCGGGCGCGCCACTCGCGCAGCGAGATACCGGCTGGCTCGTCACAGATCAATGCCACCCACTCATCGGCCTCGATGATGGCCTGACCGGCGATCAAGCTCGGATGAGACACGCCCTGCCAGGCGCGCAACTCGCCCACAAACTGCTGCCGCGCCGCGCCGCCGCGGCGGCCGGCTACCACTCGCACCCATAGCGGCGCCTGCGCTCCTAGCTTGCGTCCCAAGTAAACGGCGCCCAGCTCATCGACAAACAGCAGCGCCTCGAGCTGCAGCTGCCCGGCGATGGTGGCGGCCGCCAGCCGCAGATGGGCGGGGCCGGCTAGCGCGGCCAGCGCCTGCTGCCGGCTGCGGACGATGTGCAGCCCCTTGTCGGCGCCTGACTGCTCCAGCGCGCGCCGCACGGGCAGGGTCGGGGCCAGCACCGCCAGCGTGGAGCGTCCTAAGGCCCCGTGCTGGCGCGCCGTGTCGATCAGGCCATTGATGCCGATAGGGTCGGCCGCGGCCAGCAGGGTCAGGTCCAGCAGCAGCCGTCCGCCTGGCGCGGCGGCCAGCATGGCGCCCAGCCGTTCCTGGGCCTCGGCCACCGTGCTGGCGTTGAGCTGCCCCGCCAGCGCCAGGGTCCAGATCCCGTTCTGCCGATCTTCCAACGTCTCCAGGCCCGGCGGCTGTCCCAGGAACAGCTCCAGTCCCTCGGTGGCCACCATGACCGCGGTGTCCGGCGAAATCTCGTTGACGCGGGCGTACTCGCGCGCGGCCGTCGCGATCGCGTAGATCTGCTCGTCTGAGTGGGTCGGGTCGTGGTGGAACGTAATCAGGCGCTTGGCGCGCGCGCGCTCGGCGATATCCACGCCGATGATGGCCGAGCTGTGGCCCCAGTCGGCCTTGCTCAGAAAGACGTCGCGCAGCGAATACTGCGCGTCGAACACCAGCGCGTCGGCCCCGGCGAAAAAGGCCGTGTAACGGCGCAGGTGCGCTTCAGACAGCGCTTTGTATTCGCCGTCGCTGGCGAACACAAATACGCTCTCGCCGTCGTCGAAGCGATAGGCATAGGCGGTGCCCGGGTGGTAGAGCGACAGGTTCGAGACTACCGTCCGGCCGATGGTTACCGTCTCGCCCTCGCGCAGTTGGATGAACTCTTTATCGGCCGGCATGGCGTTGGGCGGGATGGGGAAATAGGTCGGCGCGAGCTGCTGGTGCTCGAGATAGGTCTGAGGGTGGTTGTTGACGGCGTAGAAGATCAAGCGGTTGCCCGGCACGTAAGCCGGCGTAAAGAAAGGATAGCCCTGCAGGTGATCCCAATGGGCATGGGTCAAGAAGATGTGGGCGACGCCCTGGCCCCGCCCAAACTCGCGCGCCATCAGACTCAAGCCCAAGGCGCGCATGCCCGAGCCGCAGTCGATGATGATCGTCTCCTCGCCGGTGTCGACTTCGACGCAGGTGGTATTGCCGCCGACCACCGAGCGCACGCTGGGCGGCAGGCCGGCGAGGTAGGCCTGTACCTCGGCCGGGTTCGATAGGTCGACCCCGCCAGCGCCCGAGAGGGCCTGAAACAGCCGGTCATTGAGCTGTTCGTTGGACAGCGGGGTGGGGATCGACCCACGTACGCCCCAAAATTTCACACGCACGGCGGCTGAGAACCTTAGAAAATGGTTATTGGACGGGGAAGTGTAGCACGGAGCTGGGGGGAGGGCAATTCAACCCTGGTCCTCCCTGGCCGTTCGAACGCTCTGGTGGTCATGGACCCGATTGGTGATTGCTTCGGCGCCGCCCTGGCGCAAAGAGCGCTCCCTCTCGGAAGCGCCCTTGATCCCCCGCCGTGCACCGTGACGCAGGCTGCGCCCCAGCGCCTGCGGCTACACCGCTACCTCCGCCACGCGCCCTGCGTTCCCGGCGACCGCCTCGGCCTCCGGCGTGTCGCGCCGGAATTGGCTCATGTACAGGTCGTAGTAGAACCCGCGCCTGGCCAGCAGTTGGCTGTGCGTGCCGCGCTCGATGATCTCGCCCTGGTTCAGCACCAGCACCTGGTCGGCGTTGCGGATCGTGCTCAGGCGGTGCGCGATCACAAAGCTGGTGCGGCCGGTCAGCAGCTTGTCGAACGCCTTCTGGATCAGCCGCTCGGTGCGCGTGTCCACGCTCGACGTCGCTTCGTCCAGGATCAGGATGCGCGGATCAGCCAGCGCCGCGCGCGCGATCGCCAGCAACTGGCGCTGGCCCTGGCTCAGCCCGCTGCCGCGCTCGCCCAGCGCGGTCTGGTAGCCGTTGGGCAGACGCTCGATAAAGCTATCGGCGTGCGCCAGCCTGGCGGCCGCCATCACCTCCTCGTCGCTGGCCTCCGGCCGGCCAAAGCGGATGTTCTCCATCACGGTGGTGCTGAACAGGAAGGTATCCTGCAGAACGATGCCGATCTGCCGGCGCAGGCTGTTGGCCGTCACGTCGCGCACGTCGAAGCCGTCGATGCGCACCGCCCCGCCGGTCACGTCGTAGAAGCGCGGCAGCAGGTTGACAATCGTCGTCTTGCCGGCGCCGGTCGGGCCGACGATGGCGATGGTCTGCCCAGGCTCAGCGGTCAGGCTGACGCCCTTCAACACGGGCACTCCCAGCTTGTAGGCGGCCGAGGCGTTGTCCAGCTCCACCCGCCCCTCAATCGGCGGCATCTCGATCGCGCCGGGCTTGTCCTGCACACCTGGCTGCTCGTCCAGCAGCCCAAAGATGCGCTCACCACCGGCGATGGCGCTCTGGATGTTGGTCCACAGCACCGCAATCTGCTGGATGGGCATGTTAAAGCGCTGCACGTAGCCGAGGAAGGTGATCACCAGGCCCAGTGAGACGGTCGTGCCCAGCAACAGCTCGCCGCGCAGCAGGTACAGCCCGCCCACGCCCGTCACAACGCCCAGCGCCAAGTAGCCCAGCGCTTCCAGGGTAGGCGCCAGGGCGCTGGTGAAGGCCACCGCCCGGATGTTGGCGTCGCGGTTGGCGGCGTTGGTCTGGCGGAAGTTCTCGATATTTCCTTCAGCCCGGTTGAAGGCCTGCACCTCGCGCACCGCGGCGATGCTTTCCTGCAGTTCGGCGTTCACGCTGCCCATCTCGACGCGCGTCTTGCGGAAGGCCCTGCGCGCCTGGTCCGAAAACCACAGCGTCGCCGCCACCATCACCGGCAGCACCGCCAGGCTGAGCAGCGCGAAGGCCAGGCTCTTGGTCAGCATGGTGTAGGCGATCCAACTCAGCAGTAGGAGGCCGCTCAGCACGTTAATTAGCGCGAAGTTCAGCGCCTGCTGGATGGTCTCCGAGTCGCTGCTGATGCGGCTCATCAGGTCACCCGACTCGTGCTCGGCGTAATAGCCCAGCGACAGCTCGTGCAGGTGGCGAAACACGTCCTGGCGCATGCGCCGCAGCACGTGCTGGCCGGCCCACGTCATGGTATAGAACGCCATCCCGGTCAGCACCGCGCTGGTCACGTACAGGCTGATAATGATGGCGATCAGCCGGCCCAACCCGGCCAGCCGGCCGGCGTCGCTCAGCGGCGTGTCGGAGCCGGCTGCCGGACGCGGAAAACCGCCCAGCGTCAGCAGGCCCTGCAGCGCGCGCTGCGTAAGGCCCAGGTTTTCGGGTTCGGCCGCCAGCCAGCAGTTTGACTGCGAGGCGCTTTCCTGGCCGGCCGGGGCCGAAGCGCCCGGAAAGCCGCCGAACGAGCTGGCCGCGGCCGGGGCCAGGTAGCAGTCCACAACCTGGCCGACGAGGTCGGGGTTCGTCACCTGGGTCCAGGTTGAGCCGATGACCAGCGCGGCTACTACCAGCAGCATCGGCCAATAAGGCGTAAAGTACTTGCCAAAGCGGCCGAGAGTCTCGCCCAGCCGCTTGGGCTTAAGCATCTCCTGGCTCATGATTCGGCGCATGCCTTCGGGTCCACCAAACATGGTTCCTCTCCTGCGGCGCGATCGCGCTTACGCGGCCACCGCGGCTGCTTCGGGTATCTCTTCCGCCGCGTCGCCGACCAGCTGCGAGCGGTAGATTTCCGCATAGATCGGGCTGTCTTCCAGTAGTTCGGCGTGCGTGCCGCGCGCTACGATTGCGCCCTTGTCGAGCACCAGGATCTGGTCGGCGTTCATCACGGTGGTGATGCGCTGGGCGATGACGAAGCTGGTGCGGCCCTTCATCAGCCGGTCGAGGGCGTGCTGAATGTGGGCCTCGGTCGTCAAGTCCACGCTGCTGGTCGAGTCGTCCAGCACCAGCAGCCGCGGGTCCAACAGCAGGGCCCGCGCAATCGCCAGCCGCTGCTTTTGCCCGCCGCTCAGCGTCGTGCCGCGTTCGCCAACAGGCGTGCCGTAGCCCTCAGGAAACGACATGATGAAGTCGTGGGCGTTGGCTGCCGTGGCGGCCGCGACCACCTCGGCCCGGGTTGCCTCCGGGCGGCCAAAGGCGATGTTGTCGCGGATCGTGCCGCTGAAGAGCGTCGTCTCCTGCAGCACGATGCCGATCTGGCTGCGCAGCGAATCGAGCGTCACGTCGCGCAAGTCGTGGCCGTCGATCAGGATGCGGCCCTCGCTGGGGTCGTAGAAGCGCGGCAGCAGGTTGATGATGGTGGTCTTGCCCGAGCCGGTTGCGCCCAGCAGCGCGATGGTCTGGCCCGGCAGCGCCTCGAACGAGACATTGTTCAGCACCGGCGTGCCGCTGGAGAAGTACCGGAAGGTGACGTTCTCAAAACGCACGTGGCCCGTCACCGGCGGCAAGGGCTGCGCCCCCGGCATATCGGTCACGTCGCTCTTGGCGTCCAGGATCTCAAAGATGCGGCCGGCTGAAACCGCGGCCTGCCCCAACTGGGTGATGATGAAGCCGAATTGCGCCACGGGCAGGAACAGGTAAACCAGGTAGAGGCTGAACTCCTGCCATTCGCCCAGGCTGAGCGTGCCGGCCACGATCTGGCGGCCCCCAAAGTACAGCACCGAAGCCTGCCCCAGGTTGGCTACCAAGAACACTAATGGGAATAGCACCGTGAACAGCCGCGCCACCGTGATCTGCTGGCGCATGACCGCGTCGTTGGCCTGTTGGAACTTCGCCTCCTCTTCGCGCTCGCGCGTGAAGGCCTTGATGACGCGGATGCCGGCCAGGTTTTCCTGCAGGATCGTGTTGAGCGTCGACAGCTTCACCTGGACCTTGACGAACAGCGGGGCGCTGATCGCGCCGAAGGCCATGAACAGCACAAAGGCTACCGGCAGGATCGGCAGCGCTGCCAGCGCCAGCCGCGCGTTGGTGCTGAAGATGATGGCCAGCGTGCCGCCCAGCAGCACGATGGCGCCCACCAGCTGCACCAGGCCCTGTCCGATGAACAGCCGCACCTTGTCCACGTCGTCAGTGGCGCGGATCATCAGCTGTCCGGTCTGGTTACGATCGTGGTACGAGAATGACAGGCGCTGGATCTTGGCGAACAAATCGTTGCGCAGGTCGAACGCGACGCTCTGCGAGTTGCGCTCCGCCCAGAAGACCTGCAGGAAGGCGAACACACCGCGCACGGCCGCGAAGACCACGATCGCCAGGATGGCGGTCAGCAGGGCGGGGAGCGCGCCGTCCTGCCGTGCTGCCATCTCATTCGTCAACTGCTCGGCCGTCCAGTCCGCCGGCAGGCTTAGCGCCTCCAGCACCTGCGGCAGTGCTTGACCCAGGAAGGCGGCCGGAATCTGCTCCAGCCCGGCCAGCACCTGCTTGGCGATCACGCCTTCGGTCACCGCGTCGATGATGCTGCGCACCATGCGCGGAACCGCCAACTGCGCCAGGGTGGCGACAATCAAGAACAGGTATGGCAGCGCCGCCTCGCGCTTGTAGCGCCCTAGATACTGAATGGCCCGGCGCAGGCCGTTGTTCTTGGGGCCGGCCTTGCGCCGGCCGCGCCATTTTGGTCTTTCCAAGGGATCTCTCCTGTTCGATACGATCGTGTCCGTCGTGCCGCCGCCTTGGCCGGGTTTCGGCCCGTGGGCGCGGCCGTAGGGCCGCGCTCGGCCAGCGCGCGCGTCGTTACTTGCCCGCTGCCCGGCGTAGCGCCGGTAACCAGACAAACGTGGCCGACCAGGCAGGGCCCGCTTGAGGCTGCTCCGGCCATCGTCAGCCCTCCGGCGCGGCCGGTGGCTGGTCGAGCCGCTGGGCCAGGTGCGCCAGCTCTGCCATCAACTCAGTCGCGGCCGCGCGCCGCTCAGGGGGCAGGGCATCGGCCAGTTGTTCCAGCCAGCCCAGGCGAGCCTCGTACGCCCGCTGGACAAGCTCGCGGCCCTTTTCCGTCAACGATAGCTGCTTCATGCGCCGGTCGTGCTCGGCCTCGCTGCGCTCGAGCAAGCCTTGCTGGACGAGTTTGTCCACCATCTGGCTGGCCGCCGCGTTGGTGATGCCCAGGTGGCTGCCTACCTGCATGACGGCGCACGAGCCCTGGTGGAAGATCCGCATCAAGGTGCCATACTGCGCCATGCTCAGGTCGTGCTGCTTCAAATACAGGATCAAATCGCGCATGGATCGGCCGACCAGGACCTCGATCCACTCCCGCATCCTGTCGTGCAGTTCGTTAGGAGTTGACATAGTTAAGTGACCTATTTAGTTAAGAGCACGTAACTATATCATGGCCTTGGCTGCTACTTCAAGAGGCAATCCCCTATCCGAATGGCCAGATCCTGGCCATGACGATAGACGCGAATTGTGGGCGAACAATGAGTTGCGAATGGAACGCAGGTGGAGGTTCAGCTGCCCATGCGCGGGGCCGGGGAGCCGGCGCTCAGCCGGGCGCGTTTCCGGCTGTCAACAAGCGAATGGTCGCCACCCACACCAGCGCCTGCACGAACAGCGTTGCTCCGAACAGCAGGTAGGCGGCCTGCCGCTCGGATGCGCGCCCGTGCAGCCAGGCCCCGCCCAAGGTGTTCACCAGCCATGTCAAACCGGCGATGGCCGGCAGGATCAGCAAGCCGGTGGGCGGGCCAAATCGGTCGGGCTGGCCCTGGCCGTCGAAGTGCAGGGCAATCTGCGCCGGTAGTTGGCCCGCGATCAGCGCCAGGTAGCCCATCAGCAGCAGCCCGCCGACCAGCCCGGCGCCGATCAATGCCAGTGCCAGGTGATCTTGAATCAGCTTCCAACGCATCAGCGGCGGAACCACCGCCTCGGGCGTGATCTCTTCGTCCGGACCTTCGGCACGGCGCTTGGCAAGCGTCTCCAGGAACAACGCGGGTGGGTGGGGGGAGACGGCCAGCCAGGCGTCGGCGTGTCGCAGGAGCACCAGGCCCGGCTTTTCGGCCGCGGCCAGGAACTCCACTTCGCCCACGCCCGCCACGCTGCCGGGGCCGACCACACAGCCGGGCCACACCGGCCCGCGCGGCCGAAGCGGCGCTTCCACCTCTGACCCGGCGCGCACTTCGTCCAGCAGGCCCATTGGCAGCACGATGCGGCGGCTGCCCCATTCCACGATGATGGCGTTTCGGCTGAGGACGTAGCGCGACCGCAGCAGCCCGTAGCTGCGGTAAGCCAGCCAGGCGGCGGCCGGCACGCTGGCCGCCAGCAGGCATAGACTCAGGAATCCCGGCAGCGAGAGGGGATTGTTGCCCAGCACGGCCAGCAGGCCCGCGTCAACGGCCAGCAGGGCCAGCAGTCCGCCCACGCCCAGGGCCAGGCCGGTTGTGCGCGGAGGATGGAAAACCACTTAGTCGGCCGCCGAGGCCTCGGGCACGTACACCGGCGTGTTCCAGTGGCGATACTTGGCCACCCGGCCGCGGACGATGTCGAAGTACAGCTCGCGCAGATCGCTGACCAGCGGCCCCATCTTGCCGCTTCCGATGGGGCGATGGTCGATGCGCGTGATGGCCGCGATCTGCACGCCGGTGCCCGAGAACCAGAGCTCGTCGGCCAGATACAGCTCGCTGCGGTCGATCGACCGCTCCACCACTGGCATGCCCAGCTCGTCGCGCACCAGGCTGATGATCGTGCGCCGCGTGATGCCCTCCAGCACGTTGTCCGTCACCGGCGGCGTGATGACCACGCCGTCGCGCAGCATGAAGAGGTTCTCGGCCGAGCCTTCGGCCACGTGACCATCGCGGTTGAGCACCAGCGCCTCGTCATAACCGGCGCGCTGCGCATCCGTCTTGACAAATGCGGAATTGACATAGGCCCCGGTGATCTTGCCGCGCGCCGGGATGGTGTTGTCGCTCACGCGCCGCCAGGACGAGATGGTGACGTGCGCCCCCTCCTCGTTGTCCACGTAGCGCCCGAAGGGCACCGCGAAGATCGTCAGGGCGTCGTGCAGGTCGTGCAGCCGAACGCCAATCGTCTCGTCGGCCTTGTAGGCCAGCGGGCGGATATAGCAGTCCTGGCGCAGCCCCTCGGCGCGCAGCAGCTCCAGCGTGATGTTCACCAGCCCTTCTTCGTCCATGCCCAGCTCCATGCACAGCAGCCGGGCCGACTGCAGGAAACGCCGGTAGTGGTCGCGCGGGCGGAACACCAGCAGTTGGGCTTCGTCTTCGTTCCAATACCCGCGCAAGCCGCCGAAACAGCCGGTGCCGTAGTTGAGCGTGTGGGTCATCACCCCCACCTTGGCCTCGCTGTACGGCACGATGCGGCCCTCGAAGAAGGCGTAACTGGGTACGGCACTCATGGGTTAGGTTGGCTCCTTACCAAAGCCCCCAGGATGGGGAAATAGCTGGACCTTTAGCACGTGAATTATACCGACTCCGAAAGCGCCCGCAAGCAGGCTCGGCTCGGGCCGCGCGGCGCCCTAATCCGCTGCCGCTGGCGGAAGAAGGATGCAGGCGGCGCGGCCCGAGCCCTGGGCACTCTTCAGCCCCCGCATTCCCCTCGGCCTCTGGCTTTTATGGCAGCCACGCCACCGGCGTGTCGCGTCCGGCCGCGTTGGTCAGCCGGGCCTGGTCATCGCCGTCCGCGGCCATGACGTACACCTCGGGATTGCCGTCCCGTTCGCTGGTAAAGGTCAGCCGCGCGCCGGCCGGCGCCCACACCGGCCGGGTGTCGGCCGCGTCGTTATGGGTCAGCCGTGTCTGCGCCGTGCCGTCTGCCAGGGTTAAATAGATTTCAGCGTTCGCGTCGCGCTCACTCACAAACGCGAGTTGCGTGCTGTTTGGCGCCCAAGCCGGCTGGGTGTCGGCCGCGGTGTTGCTCGTCAGGCGCAGCTCGCCCGCGCCGTCACTGCTCATCAGGTACAGCTCGGCGCTGGTTGCCTCGCCGCGCACGAACGCCAGCCACATCCCGTTGGGCGCCCACACCGGGTCCAGGTCGGCCCCCTCGGCGCTGGTGCGGCGGGTGGGGCTGGCGCCGTCAGCGCCCATCACGTAGATCTCAGGATTACCGTCGCGTTCGCTGACAAACGCGATGCGCGCGCCGTCCGGCGACCAGGTTGGATCGGTATCGGCCCCGGCCGCCTCAGTCAGGCGCGTCATGTTCGATCCGTTAGCCCGCATCACGTAAACCTCGGGGTTGCCGTCGCGCTCGCTGACAAACGCGATGCGCGTGCCGTCTGGCGACCAGGCCGGGTCGGTGTCGGCCGCGCTGTTGTCGGTCAGCCGCGCTGGCCCGGAACCATCCAGATTCATCACGTAGATCTCATCATTGCCGTCGCGGTTGCTCTGGAACGCAATCTGTTGCGCCGCCGCCGACCAGGTTGGGGCGCTGTCAACCGCAGTGTCTGGCGTACTGTTGCTCAGCCGGACCTGGCTCGACCCATCGGCAACCATCAAGTAGATGTTTGTCCGCCCGTCGCGCTCCGACTCGAACAGGATCACGCCCTCCAACGGCGTGGCCGCCGCGGTCGGGGCTACGGTGGGCGCCTGGGTGGCGGTCGCGGCCTCGGCCGTTGCGCTCGCGGTGGCCGTCGGCGCCGGCGTCAGCGTCTCCGTTGCGGGCGGCGCTGTACCGGTCAGGGTCGGGGACGGGACCGTGGCCGTCTCAGTCGGCGGCGGCAGCGTGTGCGTGGCGCTGGCGGTGGGCGTTGGGCGTTGGGAGCTGTCCGGGATCTGGATCGACGTTGTCGTTCGCGCCGTCGCCGTCGGTGTCCGGGTTCAGGGGATCGGTCCCCAGGCGCACCTCGTCCAGGTTGGTCAGCCCGTCGTTGTCGCTGTCGGCTGCGGCGATGGCGTCGGCAGTCTGCCGGGCGATGGCCGTGCTGGTGGCGAACGCGCGCCGGCGCCAGTCGCTGGCGACCAGCCCCGCCGCCGACGCCAGCAGGCAGCCCATGATCAAGAGCAGGATCGGCGCCCACGGCGGCGCCAGTCCGCTGCTGTACGCCTCGGCCGCGTGGGTCTGCGCCTGGCCGGTCGAGTCGGCCACGCGCACCGTGAAGCGATGCGTTCGCCGCCCGCCGATCAGCCGAGTGTTCCGCGGCCCCGCGTAGAAGTCGGCCGTGCCAATGTGCCCCGCCGGCACCGGCAGGCTGAAGCCCGGCGGGTCAAAAGCCAGGCTGCCTTCGGGGTCCTCCAAGGCAACGCGGTACGCCTCGGGCGTGTTGCCCTGGTTGTGGATGGTCACGCGCATTGGCCCTTTGGATCCTGCCCCTGGCGCGCTCAGTTCGCTGCGGAATTGGTTGAACGCCGGCACCGTCACCGCGATCTTGGCTTCCACGGCCTGGTCTGGCTGCGATTGGCTGGCGACGCGCACCACCACCGCGTCACGGCCGGCCCGCGACTGCGGCGCGCGCGGCGGTTCGAGCGTGATGCGCAGTCGCCGGTACTCGCCTGGCGACAGCTGCAGGCTGGTCGGCGGGGCCGGCGGCGCGATCCAGCTTTGCGGCACGCCGCCCAGGGTCAGGCTGAAATGCTCGTTGTCCGGTCCCTGGTTGACCACAACCACCCCAGCCGAGCTCTTCTGGCCGGGCGTCAGCGCCAACTGCGGGACTTCGACGTAGACACCCACCCAGCCATTCGGGCTGAACTGCACCAGGTTGGCGTCGACCACGGCGCCGTCGAAACGGTACACGCTCGGCCGCGCCGGCGTTCCCATGGCTGTCGCGCCCAGCTCCAAGTACAGCCAGTGGTCGCCAATGAGCAGTGGCGCTTTCGGCTCCCAGATCGCGGGCATGCCCGGCATGAGTTTCAGGCCGCCCAGGTACGTCCCGCTCTGGCTGTCGAGATCCACGACCTGGTAGTGCGGGTCGTCAAACTCCACCCGGGCGTGCTGAGGCGCTACCGTGGGTTCATCCAGGATCAGGTCGTTGTTTGGATCGCGGCCGATGGTCAGGCCGTGCGCCTTGAGCGGCTCCCAGCGCACCGCGCCGGCGGGTCCCACGACCTTGACCCGGCCCGGCACCATGGCGCGCATGGCTTCCGGCTCCGCGCGCGCGGCCAGCGCCTCGGTCCGCGCTGCCGCCAGGCTGCGCTGGTAGGCCACCAGCAGGCTCACCAGCCAGGCGCCTGGCGCTGCCTGGGCGGCGGCATCCGTTACCTCGGCCAGGGCTTGCGCGTCGTCCAGCGCCTGGGCCAGCGCGGCCGGGTCGGGATAGCGCGCGGCGGGGTCTTTCTCCAGCGCGCGCAGGATCACGCCCTCGACGGACGCCGGTAAATCGGCCCGCCGCGCCCGCGGCGCCGGCGGCGTGGAGCGCGTGTGCGCGCGCACCGCCTCCGAGATGGTTTTTACCGGAAATGGCTGCCAGCCGACGCACAGCTCGTAGAGCAGCACGCCGAGCGAATACACCTGGCTGCGCGCATCCACCGGTTCGCCCATCAGCTGCTCTGGTGACCAATAGGCATAGGCCGAGGTCTCGACCCGCTCAGCCTCCGGCAGCCACTCGCCCTCGCTCTCGCCCAATAGGCCCAGGCTGGTCAACACCGGACGATACGGCAGACCTTCGGCCTGGTCAGGCTTAAGCATGAGGTCGGACGGCTTGATGCCGCGTGCCGGCGCCCCTTGGTGCGCCAGGTAATCGAGCGCCACGCAGACCTGGCGGATGACGCCCACGGCCTCCGATAGCGGCAGCCACTGGTTATTGGCGCGCAGGTCCTGCAGCAGTTGGCGCAGGTTGCCGCCCGGCAGATAGTCCATGACCACATATAGCCGGCCGTTGGCGCGCCCAAAGTCGTGGATCTTGACGAGCCCCGGGTGATCGAGGCGGGCTGCCGCGCGCGCTGCAGCAACTGCTCGCCGGCCATGGACTGGCCCAGGGCGCTGACGTCGATGAGCTTGATGGCGACATCGCGCTGCAGCGTTGGATCGTGCGCCTGGAACACGGTCCCCAGGCGGCCGGTCCCCAGCCGCGCTGTAACTTGATACCGGTCGATCGCCTGACCGATCAGCTGGTTAATCCCCACATGCCTCCTCTGCCTGCCGGCCCGGCGGCGGTCGCGCTGGCGGTTCTGGCGGGTCTGTGCCCGCCTCCAGCGCCCGAGCCTTGCTAGTGCACGAACAGGGCGTGTCTTTGGAACCCGACGGCGGTGCGCAGGCTAAATGCCACCGGCTTGACCCGGGCGGCGGATTCCAAGCAGGTTCGCTGAGACAGCACGAGGTGGCGCGGTGGAACTGTATCGAGCCGCCAGCCTCTGGTGCGGTGGCACGGCCATACCTCGCAGATCACCAATGGCCGAAGGCCCCCCTGGCCGCGGCACCACCGTTCGAAACCAGGCGAAGACGTCCCGCCGGCGCGTTAGATTCGGGTTATCTGCAATGGTATCGGTTTCGTGTAGGCCGCCGTATCCGTCTCCACCTGATTTGGTTGTAGGACAAGCGCTCACCACGGCATAGGCCAGGCGCCGACACCGAGCTGGTTTGACTGCTTCTACTTTATAATCACGGCGTGCCTTCGCGTCGCGCGGAGTTCCTCGCCGGAGTGCGGACCGAGCTCCCGATCCTGTTCGGCGTGATTCCTTTTGGCCTGATCTATGGCGTGCTGGGCGTGAGCGCCGGCCTGCCGCCGCTGCTCGCCATAGCCATGTCTTCCGTCGTCTTTGCCGGCTCGGCTCAGTTCATCGGCGCCGAGCTCATCGGCCTGGGCGCGCCTGGTCCCATCATCGTGCTGACCACGCTCGTCGTCAACCTGCGCCACATGCTCTACAGCGCCTCGCTGGCGCCGCACCTGCGCCACCTCTCGCCTGCCTGGAAATGGCTGCTGGCCTACTTGCTGACCGACGAGGCCTATGCCGTGACTATCCTGCACTACGAGCGGCCGGGACCGCCGGCCCACAAGCACTGGTTCTATCTGGCTGCCGGCCTGACGCTGTGGGCCGCCTGGCAGGCCTCGACTGCCGCTGGCGTTTTCCTGGGCGCGCGAGTGCCGCCCAGTTGGGGCCTCGACTTCACCCTGGCCCTGACCTTCATTGGCCTGGTTGTGCCGGCCCTCAGCGACCGCGCCGCCGTCGCCGCGGCCCTGGCCGCCGGCCTTGGCGCCGTGTTCGCCTATACTTTGCCACTCAAGTTGGGCCTCCTGGTGGCCGCCGCCGCCGGCATCCTGGCCGGCCTGCTCATCGAAGGCTCACAGAGCAACGGGCGCGGGCCAGCCAAACGCTCAGCGCCGCACACCCTGCCGCGAACCGAACACGATGCGCGCCTCTGATCCAGCCGGCTATCGCTTGCCAGTCTGCAGCCGCCAGCAGCCGGCCCCTGACTGTTGACCTCCCGCTTCTCAGCTCGCATCACGCCGGACCATGCCGCTCCTTCTCACAATCCTCGCTATGGGCCTCGTCACCTATGCCATTCGCCTCTCGCTGATTGGGGGCTTGGGCCACCTGGAACTGCCGGCGCTCATTCGCCGGGCGCTGCGCTTCGTGCCGCCGGCCGTGCTCACGGCCATCCTCGTCCCCGAGCTGCTGCTGCCTGGCGGCACACTCGACCTGTCGCTGGGCAACGCCCGCTTGCTGTCGGGCCTCCTGGCGGCCCTGGTAGCCTGGCGCAGCCGCAATGTCGTGCTCACGGTCGCCGCTGGCATGCTTGCCCTCTGGCTTCTGGAGGCGCTTAGTTGAACCGCTCAAGGAGTCTGCCATGCACTTCGACGCTGCTTTCTCTCCCGCTTCGCTCGCGCAGGTCCCGGCCCTGGCGCGCGCCGCCGAGGCCATTGGCTTCGACGCCGCCTGGACGACCGAGACGCAGCACAACCCCTTTCTGCCGCTGCCGCTGGTCGCCGAGCACACGTCCCGGCTGCGCTTCGGCACCGCCGTGGCCATCGGCTTCGCCCGCAGCCCGATCACGCTGGCCCATGTCGCCTGGGACCTGGCCGAACAGTCCGGCGGTCGCTTCATCCTTGGCCTGGGCACCCAGGTGAAGCCGCACATTGAGCGCCGCTTTGGCATGTCCTGGCCCGACTCGCCGGTCGGCAAACTGCGCGAGCTCATCCTGGCCCTGCGCGCCATCTGGCGCAGCTGGCAGACCGGCGAAAAGCTCAACTTCCGCGGCGAGTACTTCAAGCTGACACTCATGACGCCCTTCTTCAGCCCGCCGCCCATGCCGCACGCCCCCGTGCCCGTCTATATCGCCGGCGTCAACACCGGGCTGGCGCGGCTGGCCGGCGAGCTGTGCGCTGGCTATCACGTCCACCCGCTGCATTCGCCCGGCTATCTCCGCGATGTCCTTCGCCCAGCCATTGCCGCCGGCGCGGCCAGGGCCGGCCGGGCGCCTCAGGCGGTGGCGCTTTCCGGAACGGTCATGGTGGCCACGAACCGGGCTGAGCGCGAGTTCACCCGCCAGCAGATTGCCTTCTATGCCTCCACGCCATCCTATCGCCCGCTGCTGGCGCACCACGGCTGGGAAAGTGTCGGCGCAGCGCTGTCTAGCCTGGCCGCGCGCGGCGATTGGGCGGCCATGCCCGGCCAGATCAGCGACGACATGCTGGCCGCCTTCTCCGTCAGCGGGCCACTGGGTGAGTTGGCCGCGTCGCTGCGCGAGCGCTATGCCGGCCTGCTCGACCGGATTACGCTCTATCGGCCCTTCGTCCCTGGCGAAGACGACGACGGCTGGCGGCGCCTGGCGCGTGAGGTCCAGGCAGAGGCCTGAGCCGAATACGGTATAATCGCACTCGTATTCACAACCCGGCGGGTCTGCGCCTATGTCTGAAACTGAAAGCAAGCTACGGGTCCTTGTCGCCAAGCCCGGCCTCGACGGTCACGACCGCGGCGCCAAGGTCATCGCCCGCGCCTTGCGCGACGCCGGCATGGAAGTCATCTACACCGGCCTGCGCCAGACCCCGGAAATGATCGCCGAGGCGGCGCTGCAGGAGGACGTGGCGGTGGTCGGGCTCTCGATCTTGTCCGGCGCCCATATGGCCCTGGTGCCGCGCGTGCTGGCGCTGCTGCGCGCGAATGGCCTGGACGACGTGCGCCTGTTCGTGGGGGGCATCATCCCCGATGAGGATGTGCCGGCGCTTAAGGCCATGGGCGTCGCCGGCGTGTTTGGCCCGGGCGCCAGCACCGGGGACATCATTGCCGCCGTGCGCGCCAGCGTCGCAGGCCAGACCAGCTAGCCGTCTGGCCCATGCTTGACGTCCCTGCCGTCTTGGGCGGCGACCGGCGCGCGCTGGCGCGTCTGCTGACGCAGATCGAAAACGGCACGGCCGCGGCTGAGGCCGCCCTGGCCGAGCTTTATCCGCACACCGGTCAGGCTCACCTGATCGGCGTCACCGGCCCGCCGGGCAGCGGCAAGAGCAGCCTGGTCAATCAACTGGCGCTGTGCCTGCGGCGCGGTCGCGCGGCCCAAGGCGGGTTGCCCGCCCGCGCCCCGGCCAGCGTGGCCGTGGTGGCCGTCGATCCCAGCAGCCCTTTCACCGGTGGGGCCATCCTGGGTGATCGCATTCGCATGCGCGACCTGGCCGGAGATCCGAGCGTCTTCATCCGTTCGATGGCCAGCCGCGGCTCGCTGGGCGGCCTGGCGCGGGCCACGGGTGATGTAGTCAAGGCGCTCGATGCGGCTGGGTTCGACAAGATCCTGATCGAGACGGTTGGCGCTGGCCAAAGCGAGGTCGATATTGCCCGCGCCGCGCACACCACGCTGGTGGTCGAGGCGCCGGGCCTGGGCGACGACGTGCAGGCCATCAAGGCCGGCCTGCTCGAGATTGCCGACATCCTGGTCGTCAATAAGTCCGATTTGCCCGGCGCAGCCGCCGCGGTGCGCGCGCTCCGCGCTTCGCTCGACCTGGCCCACCCGGCCGCGCGCCGCTGGGCCACCGATAGCACCGGCCACCACGGCCCCGCGCTCGGGTCGGTCGTGGCGAGACCCGAGCCTGAGGCGGGGGCGGGGCCGTGGTGGGTTCCGCCAATCGTGGCCACGGTGGCGATCGAGAGTCAAGGTCTGGAGACCCTGCTGGACGCGATTGATCAGCACCAGGCGCATCTGCGCGCCACCGGCGAACTGGCCCGCCGCGAGCGCGAGCGCCTGGCGCACGAGCTGGAAAGCCGCCTGCGTGACCAGCTTTTGGCCGAGCTGCGCGACCGGCTGGGACCGCTGGCCCTGGACGCCGCCCTGAACCAGGTGGCGGCTCGCGAGAAGGATCCGGGCAGCGCCGCCCGGGAGTTGGCGGCCCAGGCCCTGCGCCTGTGAGCCGGCCCGTTTATAGGGGATTAGCCTTGCCCGATAGGAGCCCTCGCCCATGATTCTCGGCCAACGGATTCGCCTGCGCCCGGTTGAAAAAGATGATCTACCCCGCTACGTGAAGTGGCTGGCGGACCCTGAACTCCGCGGCTACCTCAACCACCATCTCCCCTTGAGCCAGGCCCTGGAGGAAAAGTGGTACGAGCGCAACCTGGCTGCCGGCGACGCCCAGTCCTGGGCCATCGATGCCCAGCCGGTCGACATGGCCGTCGGCCCCTGGGTGCACATTGGCGCCTGCGGCTTGCACAACCTCGAGTGGCGCCACCGCTGCGCCGAGCTGGGCATCTTCATCGGCGCCCGCGACTACTGGAACCGCGGCTATGGCACCGACTCCGTTCAGACGCTCTCGGCCTGGGGCTTCTACACCCTCAACCTGAACCGTGTCTATCTACGCGTCTTTGCCGACAACGCCCGCGCCATTCGCGCCTATGAGAAGGTCGGTTTCCAGCACGAAGGCCGCCTGCGGCAGGATAACTTCTACAACGGCGCCTACCGCGACACCTTGCTGATGGGATTGCTGCGCTCCGATTGGTCGGCGCCGGCGCTCACCCAGGCCAGCCAGGCGAGCCAAAGCCGCCAAGCCTAGCCTTGGCCGCTGCAGCTTCATGTCCCATCACCGCGATTCAGGCATGTACGGCGATATCAAGCTGTTCAGCGGCACCGCCTGCCCCGATCTGGCGGCTGACATCGCTCGTTATTTGGGCGTGCCGCTTGGCGGGCGCGACATTGTCAAGTTCCCCAACGAGAACATCTTCGTCCGTCTGCACAGCAGCGTGCGCGGCCAGGACGTCTACGTTATCCAGACCACCTCGGCCCCGGTCAGCGACAACCTGCTCGAACTGCTCATTACCATCCAGACCCTCAAGCTCGACTCGGCCGCCCGCATCACCGCCGTGGTGCCCTACCTGGCCTACGCCCGCTCTGACAAGAAAGACCAGCCGCGCGTGCCCATTACCGCGCGGCTGGTGGCCGACATGATCGAGGTCGCTGGCGCCGATCGTTATATCACCCTGGATCTGCACGCGGGACAGATCCAAGGGTTCTTCTCCATACCCGGCGATGTGCTCACCGCTTTTCACATCCTCAGCGCCTACTTCGTCGAGAAGCGTCCCGAGCTCATCAACCCCGTCATCGTCACCGCCGACCTGGGTTTTGCCAAGAAGGGCCGCAACTTTGCGGCCCGCCTGGGCACCGGCATGGCCTTTATCGAAAAGCGCCGCAGCGCCAACGACGCCAAGGCTCAGGCCATGACCGTAATCGGCGACGTGCGCGACCGTGACGTCATCATCGTCGACGACGAGGTCGACACCGGCGGCTCGGTGGCCCAGGCGGTTCAGATCGTCAAGGAACACGGCGCGCGCGACGTCTACCTCTCCTTCGTCCACCCCGTCTTCTCGCACCCGGCCGTCGAGCGCCTGCGCGTTCTGCCCATCCGCGAGATCGTCACCACCGACTCCGTCCCCATTCCGCCTGCCAAGCGGCTGCCCAATCTGCGTGTGCTCTCGGTCTCGTCGATCCTGGGCGAGGTCATCCGCCGCGCCCACGAAGGCCGCAGCGTCGGCGAGATGTTCAACGAGTAGCCGCCAGCACGCTCACCGGCCACGTGTGCGGCGCCAGGGCCTGGGGTAGCCGCTCATTGTGCGTGGGCCATCCCTGATAGAAATCGGCGGCTGACTGCCTGCAACGGGTTGGCTCACCGCCGTCGGGTCCTCACCGCATGTTATAATCGCGCCCCATGCTCGCCAAATTCGTGCCTGTTCTGATCCTGGTTCTGGCCAGCCTCGCCTGCTCGTATCTGGCCGGCAGCCAACCGGCCGAAACCCCCGCCGCTGTGTCCACCTCAGCCGCGCTCACCGCCACGGCCCTCGTGCCCGCCCTAACCGCGCCGCCGCCAGCCACCGCCACCCCCCAACCCGAGCCAGTCACCGTCACCCCCGAGTTCGAGCCAGCCACCGCCACCGCCGAGCCTGAGCCAGCCACCGCCACCGCCGAGCCTGAGCCAGCCACCGCCACCCCCGAGCCCTTTGTCTGTGCCCTGGCCTACGCCAACGCCGGCAGCCTCTTCTGCCTGGGCGCCGATGGCACGCCGCGGGTGCTGGCCAGCGGCAGCCAGATCCTCGATCCACGCATTTCGACCGATGGCACGCTGGTTGCCTACCAGGTCGTCGTGTCCGAAGGTGTCAGCCAGTTGTGGGTCGTCGGCGCGGCCGGCGGCGATGCCCGCCTGTTGGTCGGGGCTGGGCAGATCCCCAACGCCGATCCGGCCCTCGTCAATTCGCCGGGCCACGTCGAATGGCTGGCCGGCACGCACGCGTTGGCCTTCGACACACGCTACTTTCCCGCCGCTGGCCCGGTGGGCCCCGGCGAATACCTCAACGCCGACCTATGGACGGTCGATGCCGACAGCGGCGCGCTGAACCCGGTCCTGCCGGCCGGCAGCGCCGGCTCGTTCCGCGCGTCGCCCGACGGCCAGACCATCGCGATCGCGCGCGGCCAGGGCCTCGACCTGGTGAACGCCGACGGCAGCAACTATCGCCAGGATCTCATCACCTTTCCCAGCATCATCACCTACAGCGAGTACACCTACCGGCCGCTGCCGCAGTGGGCGGCCGATGGCACGTTCTTCAACGTCGTGATCCCCTCCGCCGACCCACTGGCCGCCGACGTCCACGCCGACTTCTATCGCGTCGGCGTCGACGGCATCGTCCAATCGTTGGCCAGTCTGCCCATCAATATTGTCTTCGGCGGGTCGGTGAACCCGCCGCGCTTCTCGCCCAACGGCCTCTACGCCGCCTACTCACTCGGCCAGGCCGACGGCAGCGGTGAAGCGCTCCACCTAATCGAGGTCCAGCCTGACGGCATCGTCGGCGATGTGCCTTTCGAGCCGCGCCAGGGCCTGCAAGGCTGGGGCTGGTCGCCGGACTCGCAGTCCTTCGCCTACACCGTTATCCCTGGCATCGAGGCCGGCCAAGGCTTGGCCGGCGGCTTTTATCCGGCCATTTCCCAGACGTTTGCTGCCGGCCTGACGGCCTTGCGCAGCCTCGACTGGCTTGACACCACGACCCTAGTCTTCCTGGGCCAGCTCAACCACGGGGACTGGTCCCTTTATCGGCAGATCCTGGGCGCCGAGCCGGCTCTGCTGGCTGGCGGCCTGAGCTTTGAGACTACGGTCGACGTGCGCAATTAGCGGCCAAAAAGCCGCGAATTTCGAACAAAGAGCCGGAGCCGCCCTCCGGCTCTTTGTTTGCTCCAGCCTGCTGCCTGAGTGACGGCCCTATTTCCGCCGATCATCCTGCGCCGCGGTGCGCATGTTATAATCCTCGCTCTATCGGTACGCACTCAAGGCATAGTTATGTTCCGTCACATTATCAAAGCCATCGCGGGCGACCCCAACAAGAAGGACATCCAGCGGTATTCCCAGGTCGTCGCCGAGATCAACACCCTCGAGCCCGAGTTCCGCGCGCTCACCGATGCCCAGTTGCGTGCCAAGACCGGCGAATTCAAAGCCCATCTGTCCGAGGCCGTGCGAGGTCTGACCGATGACGCCGAGCGCCTCAAGGCCGAGCAAGCCGCCCTCGACGCCGTGCTGCCCCAGGCCTTCGCCGCCGTGCGCGAGGCCGCCATGCG
Source organism: Anaerolineales bacterium (assembly GCA_020845955.1). Classification (GTDB taxonomy): domain Bacteria; phylum Chloroflexota; class Anaerolineae; order Anaerolineales; family UBA6663; genus JADLEU01. Next base: position 27,383 of record JADLEU010000261.1, read on the forward strand.
CACCATCGGCCAGCGGCACTACGACGTCCAGCTCATCGGCGGCATGGTCCTCCACGGCGGCAAAATCGCCGAGATGCGCACCGGCGAGGGCAAGACGCTGGTGGCCACGGCCCCGGTCTATCTCAACGCCCTGCTGGGCCGCGGGGTCCACGTCGTCACCGTCAACGACTACCTGGCCCGCCGCGACGCCCGCTGGATGTTTCCCATCTACCACCTGCTTGGCCTGTCGGTCGGCGTTTTGCAGGAAGCGGCCCGCACCGAGAACGGCCGCAAGGCCTTCCTGGTCGACCCCGCCAGGGAGGCGGCCCAGGAAGACGCCCACCTGATGCGGCTGGTCGAACGGCGCGAGGCCTACGCGGCCGACATCACCTACGGCACCAATCACGAGTTCGGCTTCGACTACCTGCGCGACAACATGGCCCTCTCGCTCGAAGCCAGGGTGCAGCAGGGCAGCGCCGGTAGCCGGCGCTGCTTCGCCATCGTCGACGAGGTCGACAATATCCTCATCGACGAGGCCCGCACCCCGCTGATCATCAGTGGCCCGGCCCAGGAAGACCCCGCCCTCTACCTCCGCCTGGCCCAGGTCACGCGCCAGCTCAAGCCCGAGGATTTCGAGATCGATGAGCGCGGCCGTGGTATTTCGCTGACCGAGATTGGCGAAGCCCACGTGGAGAAACTCCTGGGCCAGCCCCTGCGTGATCCCGACCGGCCCGAAGACATCACGCCCGAGCAGGCCCGCATCCTGGGTCACCTCGAGCAGGCTCTGCGCGCCGAGTTCCTGTTCCGCCGCAACAAGGACTACCTGGTCCAGGCCGGAAAGGTCGTCATCATCGACGAATTCACGGGGCGCCAGATGGTCGGCCGGCGCTGGTCGGACGGTCTGCATCAGGCGGTTGAGGCCAAGGAGGGCGTGCCCGTCCAGCAGGAGAGCGTCACCTACGCCACCATCACCCTGCAGAACTATTTCCGCCTCTACCAGAAGCTGGCCGGCATGACCGGCACGGCCCTGACCGAGGCCGAAGAGTTCGACAAGATCTACAAGCTGGCCGTGGTTGCCATCCCCACCAACCTTGAATACATGGCCAGCCGGCCGGATTCGGACCTGGTTGAGCAGGATTTCAAGGAGGACGGCCACAAGTTCGTCTATTTTGCCCGCAAGAGCGACCCCCAGACGCCCGTCTACTGGCGCCGCAAGGATTACCCGGACGTCGTCTACCGCACCGAAGAGGCCAAGTTCCGCGCGCTGACCACGCAGATTGTTCAGCGCCATGCCCTCGGCCAGCCCTTGCTGGTCGGCACCACCTCAGTCGAAACCTCCGAGCGCGTCTCGGAGCGCCTGCGCCCCGAGCCGCTTCAGCGCCTGGCCCAGGTGCTGCTGATCCGCGACGCCTGGTTCGAAAAGAACAACAAAGAAGAAGACGGCATGCTCGTGCCCGAGCTCAAGCCGCTCAATGACGACCTCTACAGCCTGACCCGCCAGGACCTGGCCAGGCAGCTGAAGGAGTTGGGCCTTTCCTCCAACCCGGCCGCCGACGAGAACCTGGCCCGGCTGGCCCGCGTGCTCGATCTGCCGCCCGAGGCCCAGCCGGCACTGGCCAGCGTGCTCCAGGCCGGCGTGCGCCACGACGTGCTCAACGCCAAGAAGCACGACGAGGAGTCGCGCATCATTGCCGGCGCCGGCGCCCTGTCCGCCGTCACCATCGCCACCAATATGGCCGGCCGCGGCGTCGACATCAAGCTGGGCGGCGAGATGGCCGAAGAAATCCTGACCGCCGTCAATCGGGTGCTGCGCCGGGCCGGCCACGCCGACCCGTTCAACCTTACCAATGAAGCCCGGCGCGCTGCCCTGCTGCAGGTGCCCCGCGGCGAGTGGGGCCTCTACCAGACCGAGGGTGACCACTTCCTGCAGGCCATGGACGATGCCGCACGCGTTAAGGAACTGGGTGGCCTGCACGTTGTCGGCTCCGAGCGCCACGAGTCGCGCCGCATTGACAACCAGCTGCGCGGCCGCGCCGCCCGCCAGGGCGACCCGGGCTCGTCGCAGTTCTATCTCTCGCTGCAAGACGAGCTGATGCGCCGCTTCGGCGGCCAGGGCGTCTCCGACATGATGCAGCGCCTCAAGATCGACGACAGCGTGCCGGTGCAGGCCGGGCTGGTCAACCGCACTATCGAGCAAGCGCAGTCGCGCGTGGAAGGCTACAACTTCGACGTCCGCAAACACCTGCTAGAATACGACGACGTCCTCAACACCCAGCGCAACCACATCTACGCCCAGCGCGACCGCATCTTCGTCAAGGAAGACCTGACCGACGACTTCCTCGAGATGGTCGCGGCCGAGGTCAACCGGCACGTGGACCTGGCCGAGGCCGACCCGGAAGGCAAGTGGAAGCTCTTTGCCTGGCTCGAGGAATCGCAACCCGCGCTGCCGTTCGGCCAGGAGGCTATCTATCCCTCCTACCTGCTCGAGATCCTGCTGCGCGACCTGGAAGACGAAGCCGACAAGCCGGCGGCCTTGCTCGTCCTGGCCCGCACGAGCCTGGAAACCGAGCGCGCGTACTTGCTCGAGGCGGTCGAGGCCCAAGCCGCCGCGGCCGAAGAGCGACTGGACATCCAGGTCAAATCCAAGCGCACCGAGGTCGAGCTGGCGCTGGAAGGCCTTGAAAACGAAGCCGAGGAAAAAGGCACGGACATTGAGGCCCGCGCCGCTTATCGTCTGGTGGCCGACGTGCTGGGCGTCAACCTGCAGCCCAGCCAGGCCGACCTGAAGAATTTCGATTACAAAGCCTTCAAGAAGCGTATCCCTCAGTGGGCCGAAGCCTCCACGGCCGCCCGGGTTCGTGCCGGCCTGATCGGCAGCCTCGAGCGCCGCCTGGGGACCGGCCTGGGCATCTCGCGCGACTTTCGCGTGGACGAAGACTGGGACACGGTCCGCCGCCAGTTGGTCCAGGCCACCGAGCAAAGCCACCGCGCCAAGGCCGAGCGCAGCCTGGCCGAAATCGAGCGCGAGCTCAAGCAGCATCTGCCGGCAGATCCCGACCGCGACCGGTTGACCCGCGGCCTGATCAGCATGGCCATCGGCACCTCCACCGGCTTCGACCAGAAGACCCATCGCAAGGTGGCAGTGCGCACCCAGCGGCTCAACTACTTCCACGCCGCGGGCGAGATGGTCAGCGATTGGACCGCCGCCGACCTGAAACAAGACATCGCCGCCCACCTGCGCGGCGCCCTCGACACCCTGCACCAGATGTGGGGCGAGGCCGAGTTCCGCCGCCTGGCCGCCCTTAAGCCGGCCGAGCTGCCCCCGCCGCTGCGGGCGGCCCTGGCTGAAAGCCCGGCCGCGGCCGCCGCGCTGCCGGGCGCCGCCGCCCTGGGCGACCTGGACGGCGAGGCCCGCGAACAGGCTGTGCGCGCCGTTGGCCGTTTCACTCTCACCCAACTGCTGCGCCAGATCATGCTCCAAGTGATCGGCCAGCTGTGGGTCGATTACCTGACTTCAGTCGAAGCGCTGCGCACCTCGGTGGGCCTGGAAGCGTACGCCCAGCGCGACCCGCTCGTGGCCTACAAGAGCCGCGCGTTCGAGATGTTCCAGCAGCTCTTGGTGAACATGCGCGCCGGCGTCGTGGCGCGGGCCTTTACCTTCCGCCCGCGCGCCGGCGACGGCCAGGCCCGCCCGGCCGTCGCCGCGGCCGCCAATGGCGGTGCTCGGGCCGCTGCGGCCCCGCCCCCCGAGGCCCGCAACCTGGGGCGCAACGATGTTTGCTGGTGCGGCTCGGGCAAGAAGTATAAAGACTGCCACTGGGATCGCGATCACGCCAGCGAAGCCGCGCCGGCCGCCGCCGGCGGGTCCGAGGCCGCGGCCGGCCAGGGCAGTGGGGGCGGCAAGCGCCGCCGCCGGCGGCGTTAGCGGCGGGCGCCGCCCCGGCCTCCTCAGTTCATCAGGTTGATCTGACAGCGCTCAGAAAAGAAAAGGGGCGGGCAGCCCACCTGCCCGCCCCCATGGCCGCGAAGCCGGCCGGCGAGAGCGCCGGCCGAGCCTACAGAGGCCACTCGCTCAGGATGCGGGCGGTCTCCTCGGCGTGGCCGCTCTCGTCCAGGACCATGTTCTCGAGCTGGATCTCGAGCCCCTTGTCGCCATATTGGGCCGCCTGCTCGGCGCGCTCGGCGTAGTCCTGGGTGGCCTGTCTTTCGGCGGCCAGCACCGCCTCCAGCATTTTCTTGTTGGTGTGCGCCTCCGGCACGGGGCGCGGCTTGGTAGTGGGCTCGCCGCCCAACGCCACGATCTTGTTCGCCAGGAAGGTGGCGTGCCCCTGCTCGTCGGGCACCTCGGCCATAAAGAACTGCACGAGCTGCGGGCGGAAGGGCCCGTTCGCCTTGGCCGCATAGGTCAGATACTGGATCACCGCGCCCAGCTCTCCGGCCAGATCTTGGTTCAGATTGTCAATCAACGTCAGTTTGTCCATTTTGCCTCCCAAAAATCGGTTGTGATCACTGCGCTATTCTAGCGCGGCGCCGCGCGGTCCGGCCAGTGTCAAAGGGCACTCTCAGGCCATGACGCGGCGCCATTGGCGCGGCTCAGTTTGCCAGGCCTGTCTGTTGAGAGTATCATCCGCGCCTTACCATGCGCACATCCCGCGGCGACAGCCTTCAGCGCGCATACCTGGCCCGCCTGCCCAAGATTGATCTGCACCGGCATCTCGAGGGTTCTCTGCGCCTGGCCACCCTGCGCGATATTGCCCGCCAATACGCGCTTGACCTGCCCATCGGCAGCCTGGATGAGCTGCGTCCTTATGTGCAGGTTACCAACGATGTGCCCAACTATCGCAATTTTCTGGAGAAGTTCAACGTCCTGCGGCGCTTCTATCAGTCGCCGGAGGCCATCCACCGCCTGACCTATGAAGCCGTTGAGGACGCGGCCCGCGACAACGTGCACTATCTCGAACTGCGCTTCACGCCGGCGGCCCTGGCCAGTGCCCAGCGATATGCCCTAGCGGACGTCACCGACTGGGTGCTGGCGGCGGTGGAGCAGGCCTGCCGCGACTATCCCCAGATCCAGGTCGGCCTGATCGCTAGCCTAAACCGCCACGAGCCCGTCGAGCTGGCCGAGCAGGTGACGCAGATTGCGCTCGACCGCCAATCGCGCGGCATTGTCGGGCTCGACCTGGCCGGCGACGAGGTCAACTACCCCGCCGAGCCTTTTCGGGGCGTGTTCGCGGCAGCCGCCGCGGCGGGGATGGGGCTGGTGGCGCACGCCGGCGAGTGGGCTGGTTCGGAGGCGGTGCGCGCCGCCATCGAGGTGTTGGGCGTACAGCGCGTGGGTCACGGCGTGCGCGTGGTTGAAGACCCGGCCGTGGCCGCCTTGGCGCGCGAGCGGAGCATCACATTCGAAGTCTGCCTGACTTCTAACGTGCAGAGCGGCGTCGTGTCAGCGCTGGCGCTTCATCCCCTGCGGGTGCTGTGCGCCCTCAAGCTGCGCGTCACGCTCAACTCGGACGACCCGGCCGTGTCCGGTATTACCTTGACCGACGAGTACGCGGCCGCGGTGGAAGAGCTCGGCTGCGCCAGCGCGGATCTGAAGCACTTCATCCTCACCGCTGCCGAAGGCAGTTTCTTGTCCCCGGCCGGCCGGGCCGCGCTGGTCGAACGCTTTCGCCAAGCGCTGGCCCGCGTGGGCGCCGGCGAGCTGCCTCTGCGCGCCGACCTCTGATCGGGCCGGAGACAGCCGCCCGCTAGCTGCTAGCCTCCGCCCTGCTCCCAGTCGGCAATCGCCGCGCGGATCACGGCGCGCGCCTCTTCATCCGGCACGTCCTCCACCGACGGGTAGCTCTGCCCATCCAGGTGAAAGTTCGCCTCGCCGCGCGGGCCGGGCCGCATGTGGAGGCCGCGCTGGACGAGCGCTGTGTCTGCGATCCGGGCCTGGAGCGCGTCGTTGATTTGCTCGGCAATGCTCTTCGGCGGCGGCGGCAAGTTCTTGGCAAGCTCGCGCAGCACCTGCATTTGCTTGAAGGGGTTCATGCTCGGCGGCGGCAGCGGGCGGGGTTCGGCGGCCGGCCCGGTCGGCCGCGCCGCCCGGCCGGGCTGCGGCCGCGGCGCCGCCTGGGGCATGCCGGCGCTCACCGCTGGCAGCGCGCCGTGGGCGCCGGCCGGCGGCAGATGCGCGGCGGCCCCGGCGCCGGCGAAATCGCTCAGGTCGCGCAGGGCCGCCATCAGACCCTGCCGCAGGATAGGATCGGGCAGGTCGTCCAGGTTGGCGTAGCGCTGCCCTCCGATCTCGATCAGCAGCCGTCCGGTCAAGTTGTCGCGCAGCACGCGCAGCACCTCGTGGGCGGCGCCCCTGGGGCGCCCGCTCCCAAGCCGGTTGCCCAGGCCGGAGAGCAGGCTGGCACGAGCAGGCGCTGGGGCAGCCGGCGCCTCGGCGGGCGGGTCAGAGGGCAGCGCGCCGGGCGTCGCCCCGCTGGCCGCTTCCCTGGCCTGCCGGGCAGCGCGCTCCTCGCGCATCATCTGCACGCCGAAGACCAGCAGGATCAAGCAGCCAAGCAGCCCCAAGCTGCCGACAATGAGGAGGACGTAAGGGTTCATTCGCTTTCAAGGCAGTCTCTGGCAAACCGGGCAAAAGTGCGTTCCACGCTGGCCTACCACGATCCGGCGGATGGCTGTCCCGCAGCGCGGGCACGGCTGGCCGGCGCGATCGTAGACGCGAAAATGGTGCTGAAACTCGCCGCCGCGATAGACCCAATCGAGGCTGGCCCCGTTGTGGCGCAGCCCGGCCCGCAGCGCGCGGCGGATGCCGGCCCACAACGCGCGGACCTCGGCCGGGCTGAGCGAGTCGCTGCATCGGAGCGGGTGCAGGCCGGCCAGGTGCAGCGCCTCGTCGGTATAGATGTTGCCCAGGCCGGCCAGGAAGCTTTGGTCAAGCAGCAGGGGTTTCAACTGGCGTTTGTGCTTGGCCAGCATACGGCCCAGACGAGCGGCCGAAAACCCCCGCTCCAGCGGCTCGGGTCCGAGCCGGCCGACGATGTCCTCGGCCCGGCCCACCAGGAAAACCTTGCCGAACTTGCGCGTGTCGCTGAAGCGCAGGGCGGTGCCGTCGGTAAAATGGAAAACGGTGTGGGCGTGCTTGTCGCGCGGGGCGGCCGCGCCGACCAGGGTCAGGTCGCCGCTCATTTTCAGATGGATCAGCAGGACGTCGCGCGACAGATCGAAGACCAGGTACTTGCCGCGCCGGCGCACATTGCGGATGGTCTGGCCAGGCAGCTCGCGCTTGAGCACCGCCGCGGAGGGGGTGGCGATGTGGCGCGGCCAGAGCACGGTGACGCGGTCGATGGTTTTTCCGACCACGGACGGCCCGCGCGCCGCGCTGCCCTCGCGCAGTTCACGGGCGACGATCTCGACTTCAGGCAGTTCGGGCATGTGGCGGATTATACAACGGGGCCGCGGCGGCGCCGGGGTTGGCCAATGCCCCAGAAAACGCGGCAGTTCTTTCCGTTCGATCGCCTGTTGATTTTAAGAACGGCCGTGACTCGGCGGTAGTATAATCACGCTAACCAGCGCCATCTGAGCTGGACCCGGGCGCCCTCACCCGCTCAATGTCCTTCGTCCACCTGCACTGTCACTCAGAGTACTCGCTGCTCGACGGGCTGTCGCGCATTCCTCAGCTTGTCGCGCGCGCCAAGGCGCTGGGCCAGCCGGCCGTGGCGCTCACCGACCACGGCGCGATGTACGGCGCGGTCGAGTTCTGGCAGGCCGCCGCGAATGCCGGCGTGAAGCCCATCATTGGCATGGAGGGCTACCTGGCGCGCGGGCGCATGTCTGAACGGCTGCCGGGCGAAGAGCATAAGCCCTATCACCTGCTGCTGCTGGCCAGGAACATGACCGGCTACAAGAACCTGCTCAAGCTGGCCAGCCTGGCCCAACTGGAGGGGTTCTACTACAAGCCGCGGATCGACAAAGAGACCCTGGCGGCCCACGCCGAGGGCCTGATCTGCACCACCGGCTGCCTGGCGGCTGAGATCCCGCGCCTGTTGACTGAAGACCGCCAGCCGGAGAAGGCCCGCCGCGAGATTGGCTGGTACTACGAGGTCTTTGGCCCGGACAACTTCTTCTTCGAGCTGCAGGACCACAGCCTGCCCGAGCTGCGCGAGCTGAACAAAGCCCTGGCCGAGCTGCAGCCGCACTTCAAGGCCCGCTTCGTGGCCACCAACGACGTCCACTACGTGCTGCCGGAAGAGGCCGCGCCGCACGACGTGCTGCTCTGCATCCAGACCTCCAAGCTGGTCACCGACCCGAACCGCATGAAGATGAGCGACGGCTCGTACTACCTCAAGAGCCGGGCCGAGATGGAAGCCATCTTCGGCGCCTTCCCGGGCGCGCTCGACAACACCTTGCTGGTGGCCGAGATGTGCGACGTCAACCTGAAGACCAGGGGCTACCACCTGCCCGTCTTCCAGGTGCCGGAAGGCCACAGCGCCGAAAGCTACCTGCGCCAGATCTGCGAGGCCGGCCTGCGCCAGCGTTACGGCAGCCGCGCCGGCGATCCGGCCGTGCGCGGCCGGCTGGAATACGAGCTCAAGGTCATCCATGATATGGGCTTCGACGCCTACTTCTTGATCGTGTGGGACCTGTGCGAGTTCGCCAGATCGCGCGGCATCTGGTGGAACGTGCGCGGCTCGGGCGCGTCGTCGATCGTCGCCTATAGCTCCTTCATCACCAATCTCGATCCGCTGCGGAACTCGCTGATCTTCGAGCGCTTTCTAAACCCTGGCCGCATCTCCATGCCCGACATCGACCTGGACTACCCGGACGACCGGCGCGGGGAGATGATCGAGTACGCCGTTCAGAAGTATGGCCAGGACAACGTCGCCCAGATCATCACCTTCGGCACGCTGGGCGCCCGCGCCGCGATCCGTGACATCGGCCGGGCAATGGACATCCCGCTGAGCGAAGTCGATAGGATCGCCAAGCTGGTGCCCTCCGGCCCCAAAGTCAAGCTCAAGGACGCCTTCGACAACCCCGAGTTCAAAGCGCTGTACGACTCGGAAGACTATATCCGCCAGTTGGTCGACACGGCCGCCCAACTCGAGGGCGTCAGCCGGCACGCCTCGACCCACGCGGCCGGCGTCGTGATCTCGGACAAGCCGCTGGTCGAATACGTGCCGCTCAACCGGCCCACCAAGGGCTCCGATGACGCCTCCCTGGGTGTGGTCACGCAGTTCCCGATGGAGATCATCGAGAAGATCGGCCTGCTCAAGGTCGATTTCTTGGGCCTGGCCACGCTGACGATCATGCGCCGGGCCTGCGATCTGATCGAGCAGCGCCATGGCCGCCGGCTGGAACTGACTACGATCCCCTTCACGCGCCGCCCCGACGATCCCGAGGCCGACGCGGACGTGAGGCTCCTGTTCGACCTGCTCTCCTCGGGCCACGTGGACGGCGTCTTCCAAGTGGAGTCGGAAGGGATGCGCAAGGTGCTCACCTCGATGAAGCCCACCGAGTTCGAGCACCTCATTGCCGTGGTGGCGCTCTATCGCCCCGGCCCAATGGACTACATCGCGTCCTTCGTCCGCCGCATGCATGGCCAGGAAGAGGTCGCCTACCATCATCCGGTGCTGGAACCGATCCTGCAAGAGACCTACGGCATCATCGTCTATCAGGAACAGATCATCCAGATCGCGGCCCAGATGGCCGGCTATTCGCCGGGCGAGGCCGACCAGATCCGCAAGGCGGTGGGCAAGAAGATCCAGGCCGAGATCGCGCGCCACCGCGAGCAGTTCATTGCCGGCTGTCTCAAGGGCGGCTACACCCCGGCCGTCGCCGAAGCCGTGTATGGCGATATCGAGTTCTTCGCCAATTACGGCTTCAACAAGGCGCACGCCGCGGACTACGCCATGATCACCTGCCAGACGGCGTATCTCAAGGCGCACTACCCAGTCGAATACATGACCGCGCTGCTATCGGTCTGGCGCCACGACACCGGACGGGTGGCCCTGTACTGCGCCGACGCCCGCCGCCAGGGCCTCCCGGTGCTGCCGCCCGACATCAACCAGAGCGGGCTGGATTTTACTATCGAAGCGCGGCAGACCGGCTGGGGCATCCGCTTTGGCCTGGCGGCGGTCAAGAACGTGGGCGAAGGCGCGGTCCAGGCCCTCCTCGACGCGCGCCAGGCTGGCGGCCCCTTCAAGTCGCTGGACGACTTCTGCCAGCGCGTCGACCTGCGCCAGGTGGGCAAACGGCCGCTGGAATGCCTCATCAAGGTCGGCGCGCTGGACACCCTGGGCGTGTCGCGCGCCCAGGCGCTGGATGGGCTCGACCAGATCGTGAATGCCAGCGCCTCGCATTTCCGCGCGGCGGAAGCCGGCCAGCTCTCGCTGTTTGGCGGCGCGGGCAGCGGCGGCTTTGCCGGGGTGCAGCTGGGGCCGGCCAAGAGCGAGATCACGCGGCGCGAGGTACTCTCCTGGGAAAAGGACCTCATCGGGCTATACGTCAGCGACCATCCCCTTCAGCCGGTGATGGACGAGATCCAGTCTCTGTGCACCCACTACAGCCAGCAGCTGACCGAAGACGATCACGGCCAGCCGGTGGTCATGGCCGGCGTGGTAACCAACATCCGGCCGCACCACACCAAGAAGGGCGACCTGATGGGGTTCGTCAGCATTGACGACCTGCAGGGACACCTGGAGCTGGTAGTGTTCCCGCGCGCCTGGAAAGATGTCAGCCCCTGGCTGGCGCTGGAGCAGGTCATCGTTATTCACGGCAAGGTCGATTCGAAGGGCCAGGGCCAGCCCAAGATCATCGTGGAGCAACTGACGCGCGAGTTCAAGCTCACGCGCCCCGCCGAGGCGCGGGTCCCGGCCGGCCGAATTCCGGCGCCCGAGGCGGCCCGCTCGGCGGGCAGCCGCGCCAGCCCTGGGCCGCTCGCGGCTCGCCCCAGGCCACCCGCGCCCGTGCCCGCACCCCTTTCAGCCGGCCCGGTGGATTGGGACGAGGACAGCGGGAGCGCGCCCTGGCTGGACGACGAGCTCCCGCTGCCGGACGACGACTGGCAGCCGTATGAGAGCGACCCCGGACCGACGTTGGCCGAGCCGGCCGCCGAGCCCCAGCCGGCCGCCACACCCCCGGCGGCCAGCGCCGGCCGTCCCGCCCACGCCGTGGCTGAGAGAGCGGAGAGCCAGGCCGGGGCCGGCGGCCAGGACGAGCCCAAGCCTGGGCCGGCCAGCGCCGGCCCGGCAGAGGCAGCCCAGCCAGCTCCGGCCCGGCACAGCGCCGGCCCGGCTGAAGCCTCCAGTGACGGCAACGGCCATTCCCAGCGCCACCACCAACGGCCCAGCTTGCCGGCGCGGCCCGCGGCCGGCAAGCTCGCCGCCGCCCCGAGCCCGATCGCCAGCGGCGCCGCGCGCGCCCGGCTGCGTGAGGCGCGTTCACCCGTCGTGCCCGCGGCTGACCAGCCGCCCCGCCGGCTGATCATTACGGTCCAGAGCAGCGGCGACAAGGAGCGCGACAAGCGCCGCATGCGGCGGCTGCACGGCCTGCTGACGTCTTACCCCGGCAACGACCGGTTTGAGTTTGCCGTGCTCGACTACGACGAGCGCAGTTACCAGCTGCGGTTCCCCAACGACACGACCGGCTTATGCCCGGCGCTGGAGCGCCAACTGCACGACTTGCTGGGCGCCGGTATGGTCGCCATCCAACCACTCTAACGGTCAACATGCGAACACTTGCGATAATGACGGCCGGCGGCGATGCGCCGGGAATGAACCCGTGCGTGCGAGCGGTGGTGCGCACGGCCCTGGGAAACGGCCTGCGCGTCAAGGGCATTCGGTGCGGCTTCGAGGGCTTGCTGGCCGGCGATTTCAAAGAACTGGGGGCGCGCGACGTGGGCGGCATCATCCAGAAGGGCGGCACGGTGCTGATGACCGGCCGCTTTCCCGAGTTCGCCGAGCTGCGCTACCAGCGGCTCGGGCTGCGTAAGCTGAACGAGGCCGGCATCGATGCCCTGGTGGTGATCGGGGGCGAAGGCTCCATGAACGGCGCCCGCGCCCTGGGCCAGCTGGGCTTCCCGGTGATGGGCATCCCGGCCTCGATCGACAACGACATCTATGGCACGCAGATGGCGCTGGGCGTCGACACGGCGCTGAACACCATCATCGAGGCCATCGACAAGCTGCGCGACACCGCCTCGTCGCACCAGCGCGCCTTCGTGGTCGAAACGATGGGGCGCAGCTCGGGCTATCTGGCCCTCATCAGCGGCATCATCGGAGGCGCCGAGCTAGTGCTCATCCCCGAGCAGGACATCGCCACGGAAGAAGTGGCGGCGGCGGTGTCCGATGCCTATGTGCGCGGCAAGACTCACGCCATTATCGTGGTGGCCGAAGGCGCCAGCCTGCACGGCCAGGCCCTGATCGACGCCTTGAACGCCATGAACACCGGTTTCCAGTTCCGGTTGACGATCCTGGGCCACGTCCAGCGGGGCGGACGCCCCACGGCTTTTGACCGTTTGCTGGCCGCGCGCTTTGGCGTGAGCGCCGTCGAGCGGCTGCTGGCCGGCGAGCACGGGGTCATGGTCGGCCTGCAGGGGCGCGAAATCTCGGCGATCCCGCTGGAGCAGGTCTGCACCGAGAAGCGGCGGGCGAACCTGGACTACTACCGCATGGCGCGCATGCTGGCCAAGTAGGGCGGCGCGTACCCCACCACCGCGTTCATCACCAACCTGGTTGGAAAGCTTGGCGTCTCGCCGCGCGCTTCGGCCGCGGCCAGGGCGGCCTCGATGCGCGCCAGGCCGGCCTGGTAGGCGTCGTCGCTCAGCAGCGCGAGCTGCGACGTGCCCTGCTTGGTCAAGAAATGGTCGCCCAGCACCGCGCGGCCGGCAAGGGTCTGGTCGATGCGCTCGGCCACCTGCCAGGCGGCGCGCTCAAAACCGGCGGCCACCATCCAGTCGAGCTGCTGCCCGACGGAGGCGAAGCGCGCCAGATCGGCCTCGCGCGTGCCGGGGAAGTAAGTGTAGAGGTACCACGACGCCGGCTGGGCGCGCGGGTCCAGCCCCACGATACACAGCGCGCCGCCCGGGCGCAGCAGGCGGCGGGCCTCGGCCACGAAGCGCGCGCGGTCGGGGAAGTGGTGCAGCGCGTTGACGCAGAAGACCAGGTCGAAGGCGCCGGCCGCGAAGGGCAGCTCGCCGGCCTGGCCGCGCACCAGCTCGCCGGGCGTGCGCAGGGCCTGGGCCTGGCTCAGCATGCCGGACGAATAGTCCAGCCCCGTGACGCTCCCCCCCAGCGCCGCCAGCCCCGCCAGCCAGCGGCCGGTGCCGCAGCCCACCTCGAGCGAGCAGACGGCGCTCAATTCACGGGCCAGGCCGCGCAGCAGGGCGGCCACGCCCTCCAGGCGGTTGACCGCGTAGCGCCGGTGATAGTGAGCGGCGAGTTGGTCGTAGCCGACGTCAGGCGTCATCGCGGCGCTCCGCTCGCAAGCCAGCACCGCCGGCCAGCTCAGGGCCTGGCCCGCGCGGCGCGCCAGTCGACCGCGTGCAGCCCGTAGCGGAAGAACTCACGGCGTTCGGGGTAGCGGGCATCTTCTTCGGGCGTGTGCGTCTCGGGACGCAGGCCGATCTTCTGCATCACGCGCGCGGAGGCCAGGTTGTCTGGATGGCACTCGGCGAAGATGCGCTGCAGGCCGGCGCGCTCGAAACCGTAGTCCAGCACGGCCCGGGCGGCCTCGCTGGTGTAGCCCTGGCCCCAATAATCGCGACACAGCGCATACCACAGAAAGGCGTCGCGGCCGGGCGGCAGCACCGTCAGGCCGCATTGGCCGACCAGGCGCTCGTCCGGCAGGCGCAGCACGACGGCAAAAGGATATTGGGAGCGGGGCGGCGCCTCGGCCGCCGCGGCCTGGGCCTGGGCCAGGAAGGCGCGCGTGTCGTCGGGTGTGATCACGGCACGCGAGCGATAGCGCAGCACTTCGGGATCAGCGTCGAGCGCGCGCAGCGCGTCGAAATCGGCCGGGACGAACGCGCGCAGCAGCAGGCGGGCGGTCAGGATCGGGTCCACCGCTCGGGTCAAGGTAAGAGCGCGAGCTCCACCTCGGCCAGCGCAAAGGCGGTGGGACCGCCGCGCAGGCGCACGTGCCGCGCTTCCACCGGGCCAAAGGGCAGCGCCACGGGTGTGTTCTGCTCCAGGATCAGGCAGGCTGGCGTTTCGCCGCAGGTCGTGGCGGGCGCAAAGGCGGCGGCCCACTGGAGCCCGTCGAGGCTGACGTCAATGCCTAGCAGGGTCGTGTCCTGGTCGCGGTCGCGATGCGCCACGAGGCGCAGGCCGGCCATGGTCCGCGGGCTGCCCAGGTCGAACAGCCAGCGGCCCTGCCCGTTGCGCAGGCTGGCCCAGGTGATGGTCTGGTTGTCACGCAGGTCGCTGGGGATGCCGAAGGGTGTGTCGCCCTCGGCCTGAACGGTGAAGGCGCGCGTGAATTCGGCGGCGGGATCAATGGACTCCGGGGCGGTGGACGCCGCGAGGGTGGCGCTGGTCTCCGGCTCGGCGGTGGCCTCGGGCGTGGCGCTGGCCAGCGGCTCGCCCACCGGCACCAGCCAGTAGAACTCGTCGAAGTGCAGCCGTAGGCAGCCATTGCTGCCGCGGGCGGTCACACCAATCCGGGCGTCAACGCCGGCCTCGGCGGTGTAGTCCACCTGCGCGCTGCGCCATTGGTTGTTCTCTAGGAAGGTGCGGGTCTCGCCGAAGACGGTCTCCAGGGTGCAGTCGCCGCCGGCCGCGGTTTCAGAGCGATAGCGGAAGTGCAGCAGCACGAGGCTGGCCGCGGGCGCCGGCACCGTGCGCATCAGGCTGGCGCCGTCTTCGCCGCTGGCGTCAAGGCGGGCGTAGCCGTCATGCCACTCGACCCGCTCGGGGTCAGAAAGCTCCCAGCCGCTCAAGTCGACGTCGAAACTGCCGTTGTCAATCGGGATGCGGGTGAGCGCCTGGGTGGGGCTGGGGCCGGGCGTGGCCGTGTCGGGCGGGCGCGTGGTCGTGGGCGCTGGCGTGAGGGTCGGCGGCGGTGTGGCGGTGGGCGCGAGCGTGGCCGGGATGGTCGCCGTGGGCGGACGCGTCAGGGTAGGCAAGGGAGGCAGCGGCGAGGCAAACTCCAGTTCGGCGGGCTCGATGGGCTGGCCGCCGTAGGCGCAGGCGAGCGCGGCCGCGGCCAGGCAGCAGGCGGCGAAGAGTAGGCGGCGCGAGACGGGTGGCAGCATCCGACGCGATCCATCCTTTCAAGGTGCCAGGACTGGAATCGTAGCCGAATGGCGTGGAAGCGCAAGCCGGGGGCTGGACGCCGGAAACTGGAGGTTTGGCCCGGCTTCCAGCCGGGAGGCCAGGCGGCTAGACGGCCAGCGGCAGCACCAACTCGGGCGAGTCGGTCGTGGGGCTGTTGACACGGCTGGAGACGGCCACCGCGCGCATGTCCGCCGGGTTATAGGGACGCAGCAGCGGCAGCACGGCGTCGGCCGCCTGGTCGCCGGGCGCCAGCCAGAGATCGTAGCTCTCCGGCGGCAGGATGGCGGGCATGCGGTTGTGGATGCCTTCCAGGAGCGCGTTGGGTTCGGTGGTGATAATGGTGCAGGTCTTGAACAGCTCGTCCTGCGGCGAGCGCCAGACCTCCCACAGGCCGGCAAAGGCAAAAGGCCGGCCGTCCTTGAGATGGATGTACATGGGCTGCTTGCGGCCATCGAGCTTCTTCCATTCGTAGAAGCCGTCGGCCACCACCAGGCAGCGGCGGCGCTTGAGCGCGGCGCGGAAGGCGGGCTTCTCGGCCAGGGTTTCGGCGCGGGCGTTGATGAGCTTGTTGCCGATCTTGGGGTCCTTGGCCCAGGAGGGGATCAGGCCCCATTGGAAGAACTCGAGCTTGCGCTCGGGTTCGTTGGCGACCACGGCCACGGCCTGGCTGGGGGCGATGTTGTAGCGCGGGGCCAGGCCGGCTGGGGGCGGCTGGGCCAGGCCAAACTGCTTCTGCAGCTCTTCGGGGTCAACGGTGAGGGTAAATCGACCGCACATGGGGTTCTCCTTTCGACCTGCTCGGTAAGCGGCGATGCACAGATATGATAGCTCAAATTTTCTAGAATCGCGAGGCCGAAAACTGGCGGCGCCCGCCCCATTTGCACCAGATTGAGCTTGTTTTCAGGCCGAATCCGGGCCGGGCGGGGGCTGCGTTTCGGGAGGCGGCCAGCAGAAGAGGCCCTGGGAGGCGGCGGCGGCTTGGATGGCGAGCTCGGCGTCGAAGAGGCCGCGCTCGATCAGGGCCTGGAGCAGCTCGGGGCCGCCGCCGGCCTGCATGGGGATGGCGTAGCTCTCGGGCCGC
>JADLEU010000262.1 GCA_020845955.1 Anaerolineales bacterium
AGAGCCACAAGATTTGCCGCGTGATGGACCTGGCGCTGCGGAACGGTGTGCCCATCGTCGGGCTGATCGACTCGGGCGGCGCGCGCATCCAGGAAGGCGTGAAGAGCCTGGGCGGCTATGCCGAGATCTTTCGGCGCAATGCGCAGTACTCGGGCGTCATCCCGCAGATCAGTGTGATGCTGGGCCCCTGCGCCGGTGGCGCGGCCTATTCGCCCGCTCTGACCGACGTCATCATCATGGTCGAGAGGCACTCCTATATGTTCCTCACCGGGCCCGAGGTGATCAAGGCCGTGACGGGCGAGGCGATCGATCCAGAAAGCCTGGGCGGCGCCGACGTGCATATGACCCTCAGCGGCACAGCGCACCTGGCGGCCGCGTCGGAAGCGGAGGCACTGTCCTTGTGCCGGCGCGTGCTAGGCTATCTGCCGGCCAACAACGTCGAAAACCCTCCCTACGCGCCGCCCGCGGCCCTGGCTCCCAATGGCGCCGTCGACCTGAACCACATTGTGCCCCTTGACCCAGCCGTGCCCTACAGCATGCACGCCGTGATCGATGCGATTGTCGACGCCGGCTCCTGGCTGGAGTTTCAGCCGACCTTTGCCTGCAACGTGTTGGTGGGCCTCGCGCGCCTGGGCGGGTACAGCGTGGGCCTCGTCGCTCAAGAACCCAGTGTCATGGCCGGCGTCATTGATATTGACGCGGCCGACAAGGTCACGCGCTTTGTGCGCATGTGCGACTGCTTCAATGTTCCGCTCGTGACCTTTGTCGATTCGCCTGGCTTCCTGCCGGGGGTGGATCAAGAGCACGGGGGCATTATCCGCCACGGGGCCAAAGTGCTTTACGCCTACTCCGAGGCGACCGTGCCCAAGATCAGCGTCATTACCCGCAAAGCCTATGGCGGAGCTTACGTGGTGATGAGCAGCAAGTACCTGGGCACCGATGTCAACTACGCCTGGCCCAGCGCCGAGATCGCCGTCATGGGCGCCGAGGGCGCGGCCAACATCCTGTTCAAACAGCAGATCCAGACCGCGCCGGATCCTGCCGCGGAGCGCGCCCGGCTGGCCGCCGACTACCGGCAGCGCTTCAACAACCCCTATCACGCCGCCAGCGCCGGGTACGTCGACGACATCATCGAGCCGCGCGAAACGCGTTCCAAGATTATTGCTTCGCTGTCGGCGCTTCGCGATAAGTACTCGCCGGCGCCGCCCCGCAAGCATGGGAATATGCCGGTGTAGCCCGCCGCATGGAAAGCCGCTATGCCGCCTGACCTTGGCCTGGCCCTGCTGATTTCGCTCATCGGCATGTCGCTGGTGTTCGCGACGATCGTCCTGCTGTGGGGCGTCATGGCGCTGTTGGTGCGCCTCACGGCCGAGGCGGCGCCCATCGTCGAGCCGGCTGTTGCCGGCCAGGAACCCGGCCTGGCCGGCGCCGGCGACCAGCGCGCACTGCTGGCCCGGCGCGCGGCGGCGGCGGCCGTCGGCGTGGCGTTAGCTCGGCAGGCGCCGTCCTCGCCGCGCACCGAGCGGGGGGTGTCCGCGCCGGCAATGAGCGCCTGGCAGGTTGCCATGCGCGCCAGCCAGCTCAGGCAGCGAGGCACAACCCGATGACGATTGTGCGTGTCCGGATCGAGGACCAGGACTTTGAAGTTGAGGTCGGCGACGTGTCTGCCCGGCCGATTGTCGCTCGGGTCGATGGGCAGCGTTTCGAGGTGTGGCCGGCCGCGCCCGCCTCCAACGGCTCAGCGCCGCCCGCGCCTGCGCAAGCCGCGCCGCCATCCCGCGAGCCGCCCGCGCCGGCGCGAGTCTCCGCCGGCGCCAGGGCGCTGGCACCCTTGCCGGGCGTGGTGGTGGCCGTCAACGCCAAGCCAGGCGCCAGCGTGAGCGCCGGCCAGCCGCTGGTCACGATCGAGGCCATGAAGATGAACAACGTTATTTACGCGCCCGTTGCCGGGCGGGTTGCGGCTGTTCGGGTCGCTGCCGGTCAAACCGTCAAACACCGGCAAGTGCTGGTCGAATTTGAGCCCGGCTAGGCCGGGCGCCCATGGACTATAGCGGTCTGATCGCCGAGTTGACCAAGGGCCTGGCCAACCTCCAGGCCGGCAACCTGGTGATGTTGGCAGCGGGCGGCTTGTTGGTCTGGCTGGCGGTGGCCAAGGGATATGAGCCGATCCTGCTGCTGCCGATTGGGGTCGGCTGCCTGCTGGCCAACATCCCGCTGACGGGCATGACCGGCGAGGGTGGCCTGTTCGCCCTGCTTTATCAGGTCGGCCTCCGCACCGAGCTCTTCCCGCTGCTCATCTTTATCGGCGTCGGGGCGATGATCGACTTCAGCCCCTTGCTGGCCATGCCGAAGTTGGCGCTGCTCGGCGCGGCCGGCCAGCTTGGCATTTTCGGCGTCCTTCTCCTGGCTGCCCTGCTGCGCTTTCCACTTAACGAGGCGGCCTCGATCGGTGTCATTGGGGCGATTGACGGCCCGACCTCCATCTTTGTGGCCAGCCAGCTCGCGCCGCGCTTGCTGGCGCCCATCGCGGTGGCGGCCTATTCTTACATGAGCCTGGTCCCCATCATTCAGCCGCCGCTGATGCGCCTGCTGACCACGAAAGCCGAGCGCCGCATTCGCATGGCCTACGCGCCGCGGCCGGTTTCACAGCGCGCCCGGGTGCTCTTCCCGATCGTCGTTACGGTGCTGGCCGGCATTCTCGTGCCGGCCGCCACCCCGCTCATCAGTATGCTCATGCTGGGCAACCTGCTGCGCGAGAGCGGCGTGGTCGAGCGGCTGAGCCAGTCGGCTCAAACCGAGATCATTAACGTGGCCACGCTCTTCCTTGGCCTGACAATCGGCTCAACCATGAGCGCGGCCAGCTTCCTGAACTGGGATACCGTCAGCATCCTGCTGCTGGGGCTGTTGGCGTTTGCGCTCGATACCGTGGCCGGACTGCTGTTCGGTAAGCTGCTGGCCGCCATCAGCCGCGGCGGCATCAACCCGCTCATTGGCGCCGCCGGCATCAGCGCGTTTCCGATGGCCGGGCGCTTGGCGGCCCGGCTGGCTCAAGAAGAAGACCTCGACAATTTCCTGTTGATGCATGCCATGGGGGCGAATACCGCTGGCCAGCTTGGCAGCGTGATGGCCGGCGGGGTGCTGTTGGCGTTGGTCTCGGGCCTGAGGTAGCCTGGCAACCAAGGAGGTCCAGTCATGTTCAAGAAAATCCTCGTTCCACTCGATGGGTCACAGTTGGCTGAGCGGGCTTTGGGACCCGCCTTGCAGCTTGCCGGCGAGGGCTGTCAGGTCCTGCTCGTGCGCGTCCCAATTCGAGCGCAGATGTTCATCCCGGCCGAAGGTGGTTACGGCCTGCTCTATCCCGAGCGGATTGAGGCCCAGGCCCACGCTGAAGCCTTGACCTACCTGCAGGAAGTCCAGGCCGCGCGGGCTGGGGGAGGGCAATCCACCGTGAGGGTTAAGGTCGTCGAGGGCGACGTGGCCAGCGGCGTGGTCGATGTCGCCCGGGAAGAAAACGCGGACCTGATCGTCATGTCGTCGCACGGCTATTCCGGCCTGACACGCTGGGTGTTGGGCAGCGTGGCCGAGAAGGTGCTGCACGGCGCTCCCTGCCCGGTCCTGGTCATCCGCTCCCCGCAGCCGATCGGCCGCGCGCTCGTCACGCTGGACGGCTCGCCTCTCGCGGCTCAGGCGCTGGAACCGGCCGTGGAGGTGGCTTCGCGGCTTGGCGCCAGCCTCACCCTGCTGCGCGTGTTGGCCGAGGTCGATCAGGCCGATCTGCGCAGCCTGGATGCCTACGAACTCGGGCTTAGCACCCGCTTGGAGGAGGAGTTGAACGCGAACGCCACGGCCTACCTGACTCAGTTGGTCACGAGCCATGCGCGGGCTGGTCACCCGATCAAAGTTGAGGTGCGCACCGGACCAGCCGCGGCCACGATTTTGAAGTATGTCGAGCAGCACGATATCGACTTGATTGGCATGGCCACGCATGGCCGCTCGGCACTGCGGCGGTGGATGTTCGGCAGCGTCACCGAAAAGGTGCTGCACGGCGCCGACTGTTCTATGCTGGTCGTGCGGCCCAGCCCAAACGATCTGCGCTGAGGCGGCGCCTGATCGCCAGGCAGGGCACCGGCGGCCCGCGCCAACGCCGGCGCGGGCCTTGTCGCTTAACGCCGTCTGGGAGTACAATTTAAGCGTCTGCTCCTCGCGGCGCGGCGCTGCCTGCCTCACCCCTGGCTGTCAAAGACCGAATGAAAGCGTTCCGCTCGCTTATTATCTATGCGCGCCCCTATTGGCGGCTGGCGCTGGGGGCGCTGATCTTGCTCGCCGCGGTCGTCATGATGGACCTGGCGATTCCGCGCCTGATCCAGCGCATTGTCGACCAGGGCATCGCGCCGCGGAACGCCAGTGTAATCCTACAGACGTCTCTGGCCATGCTGGGCATTTCAGCGCTGAGCACGGTGTTTGCCATCGGCAACAACTATCTATCCGTGCGCGTCGGCGAAAGCCTGGCCCGCGACCTGCGCGAAGCACAATTCCGCCAGATCCAGGCCTTCTCGCACGGCAACCTGGATCGCTTTACCACCGGACAGGTGATGGTCCGGCTGACGAGCGACACGGCTGCCTTCCAGCGCCTCGTCCAGGTGTTGCTGCGCATCGGCACCCGGGCGCCGCTGATTATGGTGGGCAGCCTGATCTTGATGGTGAACACCAACGCCCACCTGGCCCTGACCATGCTGCCGCTGCTGCTGGTCACCACGGCGGTGATTGTCTACTTCAGCGTCAAGATGGAGCCGCTCTTTGAGCGGGTGCAGTATAAGCTGGATGCGCTCAACACGGTGCTGCAGGAAGACATCGCCGGCATCCGGCTGATCAAAGCCTTTGGCCGCGCCAACTTCGAGAAGAGCCGTTTCGATCAGGCCAACCAGGCCTTCACCGGCGAATCGATCCGCGTCATGCAGTTCATGTCCGCGATGGGGCCTATCCTGACGGCTCTGGTCAACGTTGGGGTCGTGGTCGTTATCGCGGCCGGCGGACTGGAGGTGATGCGCGGTGAGCTTTCGCTGGGCCAGATCATCGCCTTCACCAACTACATGCTCACGACCATGACGCCGCTGACCATGATGACCATGCTGTCGAATGTCTGGGCCAACGGCCTGGCCTCGGCCGCGCGCATCCGTGAGATCCTGGCGGCGGTGCCTGATGTGCAGGCGGTTCCCGTGCCGCGCGGCTGGCCGGCCGCGGCCAGCGGCCGGGTCGAGTTCGAAAACGCCGCCTTCCACTACAACGGCCGCCGAGATCTGCCCGCGCTGGAGAATGTCAGCCTGTCCGCCGAGCCCGGCCAGACCATTGCCATTCTGGGCGCCACCGGGGCCGGCAAATCCAGCCTGATCAATCTGATCCCTCGATTTTACGACGTGACCAGCGGGCAGGTCTGTGTTGACGGCGTCGACGTCCGCGAGCTGGCGCCCGACGCCCTGCTGGAGCGCGTTGCCGTGGTGCCCCAAGAGACGGTCTTGTTTTCAGGCACGGTGGCGGACAACATCCGCTTTGGCCGGCCCGGCGCTAGCGACGAAGAGGTGGTGGCGGCGGCCCGCGCCGCGCAGGCGCACGACTTCATCGAGCAATTACCCCAGGGCTACGGTACTTCGGTGGCCGAGCGCGGCGTAAATCTCTCTGGTGGGCAGAAGCAGCGCCTGGCGATTGCCCGCGCTCTGTTGGCCGACCCGCTTATCCTCATCCTGGACGACAGCACCAGCGCGGTGGACGTGGAGACCGAGACCAAGATTCAGGCCGCGCTGGACGCTGCTGCCAGGCCGCCGACCCGTTTCGTGGTGGCCCAGCGCATCAGCACGGTGCTCCACGCGGACAAGATCCTCGTCGTCGACAAAGGCCGGATCGTTGCCCAAGGAACGCATGCCGAGCTGATGCAGACCAGCCCGATCTATCAGGAGATCTACGCCACGCAACTGGGGGCCGGGGTGCCGACCGCATGACCGGCCAGCGCGGCGGCCCGTCGAGAGGTCGTGGGGGGCCGGTCGCATGAACCGGGGTCCCAGCACGGTGCGGGCCGGCCTCGGCCCGCGCAGCCCGGCCGTGCCCGGCAAGATCGAAAAAGCCCAGGACTCTCGGCGTGCCCTGCGCCGCCTGGCTGTCTACCTAAGGCCCTTCCGCTCGGCGCTGGCGCTGGTGATTGCCCTGGTCCTGGTCTACACCGGCCTCGGCCTGGCGGGACCGTATCTGATCGGCGTCGCCATCGATCGCTTCATTGCCGGGGAGGATGCCGCCGGGCTGCTGCGCGTGGCGGGCCTGATGCTGGTCGCCTATCTGCTGAATGCCCTCGGTCAGGTTGCCGCCAACTGGCTGATGGCGCGCGTCTCACAGCAGGCGCTGCGCGCGCTGCGCGACGATCTTTTCGCCCACCTCCAGCGGCTCTCGCTCGGCTTCTTCGACCGGAACCCGGCCGGCGAGCTGATGAGCCGCCTGACCAACGATATCGACGCCATCAACCAGGCCGTGTCGCAGAACGTCACCGCGCTTCTCGCCAGCGTTCTCTCGCTGGGCGGGATCCTGGCGGCCATGTTTGTCCTGAACGCCTGGCTGGCGCTGGCCACGCTGCTGGTTGTGCCGCTCATGGCCTGGTTCGCGCAGTTCGTCGCTCGCTATACGCGGCGCGGGTTCCGCGCGCTGCAAAAGGATCTGGGCCACCTCAACGGCCTGATGGAAGAATCGATCAGCGGCCAAAGGGTGATCCTGGCCTTTCGCCGCGGTGGCGCCGTCTTGCAGAGCTTCCGCGAGCAGAACCAGGTGGTCTTTGGCGTTGGCGTCCACGCGAACTCCTACGCGCTCCTGCTGATGCCGCTGACTGGTGTGCTGGGTAATTTCTTCGTGATTGTCCTGGCCGGGCTGGGCGGCTGGCTGGCCCTGGCCGGCCTCGTCACCGTCGGCACGATTGCGACCTTCATCAACTACGGGCAGAACTTCATTCAGCCGCTGCGCCAGCTGGCCAACATGTACAATGCCATCCAGGCGGCGCTGGCCGGCGCGGAGCGCGTCTTTGACATCATCGATACGCCCATCGAGGCGCCTGATTTGCCCCAGGCCCAGCCGCTGGCTGCCATCCGGGGCGACGTGCGCTTTGAGAACGTGGTCTTTGGCTACGGGCCGGGCACGCCCGTCATTAAGAACTTCACCCTGGCCGTCAAAGCCGGAGAAACCATCGCCCTGGTCGGGCCGACCGGGGCCGGCAAGACCACGATCATCAACCTGCTGACCCGCTTCTACGAGTTTGAAAGCGGCCGGATCACGATTGACGGCCGCGACATTCGCACGATCCGCAAAGCCGACCTCCGCCACCAACTCGGCCTAGTGCTGCAGGACACCTTCCTCTTTTCCGATACCGTGATGGAAAACATCCGTTTCGGGCATCTGGACGCCAGCGACGCGGCCTGCCAGCAGGCGGCAGAACTGGCCGAGGCCGATCACTTCATCCGCCAACTGCCCGGCGGCTACCAAACCCACTTGTCCGAGCGGGCCGCCAACCTCAGCCAGGGACAGCGCCAACTGCTGGCAATTGCCCGCGTCATCCTGGCCGATCCGGCCATTCTGATCCTGGATGAAGCCACCAGCAGCATTGATACGCGCACCGAAGCCCGCCTGCAGAAGGCCCTGCTGCGGCTTATGGCCGGCCGCACGAGTTTTGTGATCGCCCATCGGTTGAGCACCATTCGGGATGCTGACCGGGTTGTCGTCGTCAATGCTGGCGAGATCGTCGAGCAGGGCAGCCACACGGCGCTGCTGGCCCGGCATGGGTTCTATCACCACCTATACCAGAGCCAATTCAAGGGCCTGGCGATTTAACCGGCCGCCCACCCCCACGGCCGGGTTGGCGAGAGCGAAGGGCCAGTGCCCAGCGCCCCCCCCCCCCGCGCTCCCTTGGCCTGACACCACCGCGCGCCTAACGACCATCTCTCGGCTGTCAGACAAAGTCTGACTGGCGTGTCAGGTTGGCGCCTACGCTAACTTCAGCCCGTGGCCGATTGCCGGCCCGCTAGCGGTGAAATATGGTAAGGGGCACTGCATGCCCTCATATGGCCGCCTGATCAAACCGGAGCTGGTTGCGACACCGGTTTCGCCTGCCACTGTCCTTACCACGGAACGCCCCGCCGGGGCGTTTTTCCTGATGCCTAACCGTATCACACGGACCTCACACCCCAGTCTGCGGCACGATTCCAATGGCCTTGCTTGAGCGATTCTTTCGCCAGATCGCCTTCCGGCGGGCGATGAGCTTGGGCAAAGGCTCTCAGCCGGTCATCCGGGCCGAGGTGTTCGGCCTTGAGCATCTGGAGGCC
>JADLEU010000263.1 GCA_020845955.1 Anaerolineales bacterium
CGCGCCGGCGATCCCAACAGACGATGCGGCTGCCCGACACCAATTGGGCCAGGTCCTTGTCGGGCGAACAGAGCACGATCTGCTCGACCGATTTGTTGCGCCTGAAGCGCCGGACAGCGCTGGCGAGGGCGTCGTCGGCCTCGAACTCGACCATGGGCCAGACGACGAGGCCCAGCGCGGCCACGGCTTCCTCAGCCAAGCGGAACTGGGCCAGCAGCGCGGGGGGCACGCCGGCGCTGGTCTTGTAGCCGGCATATAGATCGTTGCGGAATGACTCGATTACGTGGTCGAAGGCGCAGGCAACGTGCGTGACGCCCGGCGTGGTGATCAGCATGAGCAGGCTGCGCAGCAAGCCGAGCGTTGCGCCGACCGGCTGGCCGTCAGACGTCTGCCTGGGCGGGGCACCGAAGTGGTTGCGAAAAAGCTCGTAGGTGCCGTCGACCAGGTGTATTTTCATGGCTACCGCCCTTACGGCGCGGAGACGCTCACAGGGCCTACCGTGGCCGGCAATGCGGGGCAGGCCTGGCAGCGTTAGGCAGCCTGATCGGACGCGGCCGCCGGCCGCGCGTCCTCGGCGGGGCCGGCAGCGGCAACGGCCAACTCCGGCACCGCGCGTAGGCCGCGGCCAAGCAGGGCGGCGCCGACCGCCGCCAGGCCGCCGAGCGCCAGCGCCCAGCGCGGCCCTAGAGCCTCTCCCACCCAGCCGACCAGCGGCCCGCCGACGGTCGAAGAGCCCAGGACGGCAATGGTCCAGAAGGCCATCACGCGGCCGCGCATTTGCGAGGAGCTCGAGAGCTGCAGCACGCTGTTGCCGAGCGACGTAAACGCGATCGAGCAGATGCCCACGCAGACCAGGGCGGCCGCGGCCAGCCAAAGGCTGGGCATGAACGCCGCGGCGACGACAGTCAAGCCGAACAGAAGCGCGCCGCGGGCAAGTTGGCTGGGCGAGACCTGGCTGCGTCCCGCCACAAGCAGGCCGCCTACGACCGCGCCGGTGCCGAGCGCAGCTGTCAGCAGCGAATAGCTGCTGGCGTTGCCGTGGAAGATGAAGCGCGCCATCAGCGGCAGGGTGACCTGAAACTCATAGGTCAGCATGCCGACGAGGGCCATCATCAACAACGTCGTGCGTAAGACCGGGCTGGCCAGCACATAGCCCAGCCCCGCGCGCACCTGGGCAGGAGCGCGGGTCGCGGGCGTGCTCAACGTCCACTCGCTGGCCCGCATGCGCCGCAGCATAACGACGACAGCGCCATACGACAGACCGTTGAGGATGAAGCACAGGGTCAGCCCCAGCGAGGCGATCAAGACGGCAGCGAACGCCGGTCCGATAACGCGCGACAGGTTGATCAGGGTCGAGTTGAGCGTGACCGCATTCCGCAAATCGGCGGCACCCACCAATTCGATCACGAACGCCTGCCGGGCAGGCATATCAAAGGCCGTGACCAGGCCCAGGCACAACGCCAGCAGGTCCACCATCCACAGCCGCGCCCAGCCGCTCGCCACCAGCCCGCCCAGGATTAGGGCCAGCAGGCCGGCGGCCGACTGGGTCACATACAGGATTTTGCGCTTTGGAAAGCGGTCGGCCACCAGCCCGCCATACGACCCCAGCAACAGGATCGGCAGATACTGCAAGGCCGTCACCACGCCCAGCGCCGTGCCCGAGTTCGACAGCTGGAGCACCAGCCAGTCCTGGGCGATCGACTGCATAAAGGTGCCGGAGCTAGAGATGACTTGCCCGAGGAAGTATAGACGGTAATTGCGGATGCGCAAGGATGCGAATGTCGCGCCGGCAAAGCGGCGCAGAATGCCATTATCGAAACCCATACAGCCTCTCCGACACCTGTCGGGGTGCTTGCCGGCGCGCCAGGCCCAGCGCGGCTCAGGCCGGCGCGGCAGCGGGAGGCGCCGCGCTCGTGAAGGCGGCCCGCAGCACCGCCAGCCCGGCCACCACCTGCTCGCGTTCCTGGACCGACAGCGCGCTCAGCTGCTGCGCCAGCAGCGCCAGCGCGGCCTGGCGGGCCTGGGACAGTCTGGCCTCGCCGCGCTCCGTCAGGGCCAGCGAAACGCGCCGACGGTCGGTGGGCGACGGGCAGCGGGCGATCAGGCCGCGCTCAACCAGCCCGGCCACCAGGGTGGACATGGATGGCAGGCGCAGCCCGACGTACTCTGCCACCGCCGACAGCGACGCCCCTGGGTTCTGGCTGAGGAAGGCCAGCACCCGAAAGTGCGGGACGCCCAACTCTGGGCCGCGATGGCGGCGCATTTCGCCGCGGATGGTCCGCATGACCAGCGGTACCACGTCGAGCACCTCGCGCGCACAGGCTTCAGAATCCGTGGTCATTGCTTAGACTGCCTAATAGTTAGAGAACCGAATTATATCACAGATCCGGCCAGGCCAGGCGCCAGCGGCAAATAGTGCCGCCGCGTGCGTGTGCGGCGGGGCGGCGCCCGCGCCAGAAAGCGCGGCCGAAAAGCCTGGGCGGATTCAGTTGGCCAACGGCGAAAGGGGTATCCGGTCGGCAGCGCCAGGCAGGCCGCCCTGCTTTGGACGTGCTCCATGCCGGCGCGCGGCAACAAGCCGTAGGTGCGGCGGCTCAGCGAGGTGAGGGTGCCTGGCGGCCCGCAGGCCACATCGATAGCTTGCCAGCCGGCCGGACCCCAATTCGATCAAGCAGGGTGGCGGTTTCCGCCTCCCAACTGTACGCCCACGACGGCAGCCGATCGACCTCGTTCGGCGCCTTGGCAAGCACGTGCCCGGCGTGTGCGCCGGCCATTGTGTTGACCTTTCGAAGTGTCTCGCGACGCGGACTCAAGCGGGACCCGCGAACGGGCCGCGGAAGAAATGACGCCTCGGCCCGGTGTCACCACGGTGTCTGGCGTGAAGGGCCAGCGTCGCCGGGCTGAGCATCCGCCATGACCACGTCGAACAGACTCCAAACTGGTTCGGCTCCCACGGCGCGAAACATGGCGAGGCCTTTGGGCACCTGAACCGCTCGCCGGTATTCACTCAGCGCTTCAGCGCTCCGCCAGACTGAGATGCTGCGCCAGAGGTTGCGGTCGCTGGCGCTCTGGACGAGCATGGTCCGAACCATCTGCGGCGGCAGCCGGTTGAGACCGGCCTCGTAGAGTTGCTGCAGCCTGCCCCATTGTTCAGGCGGCACACGCGCATCCAGAACGGTCATGATCTGGCGTGCGGGAGTCAGCGGCTGAGTCATATAGGCGTCCTGTGAGCCGGTGGCTCAAGCCCGGATTTCCTGCCGTTGGAAGAGCGCATAAGCCAGCGCAAAGAGCAGCAGCGTGACGGCGATCAATCCGGTCATTTGCGGCCAGATCAGCAGCAGGCTCTGGCGGAGAGGTAGCGGGGCGCCTAGCAGGGCGCCCTGGAGTTGCGCTGGCAGGATCAGGCCCAGCGAGCGGGTGCCCGGGTTGAGCAGCCCGACCATGATTTCCGCGTAGAGCGTATTGGGCGACAGACGCGAGATACCGAGTTGGCTCTGCGCCTGCGCCACCAACTCCTGGACCGTGCCGAAGCGCACCGGGCTGACCACCCGCGCCAGTAGTCCGCCTAGGATGCCCCAGAAGACGGTGAAAAACAGCCAGGCGGCGATGGCGGCCAGGGCGGCCGTGGCCGGCTGGCGGAACACCACTGAACAGACCAGCGCCAGCGCCAGCCAGATGCCGCCGTAAAAGATCGTCGCCAACAACAACCAAAGGCTGCGCCAGACCTCTTCGCTGCTGGGCGGCACCCCCAACCCCAGCAGCCCCAGTCCGAAGATGAGCAGCCAGATGGCACTCAACACCAGGGACAGCGTGCCCAACTGGCCCAAGAACTTGCCCAGCAGCAAGGCGTCGCGGTAGATCGGCTGCGCCAGGAGACGTGACAAGGTGCGCCGGTTGAATTCGCCGTTAATTGAGTCGAAAGCCAGCCCAATGGCAATCAGCGGCACAAGGAAACCCAGGAAACCAACGAAAGCCGGCAGGGGGTCCGTCGAGGTTGTATACAGGCGCAGGAAGAGGAAACGGTCTTCAGCACCGGCGCCCTTGAGGGATTGCATAGCGCCGTAGACTGTCCCAGCCGCGGTGAGGACGATCAGGAACTCAAGAATCCGCATGCGCGCGCTGGTCAGGTGATCGGCCATCTCCTTGGCGATCACCGCCCACAGCCCGGTCCAGGGCGAGCCCTCGCGCGCCCGGGAGGCCGCGGCCGGCCGTCCCTTATTAGCCAGTGTAGCGTTGGCCGTCATGGTCCACCTCGCGAAAGTAGCGCGTGTAGATGTCATCCAAGCTCCGGGCTTCGACGTCAAGCTGCAGGAGGCTGGCGCCGCCGTTGACCACGGCGCGGGCCGCGTCGGCCCGCAGGTCGCGCCGCGCCTCGATGGTGTAGACGCCCGCCCCCGCATGGCTGACCTGCAGCGCGCCCGGCAGGCTGGACAACATGGGCGCCAGCGCTTCGGGCAGCCCGGCCGCCTCCAGCCGCACCCGATAGGCGCCCCCCAGAACGCGCTGTGCGAGCGCCTCGACTGTGCCGTCCAGCACCATCCGGCCGCGGTGAAACAGTCCTACCCGATCGCAGACCGCCTGCACCTGCTGCAGCAGATGCGAAGCCAGCAGGATAGTGATGCCGGCCCGCTTCAGATCCAGGATCAGCGCCAGGACCTCGTGCGCGCCCTGCGGGTCTAGGCCCTGGGTCGGCTCGTCCAGGATGATGATCTGCGGGTCCTTGACCAGCACGTCGGCCACGCCCAGGCGTTGGAGCATCCCGCGCGAGTAGGTGCCCACCCGCTTGTGGGCCACGGCCTGCAGGTCCACCCGTTCCAGCGCCGCGGCGATGCGGGCGGCCGCCGTCTGGCGCGACAGGCCGTTGAGCTTGGCAGTGTAGATCAGGTTCTCGCGGGCCGTCAGCTCGTTGTAGAAGCCCACCTGGTCGGGCAGATAGCCGACGCGCGCCTTGACGTGCAACGGCTGGCGGACCGGATCGAAGCCCAGCACGCGCACGCTACCGGCCGTCGGCTCGGTGAGGCCTAGCAACATCAGGATCGTGGTTGTCTTGCCGGCGCCGTTCGGTCCCAACAGTCCAAATACCTCTCCTGGCTGCACCGCCAGGTTCAGCTGCTCGACGGCGGCGAAATCGCCGTAGTGTTTGGTCAGCGAGCGCGCCAGGATAACGGGATCGTCCATGGCTCAGCCTCCAGGGTCTGGCAAGCGCTGCGGGTCAGCGGCGCCCAAAGCGAACCACCGCCAGACCCACCACGCCCACGGCCACGGCGATCAGGGCGATGCCGACCAGCCCCCACCAGGTGGAGGTGACCACGGTGATGCGGAACTCGGCGGATTGGGCGGCTCCGCCGGCCGGCTGCGCGCGGAAGGTGAGCACGTAATCCCCGGCGACAGCCTTTTCGGGCGGCTTGACGTGGGCGGTCACGGCGACCTGCTGTCCGGGCCCAATCTGGTCGATCTGCGGGGTGTCAAACGTCACCGTCCAGCCAGATGGCTCCGAGGAGTTCAGGCTGAGACTGTACGCTGGCGCCGAACCAGTGTTCTGCAGGATGAGCTTGAGCGGGCTGTCTTGCCCGACTGTGGCCTGGGCCGATAGGCGGCCATCAGGCGCCGTGACGGTCAGCTCGGGCTGGCCCGCCACCTCGGCCTGCAAACTGAGATCGGCCTGCACCTCCCCACCCTGCGCGTGAATAGCTAGGGGATAGGTGCCCGAGGCGACCGCGCCCAACGCCTTGGCCTCCACGCTGAGCACCTGCGACTTGTTCGCGGCGACCGGGAGCGAGGTCACCTCCTGGCTGTTGGCCTTGAAGGTCACTAAGAAGCTCGCCGAGGCGTCGGCCACCAGGCTGACGTCCAGGTCTTCGTCACCATCGTTTTTCAGCGTGACACTGTACCGGAATGTGGTATCCGGCGTGCCTTTCAGAGTGGGTAGTTGCGCGCTCAGCGACAGGCGCGGCGGCAACTTGTCCTTGACGGTCAGGTCGATCGACAGCTCGGCGCGCGCACCCGCCCCCTTGGCAAGCACCGTCAGGTGATAATCGCCCGACTGCACGCCAGCCGGCTGCTCCAGCCGAAGTTCGACGGTGGCAGGGGTTCCGGGCTCGACCTCGACCGCCCGGACGATCTGGCCGTCGCCGCGAAAGGTGGCCGTCCATCCCTCTGGCAGGTCGTTGACCTCCAGTCGCACGGTCTGGAGAGTGTCGGCTGGCTCCAGCTTCAAGTTGAAGGTCACGGCCTCACCGATCCCAACCACCCGGCTTGGGTAGGTCGTGATCAGGGCCAGCTGAGCGGAGCCAGAGGTGGTTCCGGAATCGGCCCAGGCGCGCGCCGGCCAGGCCAGCGCCAGCACGGCCAACAGCGCGATCAGTGAAACGCTACGGGTGGACTTCATGGGGTCTCCTTGTCTGCGTACTGGCATCGGCCGCTGCCC
>JADLEU010000264.1 GCA_020845955.1 Anaerolineales bacterium
CCTGGCTGACCATCCCGGCGATGGCGCCGGCCGCGTTGGCGTAGATGCGGCGGCTGATGGAGTTGATGCCGGCCACGTCAACTACCGATGGCATCATCGTCAGGTCGGTCGTGCCGACGTAGGCCGAGACGTCGCCGCCGGCCACGGTGGAGACCATCAGCTTGGGCACGCCCACCGGCAGGGGCCGCATCGCGGCCGTGGCCAGCGACGTGCCACCGCTGCCGGCCATGCCCAGGACGCCGCCCAGTTTGCCGTCCGCCTGCAGGCGCTTGACCACTTTGGTCAGGCCAGCCGTCATGACCTGCATCGCCTGGGCTTTGTCTTGCCCAGCGCGCAGCGCGGCCAGGCTGCTGCCCCCGGCCCGCGCGACCTCGTCGCTGGTGATATCGGGCGTGAAGGGCGGGTCGCCCAGGACGCCGAAGTCGACGACGATGGTCTCCAGACCGCGCGCCCGGATCAGGTCGCGCACAAACTCGAACTCGTGCCCCTTGGTGTCGAGGGCGCCGAGAAGGACGACTGGTTTTGGCACTGGCGCTTCCTTTCTCTAAGGGAGGTCCCCCTCCCCCCGGATGACGTCAGGCGCCCGATGGACTGGCAGCGGCCAGACAGCCGCTGCCAGCCAGGACGCCGGCCTCGTGACCCAGCGCTAGGCCGGCACGAGCTCGGGTTCGGTGGCCTGCTTGTACAGGCCTTGTAGGTCGCCGTTGATCTGCGCGAAGATGTACACCGGCGCGCAGCCTGGGCGATAGATCACCGCCTTGGCCAGCTTGGCGGCCTGGCGGATGTTGTCGGAGGTGGGGAAGTACTCCCAGCAGTCGCCGATGACGAACAGGGTCTTGCCGCGCGCGGTCTCGGGGTCGAAGTCGGGCAGGCCGCCGCTGACGAAGACGCAGTCGCCTACCTTGGCGCGGAAATCGTCGAAGTTGACGCCGCTGCGCACGAAGCTGTCCAGGGCGCCGCGGATGTTGACGAAGCACCCCGGGCAGCTCTGCTGGGTGTAGACGTCCAACCCGGCATACATGCCCACCGGGTCGCCGTTGGCGCGGCGGAAGAACTTGCGGACCGACTCGGCCGGGACGCCCACCACGTCGATGTGATCCATGCGCCGCTCGCCCAGGCCCTCGGTGAAGGCCATGCGGATGGCGCCGATCTCCTCCGGCTCGAAGCCCATGATCCAGCTCGTGACGGCGTCCACCGCCACCGTGTCGGTGCCGGCCAGGATCAGGTTCATCTCCACCGGGTCGCCGGCGTGCGGCCCCTGGCCCTCCATGGCGATAATGCCGTCGATGATGGTCAGGTCCGCCTTGCGGATGCGGTACTCATCCACCACCTTGGCATTGATGTCGTTGCGGTGCTGGCCCTGCTGCCACATGTGCAGGCCCTTGCCGTCCACCCCGCCTTCGGCCGGGTGGTGGTTGGGGCCAATGCCCTGCCAGTTGGCCAGGCCCAGGGTGACGGTCTTGGCCAGGTGGACCTTCATCTTGGGCAGGTTGATGACCACGTCGGCATCCAGGAAGGGCTTGAAGACCTTGTACTTCTTGGCCACCTTGCCGCCGGGCACGACCACGTCGACCGTGGGCTGCTCGTCGAAATAGATGACCTCATCGGCCCCGCCCAGCCGGGCGGCCTCTTCCATGCCCGAGGTCTTGAAGGCGATGTCGGCGCGGCCGACGTGCTTGCCCAGCGAGGGGTTGTCGCCCACCAGCACCTTGCCCGCTTTGGAGTTCTTCTTGAAGTAGCGGGTGACGGCCTCGACCGTGCGCGGGTCGACGACGGCATAGCTCTCGGGCGGCGCGTTGAAGGCTAAGTTGGGTTTGATCAGCACGGTCTGGCCGGGCTTGATCAGCTTGTCCACGCTGCCGACCGCCAGTTTGACGGCCTCGGCCACGGCCGCCTCGATGGCGTCCACGTCCGCGGCGTAGCGGCGATACTTCCTGGACGGCGGCAGAAACTCGGCATTGCCCTTAAGTGACGGGGTTCTCGTAATCGCTACTTTGGGGTGGTTCATGCTGACGCTCCTTGGCATTCGGGTGATGATACCGGTCCTGCTGGGTCACATGCCGAACATCCTCATCGCCCCTGGCCGGACCGGTCTAGTCGGCCCATAGTGCGCGATCCGTTGCGCGCAGCGATCCGCTGGCGTCTTCGCCAGTCGTCAGAACAGCTAGCCAGCAATTAGTCGGCGCCGGCCGGGGCCGCCTTGGGCGTGGGGGCGCCCTTGGCCGCGGGCACGGGCGGCCTGGGGAAGAACGGCAGCATCACGTAGTCGAAGAAGTAGGCGCCCAGCGCGGCGCCGACAATGGGCGCGATACTGCCCACCCACCAATCGCCGCGCGGGCCAGGGAAGGCGATGCTCCCGTAGCCCTGCACCAGGGCCCAGATGCGCGGGCCCAGGTCGCGCGCGCCGTTGAGCGACGTCATCGAGATCGGCGCCGTGATGACCACGATCATGCACACCATGATCGCCAGCGCCGCCGGGAAGAACCAGGCCGCGGGCGAGTTCACGCTGCGCGCTTCCAGGAACATCAGGATGCCGATCATCAGCAGCGCGGTGCCCAGGATTTCCGAGAAGGCCCCGTTGAGCACCGAGACCTTGCTCCAGCCCTCGGCCACGCCCAGCGCCGTCGCGGCAGCGGCGTCGATGCCGACCATGCCAGGATTGGGCGTATAGGTGGTGAAGATCATGGCCACCAGTTGGCTGCCCGGGTCGCCGGGCTGCACGCCCAGCGCGGCCAGCTTGGCCGCGATCAGGCCGCCAAACTGCAGGTTGAGCACGGCCGCCGCCAGGAAGCCGCCCAGGATTTGGGCCAGGATGTACGGCGGAACCTGGGCCCAGGGGAAGCCGCGGCGCAGCGCCAGCGCGATGGTCACGGCCGGGTTGAAATGCGCGCCCGACATGGAGGCGCCGGCCCAAACGGCGAGAGCGACGGTGAGTCCCCACGTCGCGCCGATAGACCACAGGTCGCCCATCATGCCGAGCAGCACGGCCACGGCGACGATGCCGCATCCGAACAGGACGATGAAGAACACGCCCAGGGCCTCGCCGACGTAGCAGCCGAACCAGTTCTTCTTTTCTTCCATGGCAATCTCTCCTTGATCATGCCGGAGTTGAACGACAGTCGCAGCGGGGAGAGGGGCAGTCTCATTGCGGGTCAGCGCCGTGACCTCCTTCCGGCGGATCGGCGGCCAGGGTTCCTGCCGCTGGCGTTGCGAGATGGGGAACGCGGAGCTAAGTTTGTCGATCTAAATTGCGGCCATTCACGCCGGCCCACGGCCGGCACTTCACCTTAGCACCGAGGTGGTGACAGACCGGTGAAAGCGCGTTGCTCGCCGGTGTAAATTGGGTGAAATTCGCAAAGCGCGCTTCCCCGTAGACAGGAGTCTGTGTGGGGTGCTATGATGAATCGACGCGAACGCGGCAGAAACACAGCGGTGGGGGATGCGGACGCACCCCTCTATACCTGTGGAAGTTGAGCGGTTTGTTCAGGAATTGAGCTCGGCCCGCCAGCGGTTTCTGATGACGGGCCAATGGGGCCCCGGTGCGCCTCGCGCCGTCATCCGCGCTTCGTGGCAGCGCTGCGCGTCCCTGGTCACGCCATCGCGCCGTGAAGTCCCCCTGGCCGCGGCGACCGAGGCCGAACGCCACGACTTGCGCCTGGCCAATGAATTCCTGCTGCGGGCCTCCGGCCCGGTACTGCGGCGGCTGACGGATTACCTGGAGGGCTCCGGCTACGTGCTGGGACTGGCGGACGCTCGGGGCCGCCTGCTGGAACTGGCGGGGGATCGCGCCTCGCTGCGGCGGCTGGAACCGGCTGGACTGGTGCCGGGCGCCGATTGGAGCGAAGCCGCCGCTGGCACCAATGGGATCGGCACCGCGCTCTACTTGGGCCACGGCGTGCAGGTGGCGGGGCCTGAGCACTTCTGCGAAGGCTGGCAAGGCCTCACCTGCGTTACCGCCCTGATCCGCCATCCGTACACCCGCCAGGTGCTGGGGGCGCTCGACCTGAGTGGTGATTACCGCCTGGTCCAGCCCTTCTTTGCCGGGTTCCTGGCGGCCGCGGCGCTGGAAATGACCAACCGCCTCGACGGCCGGCAAACCCCCGGCCCTGGGCGTGAGCCGCCCTTTCGTCTGGCGTTCTTTGGCCGTGGGCTCGGCCTGCGCGACCGGCCCACGCCTGCTGCTGCCGAGCCCTGGCTGAAGCCCGGTCTCGATGGCGATCTGCGCCGGCAGCTCCAGCAGCAGCAGCGCCGGGCTCAGGAGGCCGAACGCCTGGCGCTGGCCGGGGGCAGCCTGAGCGCCAGCCTGGACCTGGAAGTCACGCTGCAGCAGGTCGCCGAACAGGCCGCGCGCTTGCTCGACCTGGAAGGCGCCGCGGCCCTCCTGCTCGATGAGGATGGCCGGCCAGACGGGCGCGAGGCCTGGTTCAGCCCCCGTCCGTACGCCGGGCTACGCCGCGCCGCGGCAGGGCTGCTGCGGGACGAGACGGCCATCGCGACGGCCCGCGACAGCAGCGAGCCCGTCGTGCTCAGCTGGCCGGTGGGCGGGTCCGAAGCGGCCTGCTTCACCTGCGCGCTCCTGCCCCTGCAGAACCCACGAGGTGTCATGGGCCTCATCGTCGCCCTGCGCCCCGCGGTTCGCGCCTGGGATGCGGGCGAGCTGCGCCTGGGTCTAGCGCTGGCGCTGCAAGCCGCTGCCGCGTTGGAGAACGCTCGCCTGTATGCGACCCTGCAGCAGCACCACCGCCACGTTGAAGCCGTCAACACGGTAAACCAACTTCTCAGCGCCGTGCCAGACCCGGCACAAAACCTGGCGAAGATCCTTGAGCGCATCGTGGTGCTGCTGGAGCTGGACGCGGGGCTGGCGCTGTTGGGTGGGCCCGGCTCTGGCGACTTGGCCGTGGCCGCGCGCTATGAGGCCTGCGAAGCGCGCCGGCACGAGGCCAGCCCCGTGGTGCTGGCGGCGCTGCGCCAGTTGGCTGAATTGGCGGCCGAGCGCCGGGCGCCCCTGCGCCTCTGCGGCCGGACCTGTGCCGCGCTGGATCAGGCCGGGCTGCTGCAGCGCTCTGGCCTGTGCGACGTGATGCTGGCGCCGCTGGCAGCCGGCGGCGGCAGCCTGGGCGTGCTGCTGGCCGGCAGCTACCACCACCGTCAGCTCACTGGCGCCAACCTGACCTTGTTTGCCAGCATTGGCCACCAACTGAGTCTGGCGCTGAAGAATGCCCAGCTCCAGCGCGCGGCCGGCGAGACCGAAGCGCTGCGCGAGGCCGATCAGTTCAAGAACCGCTTCTTGATGATGGTGTCGCACGACCTGCGTTCGCCCCTCACGGCGATCGCTGCCTCCGTGGAGGGTCTGCTCGATCGACAGGATCGCCGGCTGGCCAGGGGCGATAGCCAGCTGTTGCACAACATCGCCGACCAGGGCAGGCGCCTCGCCCGCCTGGTCGACCAATTGCTGGACCTCTCCCGGATCGAAGCGCGGCGGCTGGCGCTCGACCGCGACTGGACCGAGCTACCGGCGCTGATCGCGGATGCGGTCGCCAAATTTGAAGGGCTGCAGGGCTGCGGGTCAGTGGCGCTGAAACTGGCCGACAACCTGCCCTTGATCTACGTCGACCCCGATCGGATGGTGGACGTGCTGTGGAACCTGCTGGACAACGCCTATCGCTATGGCCCTCGCGGTGTTCCAGCTACGGTCGAAGCGGGCTATACCGACACGGAGCTGCGCCTCTGCGTCGCCGATCGGGGGCCGGGCATTCCGGCGGCCGAGCGCGAGCGCGTCTTTCAGTATTACTATCGGCTTGAGCGCGACCAGGGCAGCCACCGGCGCGGCAGCGGCCTGGGCCTGGCCATCTGCCGCGGCATCGTCAACGCGCACGGCGGGCGCATCTGGGTCGAAGACCGGCCTGGCGGGGGCAGCCGCTTCTGCCTGGCGCTGCCGGCCAGCTGCCTGGCCAGCGCGGCTGACCTCGAGCGCGGCGATGTGGAAGCGCTGGCGCTGGCTCGACGGCCGGAGGCCGTGTGACCCGCGGCCGGGTGCGCGTGCTGGTGGTGGACGACGACCCCGGCATCCTCACCGCGGTCAAGCAGGCCATGACGGCCGCGGGCTACCAGGTGGTGACAGCCGCCGACGGCGTACTGGCGCTGGAGCGCTTTGAGCAGGTGCTGCCCGACCTGGTTCTGCTCGACTTGATGATGCCCCGTGTGGGGGGGCTGGAAGTCTGCCGCCAAATCCGGGCCGATTCGGGCACGCCCATCATCATCTTCAGCGTCAAGGGCAGCGAGGCCGATATCGTCTCGGCGCTAGACATGGGCGCCGACGATTACGTGGTGAAGCCCTTCCACCTGGCCGAGCTGCTGGCGCGGGTTCGGGCCGTCCTGCGGCGCGGAAGCCGGCCGCTGGGCCAGCGGGTGGTGTGCGGCGCGCTGGAGATTGACACCGAACAGCACCTGGTGAGCGTGGCCGGCCGCAGCGTGGCGTTGACGCCGATTGAGTACGCGGTGCTGGCCGAGTTGGCGCGCAATGCCGGCCGGGTGCTGACCACGCGCATGCTCTTGCAGCGGGTGTGGGGCGAGCAGTACGTGGATGCGACCGAGTATGTCAAAGGCATTATGCGCCGGCTGCGGGTCAAGCTCGAGCCCGACCCCGCCCACCCCCGCTACCTCCTCACCGAGCGCCACCTGGGCTATCGCCTGAACGACCTCGTGCCCGGCGAGGCCGTCGAGCGATAGCGCTCAGATCGCCTGCGCGTCCCGGCCCGGCGAGGCCAGCGTCTGGCGCGCGTCTGGCCGGCTGAGAAACGATCCCGCCAGTTCCGGCGAACCGAACCGGCGACTGGTAGGCCGCTTCCTGGACCAGGGCGCGCCGGAACCGGTATTCGACCTCCGGCTCAAGCGGCGCCACCCGGATCAGGCCGCTGGCTTCTCAGTCCAGCAATTGACCTACAAGCATCATTCGTCTCTGTCCTGCGCGCAGCGCGCTGCCCTGGCCTTCCGCTTGCGCCCAAGCCGCTGCCGGCGGCGGCTGGCCGGCAAGTCCACGAACGACAGCTGCCCCGAAGTAAGCCGCGCCCCGGTCTCGCGGGTCCCCTTGGCCTCGTACGGCGCGCCGGACCTGGCAGCGCCACCCCCAGGCGGAGGTATTGTCGCCAATCGGCTGAGCCGTGACTATAATCTCCGTCCAGCCAATCCGACCAGCTGCCTGGCCGCGTCGTGATGCGCCGGTCCAGACTGCCAGCTGCGCTCCCCGAAACAGGCTGCGCCAAGGAGCCGAATAATGATGAGACGCAGGGTTTATCGATCTATTGGGCTGGTGGTGGTCCTGGCCGCCATCAGCGGGCTGCTCGTCAGCCTAGCCGGGATCGCCGGCGTCTGGCGCGTGATGCGGTCGATGAAGACCGGGCTGGCCACCACGCTCGATCTGGCCGGCACGACGCTGCAGACCACCAGCGAGGCGATGGCGATCGCCGGCGGCGCGCTCGACCAGGCCGACGACTCCCTCTCCGCCCTGGTCGACACCCTGCAGACGGCCGGCCAGTCGCTGCACGACACCATTCCCCTGGTCGACACCCTCGCCCTGGTCGCCACCG